>CABSMX010000017.1 GCA_902478945.1 uncultured Collinsella sp.
GCTTTGTAAAGCCGTTTGTCTCCACCCGCGTAGCGGGTGGTTTAAAGCTGGCCGCTGCGCGGCCAGCAGACTAAAGTCTAGAAAAAATGAGATGCCATGCGTTGCCCTGCATTGGGAGCATAGGCTCAAACGCGCCATCATTAAGCACAACCGCATCTATAAGGAAGAGCTGCCTCATATAACCCCGCACCAGCTCAGACACACTTTCTGTAGCCGAATGGCACGCGCTGGCATGAGTCCAGCAAAGCTCAGATACATTATGGGGCACTCAGATATCAACACCACCTACAACGTTTACACCCATCTTGGGCTTGAAGATATTCAAGACGAGATGCTTGCTATTGAACAAAACAGCAGGTAGACATTGGTAGTAAAAATTTAAGCCGTACTACGTTTTTACTACTTTTGCTTTTACTTTTGCCTGATTTTCTGCCTTAATAAAGTGGATTCTCCACCCTATATTGGAAACTGATTTTTAGAGCCATTCAACTCATTGAACACAGTAGAGGCGTTGGGATTAAAGGTCTTATCTTGTTATTATCGCAGGTAGATACAACCGTTAAGCCTGCCTCCTTGTTACATTGGGCGTAGGCGTAGATGCGATACTCGAGCTCGATGATGACGATCGGAAGGAAGCCGCATATGCAACGCATACTGTTTATCTGCCATGGCAACATCTGTCGCTCGACGATGGCTGAGTCGGTGTTTACCGAGCTGGTGCGGCGCGCCGGGCGCGCGGGCGAGTTTGTCATTGACTCCGCTGCGACCTCGACCGAGGAGATCGGCAACCCGCCACACCACGGTACCGTTGCCAAGCTGCGCGAGGTCGGGATTCCCGTCGTCGCACATCGTGCACGTCAGGTGCGTCGCGCGGAGTATGGCGACTGGGACCACATTGTCTATATGGACGACGAGAACGCGCGTGGCCTGCGTCGCATCTTTGGCGACGACCCCGACGGCAAGATTACGCGCATGCTCGATTGGACCGAGCGCCCCGGCGACGTGGCCGACCCCTGGTACACCGGCAATTTCGATGCCACCTACCGCGACGTACTCGACGGCTGCACCGCTATGCTCGAGCAGCTGTAGGCAATCGAGGTCGCGGGCCACGCCTTTGTCACATCCGGGACTAGCCCTAGACCGGCTTGACCTCCAGCTTTATCCCCTCGGCGCAGGAGTCGCCCAAAACATCCGAAAGGGCCCAGGTCGCATATAGCGGCAAATAGAGAACCGCTCCGTTGCGCTCAACGTTGCCTCTCGAGAAAACAATCCCGAGCCTTACGCCATATTCAGCCGTATCAAGCACATGACCGAGCGCAGCGTGCGCGTGGTAATAGGAGCCCGATTTAACCTCGATCGGAACAGCCGTCCCATCCGGTCCATCGACCACAAAGTCCACTTCACCGCGCTTTTTTGTCTGATAGTAGTAAAGCTGGCGATTTTGGGCAGCCAGCTGCTGGGCCACCACGTTTTCGTAAATGCCGCCCAGATTGGGCTCCTTGCTATCAAGATACGCCGCTTGGGCGACTCCGACGGGGTAGCGCGCCATCAACATGCCCGTATCCGATTGATATAGCTTGAACTGCGATGGCCGTGCCGTCTTGAGCAAGGGCGATTTTGGCTCGGTTACGATATCGGCTTTGAGAGCAACGCCGGCATCGACAAGCCATACAAAATCTCGCTGATACTTCTCGTAGTGAGCCTTGGGGTCAATGGAATTGAGCACGAAGCGCTTGTTTTCGCCCTCGAGCATAATAGGGAGCTGATCGTAAATGCTCTGCACCTGAAGGGCTCGCCCGCTTGCATACTTGGAGATATCCCGCCGGTACTGTTCGTTGAGCTCTGACTGTAGCTGACGAACAGAGGCAAGGTCGCCCTGCGTGTCAAGGAAACGCTGCACGACCTCCGGCATTCCGCCGACAACGGTATAGGTCCTGAAGTTTGCCATCATCGCGTCATGAATGTAATCAGGAACGGGCCTCTCGCTGATACACGCGTCACGTATCGTTTGGCGAGCCCCCTCGCTCACCCCGGTTGCCCAGCAAAACTCCTCAAAATCGAGCGGGAACATCCTAAGCTCGTGGACATACCCCACGGGATAGGACCTGACGCCCTTGAACTGAGTCCCGAGCATTGACCCCGAAAACGCCCAGCGGCACCTCCCGTCCTCAACAAGGAACTTTGCCATCGTCATGATGTCGGGGGCCTCTTGGACCTCATCGATAAACACGAGCGTTTTGCCTGGCGCAATCGACTTTCCCGAAAGAAGCGTCACCCTGCTGATGAAATCATCGGCATTCCGCGCCTCGAGAAGAGCATCTTTTGCCTGGCGGTTTTCCATGAGGTTAAGCTCGATGTAGGTTGCATGGTTGGCTTTGCCAAATGCGCGAATCGAATAGCTTTTGCCAATCTGGCGAGAACCCGTAATGAACAAGGCCTTTTGCTCGGAAGACTTCAGCCAACGCTCCAGCTCTGCCGCTATTTTCCTGCGCAGCATAGGCTCTCCCCTCGGTGTCATCGAATGAAATGCAAAGTTTTATATGCTTGATTATCGATGAAACGCAGAATTTTTAGAACCTAAAATCGGATGAAATGCAGAGATTTGAAATTATAAGCAAAAGAAGGGGCATCACCGGCGAATGTGTCAAAGGGGCTGCCCCTTTGTCACATTGCGCTCGACTACTCGTCGACGATCTCGGCAAGCCAGACGTTCAGCGTATCGACCTCGGGGCAGCAGAACTTTGCCGCACCAGGCTCGTTGCCAGGCACGGTTCCGCCATAGCGCAGGATATCGATATAGGGAAAGCCCACGTGACAGGCCATAGCGCACATCTTGCCGCGGTCTCGATCGAAGTCGAAGACGTCTCCCGGCTTGTGACCATGGTGACAACGGCACGCACCCAGCTGGTCCACGCAGCTCACGCGGATACGCGGACGCTTGCCACGCGGCGCACCGAGCGGCCCGTTCTCGCCCGCAGGCTTGACGCCGCCCTCGCCGGCGTTACTCATGGTCGATCACATCCAGGCAGGCCTCGATGGGAAGGCCGGCCGACTTGTCTTCTTGGTCGGCATTGCGCTCGATAAGCTCGGCCACCACACGCATGGCGTCGGTCGTCGCACGCTGTAAGCTCCAGCCGGCCATAACGCGACCCACGAGCACCGACGAGAACGTATCGCCCGTGCCCGGGAAATACACCGGAATGAGCTCAAAGGGAATCGTAAAGTACTCCCCCGCTACATGGTCGTAACCGATAACCGCGTTCGTGCCATTGACCACGGCGCTCGTAATGACCACCGACTTGGCACCCAGCTCGCGCACGGCGTCCACAAGGGCGCGGGCCTCATCGGGCGTAATTTGCTCGGAGATAGGCCTATCGGCAAGCAGGCACGCCTCGGTATAGTTGGGCACCGCGTAGTCTGCGCACTCCAGCAGGTGCCGCATAAGGCCAATCGTGGACTCGGGCACGCCCGCATAGAGCTTGCCGTTGTCGCCCATGATGGGGTCAACGAACACCTTGGTGCCCTTTTGCGCACGGCGGTGGCAAAAGTCCGAGATGATGCGCGTCTCTTCCTCGGTCACGATAAAGCCGGTCGAGATGGCGTCGAACTCAAAGCCGAGCTCCTCCCAGATGGCGAGGCTCTGGCGGACATACTCCGTGGTGTCGTGGATGTAGAACTTGGGGTAGTTAAGCGTATCGGAAACGAGCGCCGTTGGCAGGTTGTGGATGCGATAGCCCATGTGCGACAGCACCGGCAGCATTGCAGAAAGCGCGACCTTACCGTAACCGCACATATCGTTGATCAGCAGCAGCTGAGTGTTCTTCATGAGTGTCCCCCTTGGGTCGGGCGCGGCGCGACGGCGCCATAGTGCGACTAAGTGTAGCGCAGGGAGCACGGCGGGCGGGCGCTGGCGCCGTGGAGGTCAAATTGTTGCGGAAAGGTTTCGGAAATGGGAGGCAAATCTCGGCAGTAGCGGCACAGCAGCTGCCATCTATTTACTACCATTCCAAAACTATGCCGGATTACTACGATAAACCGCCAGTCTCCAACCACAACGAATTGCACTCCAGCAAAACCGCAGGTAGACAGCTTGTGATTTTCCGAAAAACAATAGCGAGGTCTGAGATTTCGAATTCATCGTCGTAATCCGGCATAGTTTTGGGCAAAGCAACTTCGGAAGGGTGTCACCGCAGCCCAAAATGATCCCTTTTCCTCCGTCCCCCACGGATCACTCAACAAGAGCGTCCCCAACGACTATCCCAACAAGGGCAACGCCGATGTTTTGGCGAAGTCAGCGAAAACCCGTCAGAGCGAGCAAGGTGCCTTGAAACAAGGCGGCATTGACCTTCCGGTCATGCCGCCGAAGTTGAAAGGCAGATTGCCGCTCTGGCGGGTTTGCAGCGTCGAGCCGTTACGCGGTTTGGTAAAACCGCGTAACCACTAGTTTGGTACCTTGACATTTATTTCTCATGCTCCTAGATTAGTTAGGCACAAAACAATTCCACTACCTAACTAAAGAAAGGAGCGAAGCTTAGATATGTGTGTTAAACCACTCGCCTATCCGCATGAACCCGGCGGCGACCCCTCACAGCCGGCAGACGAGCCCGAGACCCAGTCCAAGGAGGACCGTCTCGCCAAGCGGATCCTCCATGGGCTGGGGTTTTGCGGCCATTACATGCATTTTCACGGCGGCGGCATATCCGGCAAGGCGCCCATCATCTGCCTGCTGGCCAAGCAGCCCGGCGGCGAGATGTCGCAGCAGGAACTCGGCATGCACTTTGACCTCAAGCCGGGGTCGCTTTCCGAGATCCTGTCCAAGCTCGAGGTCAACGGTCTCATCGAGCGCAGCCGTAACCCCAAGGATCGACGGCAGCTCACCATTCGCCTGACCGAAACCGGCCGGGAAAACGCCCGCATCGACCAGGCGGCCCGCATCCGCTTTAGAGAACGGGCCTTTAGTGCCCTCACTCACGACGAGCGCGAGCAGCTCGCCGAAATGCTCGAGAAAATCCGTGTAACCTGGGAGGAACTGGATGATTAAAACCCTCATGGGCAGCATCCGCGACTATATGAAAGTCGCTGTTGCCACGCCATTGCTCGTGCTTGGCGAGGTGCTCTGCGAGATGCTGATTCCATTTATCACCGCCAACCTGATCGACGCCATCAAAGACGGCGCCACCGTAGCCGAGATGCTTCCCACCGCGGGCTTTTTGGTGCTCATCGCGCTGACGTCGCTTGCTTTTGGTGCCGCCGCCGGCGTCACCTGCAGCCATGCGAGCTGCGGCTTCGCCAAGAACCTGCGTCACGACCTGTTCTACAAGATCCAGACGTTCAGCTTTGCCAACATCGATGAGTTCTCGAGCTCCTCGCTCGTCACGCGCCTGACCACCGATATCAACAACGTGCAGCAGGCCTTTATGATGATCATCCGTATCGCCGTGCGCGCGCCGCTGGTCTTGATCTTCGCCTTTACCATGGCATTTATCATGGGAGGCAGCGTCGCCATGGTCTACCTGGTCATCATTCCGCTGCTGGGCTTTGGACTGTTCTTTATCATCTTTAAGGTACGCCCCATCTTCTCGCGCGTGTTCCACAAGTACGACGCCCTTAACGAGTCCGTCGAGGAAAACGTCACCGGCATGCGCGTGGTCAAGAGCTACGTGCGCGAAGACTTTGAGAAGGAGAAGTTCGCGACCGCCGCGCGCGACGTCCAGATGGACTTCACCCGCGCCGAGAAGCTGCTGGCCTTTAACAACCCCATGATGAACATCTGCGTCAACGGCGCGTTCGTCGTCATCATCTACCTGGGATCCAAGCTCATCATCACGAGCCAGGGCACGCTGTTCGACGTGGGCCAGCTCTCCTCGATCTTTACCTATGGCTTCGCGATCCTCATGAGCCTGATGCAGCTGTCGATGATCTTTGTCATGGTGACCATGGCCGACGAATCGGCGCACCGCATTACCGAGGTGCTGGCCGCCGAGCCCACGATCGCCGATCCCGCCGAGCCCGTGCTCGAGGTTGCCGACGGTTCCATCGACTTTGACCACGTGAGCTTTAAGTATTCCGCGCATGCAAAGCGCCAGGCGCTCGACGATATCGACCTGCACATTAAGAGCGGCGAAACCATCGGCATCATCGGCGGTACCGGCTCGGCCAAGTCCACGCTCGTTAACCTCATCGCCCGCCTGTACGACGCCACCGAGGGCACCGTGCGCGTGGGCGGCATGGACGTGCGCGACTACGACTTGGACGCCCTGCGCCACCAGGTGGCCATGGTGCTGCAGAAAAACGTACTGTTTAGCGGCACCATTGCCGAAAACCTGCGCTGGGGCGACCCGAACGCCACCGACGAGGAAGTCCGCGAGGCGGCACATCTGGCCTGCGCCGATGAGTTTGTCGATGGCTTCCCCAAGGGTTATGACACCTGGATCGAGCAGGGCGGCTCCAATGTTTCCGGCGGTCAGAAGCAGCGCCTGTGCATTGCGCGTGCCCTGCTGCGTCGCCCCAAGATCTTGATCCTGGACGACTCCACCAGCGCCGTCGACACCAAGACCGACGCCAAGATCCGCGCAGGGTTGGCAAGCTATCTGCCCAACACGACCAAGCTCATCATCGCCCAGCGCATCAGCTCCGTGCAGGACGCAGACCGCATCATCGTCATGGAGGGTGGCCGCATCGCGCAAATCGGCAACCATGACGAGCTGCTCAAGACAAGCGAGATCTACCGCGAGACCTTTACCTCGCAAAACAAGATGTCTGCCGAGGGCGAAGGGGCCGTCGAGGCCGACACCGAGGCATCCGCAACGCAAGCCCAGACCCAGGAAGGAGGCGAGGCACATGAGTAAGGCAACGACCGCCGAGCGCGCACTCAACCGCAAGGGCGGCACCATGTCGCGCCTCATCAAGACGCTCTTTGGCTTCTACCCCGTGCTTTTGCCCCTCGTCGTTGTCGGCGTGGTGCTCTGCGCCATCATCAACTCCATCGGTGCGACCTTCCTTCAGAGCGCCCTGCAGATTATTAGCGAATCGTGGCAGTCGGGCGATTGGGAAGCTGCGCAGCCCAAGATTCTGCAGCTCGTGACCACCCTCGCCTGCATCTACGGCGTCGGCATCCTGTCCTCGCTCTTCTGGAACCGCGCCATGGCCATCGTCACGCAGGGCTCGCTCGAGAAGCTGCGCGAGAAGATGTTCAACCGCATGCAGGACCTGCCGATCCGCTACTTCGACACGCATCAGCGCGGCGACATCATGAGCCACTACACCAACGACATCGACACGCTGCGCCAGATGATCAGCCAGTCGCTGCCCAACCTGCTCATGACGACCATCGTCATCGTCACGGTGTTCTTTATCATGCTGTACTACAGCGTGTGGATGTGCCTGGTCATTGTGGCCGGCGTCGCCTTTATGACCTTTATGACCAAGCTGCTCGGCTCCAACTCCGCGCGCTTCTTTATTGCACAGCAGACCGAGCTCGGCGTGGTCGAGGGCCATATCGAGGAAGTCATGAACGGCCAGAAGGTCGTCAAGGCATTCTGCCACGAGTCTGCCGCCGAAGCCGATTTTGACGCGCGCAACGAAAAGCTCTTTGAGGTCTCGCAAAAGGCCAACATGTACGCCAACATCCTCATGCCCATCCTTATGAACCTGGGCAACCTGCTCTACGTGCTGGTCGCACTGGCAGGCGGCATTTTCCTGGCGCTGGGCGTGCCCAACCTGAGCATCTCGGGCATGGCGCTGTCCATCGCCGTCGTGGTGCCGTTCCTCAACATGACCAAGCAGTTCTGCGGACAGATCGGCCAGATCTCGCAGCAGATCAACGCCGTGGTCATGGGCCTCGCCGGTGCCGACCGCATCTTTGAGCTCATCGACAAGAAGCCCGAGGCCGACGAGGGCTACGTGACGCTCGTCAACGCGCAGGTGAACCCCGACACCTGGCAGCTCGAGGAGACCGACCACCACACCGGCATGTGGGCGTGGAAACATCCGCACCGCGCAACCGGCGAGATCGAGTACGTGCCGCTGCGCGGCGACCTGGTCATGGACAACGTCGACTTTGGCTACACGCCCGACCACGAGGTGCTGCACGGCGTGTCCGTATTTGCCAAGCCGGGCCAGAAGGTCGCGTTTGTCGGCGCCACCGGTGCCGGCAAGACGACCATCACCAACCTCATCAACCGCTTCTATGACATCGCCGACGGCAAGATTCGCTACGACGGCATCAACGTCAACAAGATTCGCAAGTCCGACCTGCGCCGTTCGCTGGGCGTAGTCCTGCAGGACGTCAACCTGTTCACCGGCACCGTGATGGACAACATCCGCTACGGCAACCTGGATGCCACCGACGAGGAGTGCATCAAGGCCGCCAAGCTCGCCGGCGCCGACGACTTTATCACCCGCCTGCCCGACGGCTACGACACCATGCTCACCGGCAACGGTGCCCAGCTGTCGCAGGGCCAGCGCCAGCTGATTTCGATCGCGCGCGCCGCCGTCGCCGATCCGCCGGCGATGATTCTGGACGAGGCCACGTCGAGCATCGATACCCGCACCGAGGCCATCGTGCAGGCAGGCATGGACAAGCTCATGGAGGGTCGCACGACGTTTGTCATCGCGCACCGTCTCTCCACCGTGCGCAACTCCGATGCGATCATCTGCCTGGACCACGGCCGCATCATCGAGCGCGGCAACCACGACGAGTTGATCGCCAAGCGCGGGTACTACTACCAGCTCTATACCGGAGCGTTCGAGCTGGAGTAGTTCGGCTCGCCGAGATGGTCGATTTGCCGCTCATTCGTCGGCATGACCCCAAGGTCAACGCCCTCATCTTTCGGGGCAAATCGACTCATCTCAACGACCCAAACACAATGCGCCGCAACGAATAAAGCCTCCGCAGCCACACGAGCTGCGGAGGCTTTTCTATGCCCTCTGTTGCAAGCTTACCGTTCCTCGCGTTGCGGCCCGGCTGCCTCGGCTGTCTTTACGCGGTTCTTGTCGATGTACATGTTTTTGTCGGCTTGGGAAAAGAGCTCGCGCATCGTAGGCGGTTCATCAAAATCACTGGAAAGCGCATAGCCCACCGCATAGCTAATAGGCATGTCGGGGTGAGCCTCGGAATACTCGTTCACGTTCGCACGAACCCGAGCGAGACAGGACTCCACGGCAGCTCGATCGGCATCCCACAGCACCGCGATAAACTCATCGCCGCCGTCGCGACCCACGAAGCAGGTCTCGGACGACACACGCCCCAGCTGCCGGGCAAAAGAGCGGATGTATTCGTCGCCCTTCTCGTGACCAAAGCTGTTATTGACCGCATGCAGATTGTTAAGGTCGAAAACGCACACCGCAACGGGCGCCTCCGCGGAGATGGGCTGCTCCTGCCCCAAGATCTCCTCGCACTTGTTCTTGTTGGGCAGTCCCGTGGCTTCGTCGAGATAGACTTTGCTCTGCAGTTCGCGATTGAGCGCGGCAGTTCGCACCGCGCGAACAAGTTCGACCGCAAAGGTCGCCACCAAGCCCACGATGTCGATGATCACCAAGCCCTCGAGATAGTTGAGCGCCGACGCCTTCTCCTGAGAGTAGTCCTCTGCAAGTCGCGTGGCATCGTCGCAAATGCCAAAGAACTCCTCGCTCATGGCGATGATGTCAGTGTTCTCGTAGCCGACTTCGCGCACGCGAATGATCTCGGCACAAAGCTCATCAAAATAATTTGCAAGCTCGGTCATCTTTGCCTGATACTCGTCGTCGTCGAGACGGACGAGGTTGAGGTCGTCACTTCCGTAACGCAAACCGTTGATGTATGAATCCACGGCTTTGAGCAGGTCATCTTGAGGCTGGCCCGCGTCCTCGAGCTTAACGATTCGCTGCGTGGTACCGCGCACCAGACCGGCGTAGTTGACCACACGCGCCGTGCCCTGGATATCGGAGACGAGCAGCATAACGTTGATGAAGAAGAAGATGAGAACTGCCGTGAGCACCATCATGAGCAGACGCACCGCCTGGCTGGCTTTCTTGGCGACAGAAGTATTCACAAGTTCACTCCCCCAAATGACAAAAGAGTAGGTGGCGCATAGCGTCTCGTAAATCACGTGGGGTCAACTCTACCAGATGATTTTTCTAGGACGGGGGCTATTTTGCGCCTCAGCTTGGTTCGTTCGCCACGAAATGGGCCTATCTACTACGTTTAACCGATCACCCTCAACCATACCGAATTTCGCAAAATAAAAACCGCAGGTAAACAGCTTGCCGATTTTCGGAAAACCCAGGTATGGTCAGCCCCTGCAGGTAAAACGTAGTAGATAGGCCGTTTTCATGGCGCGGTCCCAAAACAGTCTTTTGGGACGGGTGGTATCCTTGGTAGCCCTGTGCTGCAAACGCACCTTAAACGCAAGGAGTCCCATGGATCTTATCGCCCAGCTCGCACGCGAGCTCAACCTTAAGGCCGCCAACATCGAGGCATCCGTCAAGCTCATCGACGAGGGCAACACCATCCCCTTTATCTCGCGTTACCGCAAGGAAGCCACGGGCGGCATGGACGACGTCGCCCTGCGCGCCCTCGACGAGCGCCTGTCCTACCTGCGCAATCTTGAGCAGCGTAAAGAGGACGTCATTCTGCTTATCGACGCCCAGGGCAAACTCACGCCCGAACTCGAGCAGCAGATTCGCGAGGCCACGCAGCTCCAGCGTGTCGAGGACCTCTACAAGCCCTACCGCAAAAAGCGCATGACCCGCGCGCAGAAGGCCCGCGAGGCAGGCCTGGAGCCGCTTGCCAACATGATCATCATGCAGGCCTCGGCCAAGGGCAGCGCACTCGACGCCGCCGCGGACTACGTCAACGAGGAAGCCGGCTTCGACACACCCGAGAAGGCGCTCGCCGGCGCCGCCGACATCGTGGCCGAGACGGTGGCCGAAGACCCCGAGAACGTCGCCGACCTGCGCGCCTTTACGCAAAACACCGCCGATATCGTCGTCGAGGCCACCGACCCCGCCGAGAAGACCCCCTACGAGCCGTACTACAGCTATGACGAGCCACTGCGCCGTATACCCAACCACCGCGTGCTGGCTATCGACCGCGGTGAGCGCGAGGGCAAGCTCCGCGTGCGCGTGAACGTCGACGGCGCTGCCGCCACGGCACGCCTCGGCAGCCGTTGGCCCCGACGCCAGGGCGTCTTCGCGCCTGTTTTTGATGCCGCCATCGCCGACGGCTACAAGCGCCTGATGGCCCCCTCGCTGGAGCGCGAGGCCCGCGCCAAACTCACCGTTCGCGCCCAGACCGAGGCCATCAACGTCTTTGCCAAGAATCTCGAGGGGCTGCTCTCGGCACGCCCCGTGCGCGGTGCCCGCGTGCTCGCGCTCGATCCGGGCTACCGTACCGGCTGCAAGGTCGCCGTCATGGACGAGACCGGCAAGCTACTCGACCACGGCGTGGTCTACCCCACCAAGCCGCGCCACGACGTCGCCGGCACCAAGCGCGAGCTCGCCCGCCTCGTCAAGAAGGACGGCGTCAACACCATCGTCATCGGCAACGGCACCGCCAGCCGCGAGACCGAGGAAGTCGTCTCGGAGTTTATCGCCGAGCAAGCGCCTGGGCTGCGATACACCATCGTCAACGAGGCCGGCGCATCGGTGTACTCCGCCTCCGAGCTTGCCAGCCAGGAATATCCCGACCTAGACGTCACCGTGCGTGGCGCCATGAGCCTGGGCCGTCGCCTGCAAGACCCGCTGGCAGAGCTCGTCAAGATTCCGCCCCAGTCTATCGGCGTGGGCCAGTACCAGCACGACCTTGACCAGGCCGAGCTCTCGCGCACCCTGGGCCACGTAGTGGAGGACGTCGTCAACCGTGTGGGCGTCGACGTCAACACCGCGAGCGCGAGCCTGCTGGGATACGTATCGGGCATTACGCCGAGCGTGGCCAAAAACATCGTGGCCTACCGCGAGGAAAACGGCGCCTTTACCGATCGCCGCCAGCTCAAGAAGGTCCCCAAGCTGGGACCCAAGGCATATCTCAACGCTGCAGGTTTCCTGCGCATCAGCGGCGGCAAGAACCCACTCGACGCGACGAGCGTCCACCCCGAGAGCTACGAGGTGGCCACGTCCGTCCTGGAACGCACAGGCGTTAAAGCCAGCGAGCTCAGCCGCGGCGGCGTGCCCGACATCGAGCGCCGTCTGGGCAGCATCTCGACGCTGGCAAGCGACCTGGGCTGCGGCACCCTAACGCTCATCGACATTGTCAACGAGCTCAAGAAACCCGGCCGCGACCCGCGCGACGACGCGCCCGAGGTGGTCTTTAGCCGCTCGGCACTTTCCATCGACGACCTGGAGCCCGGCATGGAACTCAAGGGCACGGTGCGCAACGTTGTGGACTTTGGCGCCTTCGTCGACGTGGGCGTGCACCAGGACGGCCTCGTGCACATCTCCAAGCTGGCCAACCGCTTCGTCAAGCACCCCAGCGACGTGGTACGCGTCGGCGACACGGTCAAGGTGTGGGTCGAGAAGGTCAATCGCGACCGCAAAAAGATCTCCCTCACCATGGTGCAGGGGAAGTAGCAGCAAAGGACGAACCACCGCTGCCCATCGTCGAACTTGCAAGTTTTCTCACCCAATGGGAAAACTTGCAGATACCGCAACAAAACTTTCGCTTGCATATGGACGTTGAACTGCTAAACACTTTACCTACGTTTATCAAGGCGTGAGCTGCGGGTTTTTATCTTCTCGGCGAACGGTTTTGCAGCTTTACCATTTTTATATCGCCGCCCCAGCGGCAAAACGTTTTTGCCGATCATTGCGTTTGATTCCGTTCACGGAACAGAAGCAGCGCCTCACCGGATCGTTTTCACAATCGCTCCAAAGCAAAAAGCGGTGACGCCTCATTTGAGACGTCACCGCTTCCGTGTAGGAGCCGGTTATCGGAGCTCCACCCGATTGGGGCTTAACGTATGCCTGGATTACTCTTCCTCAACGTGGTTAATCACAGCACCCTTGGTGTGGATGAAGTTGGGGACGAAGGCGACGACCAGAAGGACAGCGAGAATCGCGTAGACACCGGTGGTACCGAAGGCCTCGGCAGCGCGGCCAAGCGTAATACCAATGACGGAGAAATCGAAGTCGCCGAACGTAGTGTTCTTGAAGCCAAAGACGTCAAGAACGGGCAGGAGCAGGGCCGGGGCAAAGGTGATGAGCAGGCCGTTGACGAAAGCACCAAGAGCTGCGCCCTTGCGACCGCCGGTAGCATTGCCGTAGATGCCTGCGGTAGCACCGCAGAAGAAGTGGGGAACCATGCCCGGGATGATGAAGATGCCCAGGGTAGCGCCCACGATGAACATACCGACCACGCCACCGATGAAGGAAGCGACAAAGCCGAGGATGACGGCAGTGGGAGCATAGGGGAAGAAGACGGCGCAGTCGACGGCAGGGATAGCGCCAGGGATCAGCTTGTTGGAGATGCCCTGGAAAGCCGGGACCAGGTCGGCGAGGATCATACGAACGCCGTTGTAGACGATGGTGACACCAACGGCGAAGGACAGGGCACAGGTCAGGGCATAGACGATTACATTGTCGCCGCCAGCGGTCTTGGTAACAACCGCAGGATCTGCGATGTAAGCGGCGAAAGCGGTAACCAAGTAGAAGAAGGCCATGGTAAGAGCCGTGGAGATGGTGGTGTCGCGCAGGAAGGAGAACTTCTCGGGAACCTCGATCTTCTCGGTGCTGTTCTCCTCGGCGTCCTTAGCAAAAAGCGTACCGACTGCAGCGGAGATGTAATAGGCGAGTGAACCGAAGTGGCCCATGGCGATTTCATCGCCATCGGTAACCTTCTCGGTGAAACGCTGACCAACGGCGGGAAGCATAGCGCTCACGAGGCCCAGGAACATGCCGCCCACGATGACAAGCTGGACATCCTGGAAGCCAGATGCCTGCAGAACGGCAGACAGCAGGCAAGCCATGAACATGCTGTGATGGCCCGTCAGGAAGATGTACTTAAACTTGGTAAAGCGGGCAATGATAATGTTCACGACGTAGCCGAGAATCAGGATCATCATGGTCTGAACGCCGAGGACGCTCTGAGCCATCGAAACGACGACCTCGTTGTTGGGCACGACGCCGGTGATGTGGAAACCGGTCTCGATGAAGGTACCCAGCGGAGCAAGGTTCTCCTGAACAACAGCGGCGCCGGCAGACAGCATGATGTAACCCAGAATGGGCTTCAGGGTGCCCGTCATCACCTTGTGGGCAGGACGCTTAAGCGCGACAAGGCCCACAAAGGCAAATAGACCCATGATCCATGCTGGCTTGGTCAGAATCGATTGGATAAACTCAAGTATGGGAAGGATGGCTTGCATCTGCGCTTCCTTTCTCTCTAACGTGGGCGCGTTTCCCTCTTCCACAGGGAACCGCCCTTTTTTGTGCCGCTTTAGGCGTTAGCGGCGGCCGCCTTGATTGCCTCGAGGGCGTCTTCGCGGATCTTCTTCTTGTTCACATAGCTGCGAACGATCACAACGTTGCCGTGGAGCTCGGGAGCGAGTTCCTTAACGGTGATGAACAGATCCGGATTTGCGGAAGAAGCACCATTCAGGTCCATAGACTCAACGTCGGCCTTGATGCCCTCCTCCTCGCAAAGCTCCTCGACTTTGCCAGCGAGCATCAGGCTAGACCCGATGCCGTTTCCGCATACGGTGATGATATGCATGGCAACCTTCCTCTCCTACACATGACGGTTTTCCGTCTATCCAAAAGCGGCGACGCATCGCCGTGCCATTAAGGCCTAAAAGAATGAACGCATGGTCTCCAAAACCTGCTCGGGCGTATCGCATGCGCTGAGCTTGGCAACGCAGTCTTCGTCCTCAAACATCTGCGAAAGCTCCGCCAAGCAGCCAAGATGAGCCTTGGGGTCGGGTGCGCAAATACCCACGAGCACGTGAACCGGATCGAAATCCTCGTGTCCAAACGCAACGGCAGGGTCAAGCGTGACGATACAGATTCCCGCTTCACTCACATTGCCATCTGCCTGGGCGTGGGGCATGGCGATGCCCTCTTCCAAGACCATATAGGGGCCGAATTTGTGAACCGATGAAATCATGGCGTCAACATAGCTCTGGTCGCATTTGCCAGCGTCTACGAGCAATTTACCGCATGCCCTGATCGCTTCCTCCCAGTCGGAGGCCTCGACGTGGCAGGCAACAAGCTCGGGTTTAAGAAGATCGGTCAGCATGCTCGTCCCCTACTCCTCGGGCAAGATATGAAAACCAAGCGCCTGAACGTCGCGGGCAAAGCCCTTGACCGTATCAAGCGAGTACTCAAGCAAATCTTTCCCGAAATTCTTGCGCTTGGCAAGAATGGCATTGGGGACCGTAATGATCTGGCATCCAACGGACTCCGCCTGGAAGATATTGAGGACCTCGCGCGTAGACGCCCAGAGAACCTCGGCAGCAGGCTTAACGGCAGCCTTCTTTACGGACTCCGCCATGAGGGGCAGCGGATCGACGCCGGTATCGGCAATGCGACCGGCAAAGATGGACAGAATAGAGGGGGTCTCGGCAGAAACGGCATCGACGAACTCGTCGACCTGCTCGGGCGTGAAGATAGTGGTGACGTTCACCTTGATGCCGTCGGCAGAAAGGCGCTTGACCAGCGCGGCAGTGGACTCGCCCTTGGTGTTGAGCGCCGGAATCTTAACGTAGACGTTGTCTGCCCAGGTTGCAATCTCGCGAGCCTCGGCCTCCATACCAGCCTCGTCATCAGCGAAAACCTCAAAAGAAACCGAGACATCGGTAATGTGCTCAAGAACCGTCTTGGCAAAAGCGCGGTAGTCGGTCACGCCGCCGGCCTTCATAAGGGAAGGATTGGTCGTGAAGCCCTGAACGTTGCCATTGTCATGCATGTCAAGCATGCCCTCGAGGTTAGCGCCGTCGGCAAACACCTTGATCGCCATGTTCGGTCCTTTCTCATCTAACGCTATTGCTATCGAAAGCCTTCTTCTTTGTTTCAAAAGCTTTTCGGTTTTCTTTTATAAACCATTTCAAAAGCTATCGAAAGCTCAATTGTCAACTTTCCGTGAACGGTCGAATATCGGGTGTGAACGTGCTTCTTTTTGGCGGCGCCTTCAGAATGAGACTCTTTATAGCCCGTCTACGTGCGAACTATCTGCTACGCATGCATTTGGGACATGCCATTCCGTTCATTCGATTCATTCGAATTTGCCTTGTTCTTTTCATATCGATACGTTATATTTCGATTACGAAAGGCGCATCTTTTGCCTTTTGTTCAAAAGGAGCGGTATATGGCATCTACTTCAGACCTTTCACCGGCCGAGCGTCAGCGATTTATCATGAATTGGCTGGCCGAAAAACCAAATATCTCGGTATCCGACATCGTTCGCCGTTTTTCGGTTTCGGAAGTCACCGCACGACACGACCTCGTCTCGCTGGAATCCGAGGGCAAGCTGCGTCGCGTACGCGGCGGAGCGGTATCGCTTTCTCGCTCCAACGCAATCTCGTATCCCGAGGAGCGCATCAATGTCCAAGTCGAGGCCAAGGAGGCCATCGCCGCAACCGCAGCGACTCTTGTTGATGATGGCGATGTTCTGGTAATTGATATCGGCACCACAGGCTTTTACTTCGCTAAAGCCCTCATGGACAAGCATGAGATCACCATTATCACCGGCGATCTTGCAATCGCGAACTACGCCAGCTTCAATCTCCCCAATACTTCGGTAGTGCTGCTGGGCGGCTCCGTGCGCAAGGGCCACCTCTATCTCGCGGGCGCACTAACGCTCGACTGCATGAGCAAACTACATGCCGACAAGGCGTTTGTCAGTGCCGACGGATTCCACCCCGACCACGGCTTTACCGTCGAGCACGACTTCTCGGCCATGATCAAGCATATGTACCTGGCCAACTCAAACCAGGGCTATATGATGGTTGACCAGGGAAAGTTCAACAAGACCAGTTTTTATCAATCCGCGCAAATCGATGACCTCGATGGCATCATCGTTGATGGAGACGACGAGGGCATCATGACGGCGGCGATCGAGAGCAGTCGCAGTCATCCCAAGCTCTATATTGCAAAATAGCTCAAATGGCCGGGTCGCCCCACTGCGGGCAACCCGGCCATTTATTAGATCAACCCAAAGTGGCGCATGGCGGTGACGGTGCCGTCGTGTGCAACATCGTCGGTCACGTAGTCGGCGACCGCCTTGACCTCGGACATGGCGTTGCCCATGGCGACAGCCGTCTCGACCGCAGCGAGCATGCCCAGGTCGTTGCCCGAATCGCCAAAGCCAAAGGTGCGCGCATTTCCCTCGCGGCCCAGATACGCCAGCGCTCGCGCCACGCCCACGCCCTTGTCGATGCCCTTGGGGCTCAGCTCGCGATTCTGACCACCGGTGTTGCAGGCCTCAAAATAGCGATCGATAAAGCCGTCATCGTTGGCTACGCGAGCCAAACTGGGCACATTGAGGCATACCTTGCCCACGCGCAGACGGCCGTCGACGCGCATTTCCTCGGTGCTGTGCACCACAAAAGTGCCGATCAGAGACGACTGCTCAACACCCGCGGGTTCCAGGGCAAAAGTAGCCACGTTGGTCTCGAAAAAGGCCTCAATCCCTGCCGCGGCCATACGGCGTGCGAGCTCCGCGATAACGTCCTCGTCAAAGCAGTCCTCATGCACCACGCGTCCCTCGATCTCGAGCGTCGCTCCCGCCATGGCGACGACACCCGCAGGCTCCAAAGCGCGCAGGCCATCGGCAATTAGCCACAGGGGACGACCCGTGCAGATAAATGCCTGGTGACCCGCATTGCGCAGACGACCAAATGCATCGACAACGGCCTTCGACGGGTGGACCGCATTGAAGTCCTTATCGGTCATATCGTCGGGATCGAACGACGTCAGCGTGCCGTCTACATCAAAAAAGAGCACAGCGGATTCGGGGCACGCATCAATCATATGGGTTCCTTTCGAGGATAAGGGCAAACGAAGCATCCATCATATAATGGAGCGACGCAACCAGAGAGGTCACCCATGGAATTTTACGCAAGCTGCCCCGAGGGCTTTGAGTCCGCACTCGCCGATGAGCTTAAACGCCTCGGGCTTTCGCATGTTCGCCGGCTGAAGGGCCGCGCTACATTTGAGGGCGAGCTCGAGCAAGGCTACCGAGCATGCCTGTGGTCGCGCCTGGCGAGCCGCGTGTTCGTGGTGCTCGGGCGCTTTGAGGCGCAGGATGCCGATGAACTGTACGATAGCGTTTACGACATCGCCTGGGAGAGCATCGTCCGCCCCGGCGCCACCATCGCCATCACCGCCCGCGGCGTGACCGAGCAGCTGCGCAACACGCGCTTCTCGGCCCTGCGCGCCAAGGACGCGCTGTGCGACCGCCTGGCCGAGACCACGGGCCGTCGCGCCGACGTCGATGCCGCCGACCCCGATGTTCACCTACTGCTTTCGCTGCGCCAGCGCCGCGCGAGCATAAGCCTGGACCTTTCGGGCGACCCGCTGTTCAAGCGCCTGCCGCCCGCGGCGACCCGTGCCGGCGAGGGCGCGCACGTGTTGCGCCCCGACTACGCCGCCCTGGTGCTGGCGCAGGTCGGCTGGACCGCACTGTGCGAGCGCGAGCTGACGGCCGACGATTACGAGAACGAAGCCCTGCCTACGCTGGTCGACGCCTCGTGCGCCGGCGGCGGTCTGCTGCTGGAAGCCGTGAACATTCTGACTGACCGCGCCCCGGGTTTTGTACGCGAGCACTGGGGTTTTGAGGGCTGGCAGCTGCATGATGCCGCCCTGTGGGAGCAGCTGCTTGCCGAGGCGCGCGAGCGCGAGGCGGCAGCGCGCGAGCGGCAGGCGCGCATCGTGGCCGTAGACATCGACCCCGCCGCCCGCAAGACTGCCGAGCGCATGGTCAAGTGTGCCGGCTACAAGCGTTTTGTCGACTTTTGCGCCGCCAAGTCCGCCACCGTACTGGACCACGCGGGCGCCGTCGCCGGTGCCGCCGTGGTCGCAGATACCACCGAGACCCCGCTTTCGCTCATGCACGACGCCATGACGCTGGTCGGCGAGCTGCGCCGCGCGCCCGAGCTTACCGCCGCGCCGGTCGCCGCGCTCACCCGCGATGGCCTTATGGCCCGCGCGCTCCATGCCGAGCCTGCGCGCTCCATCGCCGTCATGCCCAATAACGAGGAGGCGGCTCTTGAGGTTTGGCCCTCGCTCGACCACGCCGCCGCGGCATTCGAAGCTGCGACCAGTGCAAACGCCGAGAAACAGACCGCGGACGCCGTGGACGAAGCCGCCAACACCCCCATGCCCGAACCTGCCGCCACGCTCGACCTGGGCGACGGCAAGCCGCTGCCCGTGCTCATCCCGGAGTCCGAGCAGTTCGCCAACCGCCTGCGCAAGAACGCCCGCCTGCGTCGCAAGTGGGCAAATCGCGAGGGTGTGAGCTGCTACCGCGTCTACGATGCTGACCTGCCCGACTACTCCGCCGCCATCGACCTGTACGATGGCTGCCCGCAGACGCCGGGCCGCTGGCTCGTCATCGCCGAATACGCCGCGCCCAAGACCATCGACCCCGCGCTGGCCCAGGCCCGTATGCTCGACATCTTGGCCATCGCGCCGCGCATCCTAGATGTTCCCGCCGAGCATGTGCACGCCAAGGCCCGCATGCGTTCGCGCGGCGGCTCGCAGTACGGCAAGCAGGGAGCCGGCAAGGGCGGATCGGGCGAACGCGCCAACATCGCGCGCCGTCGCCTGCCGCTCATCGAAGAGGGCGGACTCACCTTTGCCGTCAACTTTGACGACTACCTGGATGTGGGCATCTTCCTGGACCACCGCGTCACCCGCAACCTGGTGCGCGAGCACGCCAAGCAGGCGCGCCGCTTCCTCAACCTGTTCGCCTACACCGGCACCGCCACCTGCTATGCGGCAGACGGCGGCGTCGAGGAAACTGTGACGGTCGACCTTTCCAACACTTACCTGGATTGGGCCGAGCGCAACATGCGACAGAACGGCTTTGTGGGGCCGCAGCATCACTTTGTGCGCGACGACGTGCTCGCCTGGATTCGCGACCAGCGCCAGACGCGCAACCGCTGGGACCTGATCTTTGTCGACCCGCCCACGTTCTCGAACTCGTCCAAGATGGGCCGCCGCACTTGGGATGTCCAGCGCGACCATGTTGAGCTTTTGGCCGGCGTATCTCGCCTGCTCGCACAGGGCGGCCATGCCATCTTTAGCTGCAACCTGCGCGGCTTCCGCCCCGAGACGCGCAAGCTCGCACGCGCGGGCGTCGTGTTGGAGGACATTACGGCGCAGACCATCCCCGAGGATTTCGCGCGCAACCAGAAGGTGCATCATTGCTATATCGTGCGCCGCCTACCCATCGAGGACGCCATGGCAGAGGTCGGCTTTAGCGCCGAGGAAATTGCCGAACGCGTCGAGGAGCTGCGCAACCCCGAGGCCCGCAAGCCCCGTGCAGCAGCGCCCACGCACGCGCAGGCCGGCAACGGCAAACCCTCCCCCGCTGGCAAGCCCAAAAAGAAGAAGTTCTACGCCAGCAAGCCCAAGGACAAATAGACAAAGTTGCGGTGGAATAGTTCCTAAAAAGCCTGGTAAAGGCCCAAACAGGAACTATTTCACCGCAACTCATATTGGGATGGTGGTTGGCGATCTAGCCTTGGGTGACCAATCGGTAACCGATACCCACATGCGTCTGGATATAGCGCGGATGCGCGGGGTCGGACTCGATCTTCTTGCGCAGCGTGCCCATAAAGACACGCAGGCTCGCCAGGTCGCTCTTGGTTGCCGTACCCCAAATCTCGTGCAGGATAAACTGGTGCGTCAGCACCTTGTCGGCGTTATGCGCCAGCAGGCACAGGAGTTTGTACTCGATCGGCGTCAGATGCAGCTCCTCGCCATCCATCGTGGCGATGCCGGCATCAAAGTCGATATGCAGCTCACCGGTATCGAACGAGCCCTCGGAGGCAACGCCGCCCGTTTGCGCATACGAAAGGCGCCTGAGCGTCGTGCGAATGCGCGCGAGCAGCTCCTCGACCGAAAACGGCTTGGTCAGGTAATCGTCGGCGCCAGCATCGAGCGCACGAATCTTGTCCGCATCCTCGCTGCGCGCCGAGACCACAATGATCGGCATGCCCGACCATGCGCGCACCGACTCCACCACCTTGACGCCGTCCATATCGGGCAGGCCCAGATCGAGCAGCACGATGCTCGGCGCCTGCGATGAGGCGGCGGCGATAGCGGCATGGGCGGTCTCCACAGCCATATGGCGCAACCCGTGCGCCTCGAGCGCAGCAACGATAAGGTTGCGAACAGCTGGGTCGTCCTCAACGACCAAGATGAGCGGTTTTACGGCAGAGTTCGACACAGCGCTACTCCTTATCAAACGAAACGTCGGCGGCGGGAAGTTCAATCGTAAAGACCGAACCGTGCGGTTCCGCCGCGGCAACCTCTATGCTACCGCCATGCGCCAACGCAATGGAACGGCAGAGCGAAAGACCCAGGCCCACGCTGCGGTGGCTGTCGGCAAGACCGTGGTTGGCGGTATAGAACGACTCAAAGATCCGCTCGCGGTCCTCGGGTGCGATGCCCGGACCATCATCGGCCACCGAGCACGCCACGCGTCCATCGTCGACGCTAATCGAGATCACGATATGCGAGCCTGCGGGCGTATAGGTGATGGCGTTGTTCACCAGATTGACCACCAGCTGCACCATCAGGCGCGCATCGACGTTGACGAGCGCCGGCTCATCGCACGCCACCACCTTAAGGTCGTGCTCGCGCACGGCAGGGTTCACGTGGCGCAGCGCCTCCTCGACGATATCGTCCATGAGCTCGAGCGTGGTCGACAGGCGCATACCGCCGCCCTCGAGCTTGGTGATGGCGAGCAGGTTCTCGACGGTGGCGTTGAGCCATTGCGCATCCGAGCGAATGGACAGAAGCATGCCGCGGCGCGTCTGGCTATCGAGCACGGCGGTGCCGGTCGAGCCCTGGTCGAGCAGCACATCGGCATTGCCCGAAATACTGGTGAGCGGCGTGCGCAGGTCGTGCGAGATGGAGCGCAGCAGGTTGGCGCGCAGCTGCTCGTTTTTGGCGAGCACCGCCGCCTCCTCGCGGGCCTCCATGGCGCGGGCGCGATCGAGTGCCAGCTCACCTTCGCTCACGATGGCATCGGCAAGTGTCCGCTCCTCGTGCGTCAGCACGTCGGGCTCGGCAACGATAGCCAGCACGCCCACCACCGAGGCGGGGTCGCCCGAGCGCACGAAGCCGTCGCCCGTGCGAACCGTCAGGTAGATGCCATAAAACGCCGAGCCACCATAGGTGGCATCGAGCGGCGTTCCCACATAGGCGGACGCCGAGAGCCGCGGCGGCATCTGCGGCGCCAGTTCATGCACCGGCGCGGCATCGCCCACGGCCGTGTATGTCGCACGCGGCAGCAGGTCATCGCCCTCGGCATCGGCGCTGTACCACACGACCGGGCAGCCCGAAAGACGCGCCAGCTGCGTGGCCATGGCGTGCACAATCTGCTGCTGATCGGCGCACCGCTGCAGCATGCGGTTGGTCTCGAGCACCATATGCGTGCGACGGTCGCTGGCGGCAGCCTGCGCCAAGGCCCGGCGCAGGGCCAACGCAATCGAGCTCGACACAAGCGAGACCACGAACATGATGAAGAACATGCCGGGATAGACGCGGTCGATAAGCGACAGCGAGTAGCGCGGGTCGACAAACAAGAAGTTGTAGAGCGCCACGGCGGCAGCCGAGCTCAGCAAGCAATACAGGCGACTCCAGGTAAAGAATGCGCACAGCTGAACGGCGAACACATAGACGATCATGATGCTCGGCGCGAGACCCGGATGGTCGAGCAGCGCGCCCACAATCGTCGCCGCGACCAGCAGCCCCACCGATACGCAGGCGTCATACAGAGGAGTGCGGCGCGTCAGCGTTGTGCGCCGCCACCAAAAGCTATCGGCAATATCGCCGTCCGTACGGACGTCCATCAGCGTTCCGCCCCTCTCTCAAAAACAAAAACCACCACAAAGGGGACAGGCACCTTTGTGGTGGTTTCCCCTTGTGGTGGTTCCAAGTGTAAAGCCTTTGCAACCTGCGGACGTTAGACAAACAGCACGTGCGCGAGCAGTGCGCACACGCACGCCGCGACAAGCACCGTCACCACGATCGAAATCACGCGGTCGGCCATGTCCATGTTGGCCCGATTCGTAAAGAACCGATCTTCGGCAGCATCGGCGCGTACCTCACGCACCAGCTCGGTCGCAAGATCGCAACCGTCAAGCACCTTTGCATCCATGGTTTCCTCCCAGGACTCAATCCCCGTCAATACAAGCCCGCCCGTTCGCAGACAAACCTCGAGCGTCGACTACGGCCGCTCGTTGGGAGCCAGGCGCTGCATCTTGTTCACGGCCTTGAACTTGGTGAACAGCGGCACGTACTCAAAGCTCACGTTGGAGTTCTCCAGGCCGTACCAACGCGCGGGCGTGCCGGCGGCGCGGCGAATGATGTACTTGAGCGTGATGGCCGTACGCTCGCGCGGCCCCACATCGCTTTCAGGCGCCAGAAGTTTACGAATCAGGACGAACTTGAACGTACCGATAATGCCCGGATCCTTGTAGACCGAGTAGTCATGCGTCTGCGGCGGCAGCTCGCCGGTGGCAGCCAGGTCCTGAACAACCTGACGCAGGTAGGCATTGACGCGCTGGTTGATCTTGTAGCCCAGGTACAGATGCACGCGGAACACGTAGTCGGTGCCGAACGTCTCGACCGAATAGGCAAAGGTGTGCGGTTCGTCCATGGTCTCAACATTCACAAACCACCAGGCGCGGGCACGCTTGGGATGCTTGTCCAAGATCGAATAGACGATATCGCGGTCGATGTAGTCGGTATGGGTGTCCTTGGTCAGGTACACGATGTTGTCGCTCACGCGCTCGTAACGGTCGTCGTCGCGCAGACGCTTGAGCTGCGGCAGGTAGCTGCGCAGCGGCAGCAGCGTAAACTGGCGCTGCTCGACCGCCGTGCCGTTGTACCAGCACACCATAATGCCCATGATGAGCGCGGCCATCAGAATGGTGAAATAGCCGCCGTGGAAGAACTTGGTGAGCGAGCTCACAAAGAAAAAGCCCTCGAGCAAAAGGAAGAAGGCCGCGAAGATCCACGGAGCAACCTTGAGCTTGCGCTCCTCGTGCAGGTAGAAGAAGAGCAGCAGCGTGGTGCACATCATAGTCAGCGTAATGGCAAGGCCGTAGGCGGCTTCCATATGCGCCGAGTTCTGGAACAGCAGCACCACGATGACGCAGCCGACAAGCATGACGTTGTTGACCATGGGGATGTAGAGCTGGCCTTTGGTCTCGGCAGGATAGAAGACCTGCATGTGCGGCATGAGGTCCAGACGGCTGGCCTCGGACACCAGCGAGAATGCGCCGGTGATGAGCGCCTGCGAGGCAATGATGGCCGCGACGGTGGAAAGGCCGACGGCAAACGGGCGCAGGCCCGGGGCGAGCATCTGGTAGAACGGATTGAGGTCGGCAATGCCCATGAGCTCGGGGTTGGCAGCGTTGTTCATAAGCCAAGCGCCCTGGCCCATATAGGAAAGCAGCAGGCAGCACTTAACGAACGGCCAGGTAGCGTAGATGTTGCCGCGACCGACGTGGCCCATGTCGGAGTAGAGCGCCTCGGCACCGGTGGTGGCGAGGAAGCAGCTGCCCAGAATCATGATGCCCGCGTGGTTGTTGGGGCTCAACAAAAAGGCGATGCCGCGCACCGGGTTGAGGCACAGCAGCACGGCGGGGTGCTGGAAGACAAAGAACAGACCCGTGCCGCCCAGGAACAGGAACCACAGCGTCATGATGGGGCCAAAGGCGTGACCGATCTTGGCCGTACCGATGCGCTGTACCAAGAAGAGCGCGATGATGATGGCGAGCGTAATGGCGACGACGCGGCCCTGATCATCACCGAGCACGGCATGGACCGCCGGGATGGTGCGCAGGCCCTCGATGGCCGTGGTAACGGTAACGGCAGGCGTGAGGATGCCGTCGGCGAGCAGCGCGGCGCCACCCAGCATGGCGGGGATGATAAGCCACTTGCCGCAGCGCTTGACTAGGCTGTACAGGGCAAAGATGCCGCCCTCACCATGGTTATCGGCGCGCAGCGAGATGAGCACATACTTGATGGTGGTCAGCAGCGTGACCGTCCACACGACAAGGGAGAGCGCGCCGAGCACAAACTCCTCCGTCACGCTTCCGATGCCGCCGTTGCCGGCAACGAGCGCCTTGGTTACATACATGGGGCTGGTGCCGATATCGCCATACACCACGCCCAGCGTGACGAGCATCGCCGAGATGCTCACAGGAATCGCAGCGTGCGAGGCTGCCTCCTTGGCCTTTTGTTCCATAAGCCGGTTTCCTCCCAACTTTAATGTTCGAAGGGATTATAGGTAATCGGCCCATGTTTTAATGCACTGTTTTCCCAGCTAGATAAACATTTATACGGCCTTTAGGCCACCGCCGCGATATGGAATGTGACAAAGGGACTGTCCCTTTGTCACATCCGTCATTTTCCGAGCCAGTTTTTGAACCACCATTCCATGGATCGGCTCATCTCGGCCATAAAGGGACTCGTGTGCTTGCGGGTATAGATGTCCACGACGCGCTCCCCCACCTCGCGGGCATGCGGACGGAACATCGCGTCCATCTCGGCCACCTGCGCGTCCATAGTCGCAGCATCGGCGCGGCAGTAGCGCTCCTCGTGCACCAGGTTCACCACGGGATGCGCAATGGCCGGACGCTCCTTACGGGGCGTGCCGATGATGAGCATCGACAGCGGCATGGTATAGGGCGGCAGATCGAGCAGCTCGGCAACTTCCTCGGCATTCTCGACGATATCACCGATATAGCAGCTCCCCAGCCCCAGGGCCTCGGCGGCAACCACGGAGTTTTGCGCGGCGATCACGGCGTCCTGGGCCGCGATGGCAAAGTCGCCCAAACCCGGCGCACGGCGGGGCGCCTTGCCCGTGCGCTCGACAAACTCGGGCTCAAAGCAGCCCGCGTGCTCAAACAGATCGATCCACTTGGCATAATCGACCACAAATATTAGTGCCCAGGGCGCCTTGGCGATCATAGGCTGATGGTCGCACAGATCGGCCAGACGGTCCAGCGTAGCCTGCTCGCGAATGCTTACGATGGAATACATCATCATGGCGCCCGCCGACGGCGCGCGACTTGCCGCATGCAGAATCGCTGCGCGCTGCTCGTCGGTCACCGCTACGGGACGGTCGTTGTCGTCGCGCGCAAAGGCACGCGTAGACGAGCGATGCTCCAAGATGTCCAGCACCGCATTGCCCGTAGTCTCGACCGGATAGCCGTATGTATCCACGACCGCAGCTCCGTCGCAGTACTCGGCGCCCGTCATACAAACCTGCTCACCCATAGCTCTATCCTCGCCAATTCTTTAAGAAGCCTTTACGTTTCCGTGTAATTCCCGTCCATTATCGCGCAGGTCGCCACTACATTGCGCCACACCGCCACACGTGCGCGTTAATATGGCTGATTGTTGTGCGCAGCCCGCAAATGCAGCGCATATTTAGGTAACAATCGGGTAAACCCCCGCTTTCGTAGGTTTTAGTTTGTGAGGAGTCTCAGCATGTTCGCTGCCGCCATCTCGCTCGTCGGTCTTGCGGCGACCGTCTACCTTGTCTTGCGCGAGGCCAAGGCCATTCGCGCTCAGTCGGGCACCGTTGCCAAGGGCGCCTTCGCCTGGAGCGTCGCCTTTGGCCTGTTCCAGCTCTTTTTGACCGTCTGGGGCGCTATTGGTCTCGTCGCGCAAAACGAGCCGCTCGCCTTTGTGATGCTCATCCTGACCAATGCCATCCTCACCGGCTGCGCTTGGGCCAGCATCGCCCGCGACCGCATCGCCCCGCGCGTCTTTGCGTTCGCCAAGCCCGACGCCCCCGCCCCCACCGGCAAGCTCGCCCGCCTGCGCGGCGCCTTTGTGGGCAAACTGCTCGTCGCCGCCGTCCTGTGCCTGCTG
>CABSMX010000018.1 GCA_902478945.1 uncultured Collinsella sp.
ATAAGAGACAGCTCTATTCCTATCTGCCGCTCGCGTGGCGCTCGATTCGCAAAATCGAGAACATCGTGCGCGACGAGATGGACGCTGCCGGTGCCCAGGAGCTCATGATGCCCATCATGGTCGATGCCGAGCTGTGGCGTGAGTCCGGCCGTATCGATGCCTATGGTAAGGAGCTCGTGCGCTTTGATGACCGCCACGGCCGCGAGTTCGTGCTCGGCCCCACGCACGAGGAGACCGTGACCGCCTTGGTGCGCAATGAACTGCGTTCCTACAAGCAGCTGCCGGTGAATCTCTATCACATCCAGGATAAGTTCCGCGACGAGTTCCGTCCCCGCTTTGGCCTGATGCGCGGTCGCGAGTTCATCATGAAGGACGCCTACAGCTTCTCTGCCACGCAGGAGAGCCTGCAGGAGGAGTACGACAAGATGAAGCAGGCCTACGCCAATATCTGCGAGCGCTGCTACATCAAGGCCCTGCCCGTCGTCGCCGATTCCGGCGAGATCGGCGGTGACACCTCCGTCGAGTATATGGCGCTGGCCGAGGCCGGCGAGGCTTCGCTGGTCTACTGCGACGATTGCGGCTTTGCTGCCGATGACGAGGCGGCAAGCACTAAGGTTGTCGTGACCGAGGGTCCCGGCGACGGTACGCTTACCAAGGTCGAGACTCCGGGCATGGGCACCATCGAGGCCGTTGCCAAGTTGTTTGGGTTCCCCGAGAACGGCACGCGCAAGTCCCTGGCTCTCATCGACGCCGAGGGCAAGCCGGTTGTGGCCATCGTTCCGGGCGATCATGAGCTCAACGACTGCAAGGCCGAGCACGTCTTTGGCAAGGGCTATCGCATGATGACCGATGAGGAGCTCCAGACCTACGGTCTGCACAAGGGCTTTATCGGACCGGTTAACCTGCCCGAGGGCATCCGTCTGGTCTGCGACGAGAGCCTGCGCGAGTCCAAGCAGTGGGCCTGCGGTGCCAACGAGGTCGATTATCACCTTACCGGTGCCTGCCCTGAGCGCGACTTTACCGTCGACGACTGGGCCGACCTGGTTACCGTCGTTGCCGGCGATCCCTGCCCGCACTGCGGCAAGCCGCTCTCCGCTGCCCGCGGTATCGAGGTCTCTCAGGTATTCCAGCTGGGCACCAAGTACTCCGAGGCCATGGGTGCCACCTTTATGGACGAGGACGGCAAGGAGAAGCCGCTCATCATGGGCTGCTACGGCGTTGGCGTGTCTCGCTCGCTCGCTGCCGTTGTGGAGCAGCACAACGACGAGCACGGTATCGTCTGGCCGGTCTCCGTTGCCCCGTACGAGGTCGCGGTGATTCCGCTCGATCCCAAGAAGGAGGAGTGCGCTTCCGTTTGCGGGCAGATCGTCGAGGGTCTGTGCGCCGAGGGTATCGAGGTTGTCGTCGATGACCGTGATGAGCGTCCCGGCTTTAAGTTTGCCGACAACGACCTTATGGGTTTCCCATATCAGGTGATTCTGGGCAAGCGCGGTCTTAAGAACGGTACCGTTGAGCTTAAGGACCGTGCTACGGGCGAGCGCGAGGATGTGGCAATCGATGAGGTTGTCGCCAAGGTCGCCGAGCTTGTGAAGGCAGCACGCCGTTAATCGAGCCCGCTGCGTTGAGTGCGCTTACGAAGCGGCCCTGCGTCTCTCGAGGGAGAGGCGCAGGGCCGCTTTTGCGTCTAAGAATCTTTTATAGCTAAAAGAAAAACCCCACAGCCCATTCGAGCTGCGGGGTTTCCCTTTGTGCCTCCGATGCGAAATGAATCGCTCAGATATTACTGATAATCGACGACGTCGATCCAGTCCTTAAGGAACTCATCGTTCACGTTGCGCTTACGAGCGAGCTCGGAAGCGGCAACGATGCTCGTCCACTGACGCACGACCTGCATGGGCATGTCAGCGCGGTCGCAGTAGAGCTCCAGGTAGGCCTCGGCCTGGTCCTTGCTGTTGAGGGCAAAGAGCAGGTAGGTGGTGGCAACGTCAGCAGCAGGGGAGCCCTGGGTGGCGTGTGCCCAGTCGCACACATAGAGCTGGCCATCGTCGCCGACGATGACGTTGGAGGGGTTGAAGTCGCCGTGGCAAACCTTGAACTCCTTGGTCATGCCGTCCAGACGCTCCTGAAGGTTGTAGCGCGTGGTGGCATTGAGCTGATCGAGGCTGTCGATCATGCGGGCGAACTTGTCGCGCTGACGGTTGAGCAGCGGGGAGGTGTAGCCGTGGATCTCGATCTGGAGGTCGACGAACATCTCGAGGTACTCACCAAAGCGCTGGGGCTCGGCAGTCATCTTCTCGGCAAGGGTGGTGCCCGGAACCTTCTCGGTCACGAGAGCCCAGCCGTTGGCGTTCTCGAGCTGAGAAACCTCGAGAGCCTTGGGGCTGCGGATGCCGCACTCATTGATGCGGGCAAGATTCAAAGCCTCGTTGAACACGTCGGAGACGGGCTTGGTCTCGTTAAAGACCTTGACGATCTTGTCACCCAGGTCGTAAACGACCTTGTTGCCGCGACGGACGAGCTCGGTCTTGGAATCGGGGAGCAGCATGATTGCATCCTTTCAACGATGCGATAGAAGCAACGGCGGGGGCGTGCGTACACCCGTGCACCCCCGCCGCAAATAACCGTGCTAAAAACTAGCAGACGGCGTAGTCCTGGGGCTCGCGGCCGTAGTAGGCGTCCAGGTAGAGCTCCTTGATCTCGCTCATGAGCGGGTAGCGCGGGTTAGCGCCGGTGCACTGGTCGTTGAATGCCTGCTCGGTCATCTCGTCGAGGGTGTCGAGGAAGTACTGCTCGTCAACACCGTAGTCGGCGATGGTCTTCTTGACACCGATGAAGTCCTTGAGCTCCTCGAGCTTCGTGATGAAGTTCTCGAAGACCTCCTTGTCGTCCTTGCCCTCGATGCCGCAGTACTTGGCCATCTCGGCGTAGTTGTGCAGCGCGTTGGGGTAAGGATACTGGGAGAAGGTACCCATCTTGACGGGAGCCTCGGCGGCGTTGTAGCGCATGACGCGGGTCAGGATGACGGCGTTTGCGAGGCCGTGGGGCAGGTGATGGAAAGCGCCGAGCTTGTGGGCCATGGAGTGGTTGAGGCCCAGGAAGGCGTTGGCGAAGGCCATACCGGCCATGCAGGAGGCGTTGTGCATCTCCTCGCGGGCATGCGGGTCCTTGGCACCGTTCGTGAAGCTGGAGGGCAGGTTCTCGAAGACGAGCTTAGCAGCGCGCTCGGAGAGGCCCTTGGTGTAGTCGGAAGCCATGATGGAGACGTAGGACTCGATGGCGTGGGTCATGACATCGATGCCGGAGGCAGCGGTCAGGCCGCGCGGGGCGGTCATGCAGTTGTCGGCGTCGACGATAGCCATGTTGGGGAGCAGCGCGTAGTCGGCGAGCGGCCACTTGATGCCGGTCTCCTTGTCGGTGATGATGGCGAACGGCGTGCACTCGGAGCCGGTACCCGAAGAGGTCGGGACGGCGACGAAGTAGGCCTTCTTGCCCATCTCGGGGAAGGTGAAGATACGCTTGCGGATGTCCATGAAGTCCATGGCCATGTCCTCAAACTTGCACTCGGGGTGCTCGTACATCATCCACATGATCTTGCCGGCGTCCATAGCGGAGCCACCGCCGACGGCGATGATGACGTCCGGCTCAAAGAGAGCCATCTGCTTGGCGCCGCGACGTGCGCACTGCAGCGACGGATCGGGCTCGACGTCGTAGAAGCAGTCGTGGGCAATGCCCATCTCGTCGAGCTTGGCCTCGATGGCGCGGGTGTTGCCATTCTTGAAGAGGAACTGGTCGGTGACGATGAAGGCGCGCTTCTTGCCCATGACGGTACCGAGCTCGTCGAGGGCGACGGGCGTGGAACCCTTCTTGAAGTAGACCTTCTCGGGAGCGCGGAACCACAGCATGTTCTCACGGCGCTCGGCCACAGTCTTAACGTTGATCAAGTGCTTCACCCCAACGTTCTCGGAGACGGAGTTGCCGCCCCAGGAGCCGCAGCCCAGGGTCAGAGACGGCTTCATGCCAAAGTTGTACAGGTCACCGATGCCGCCGTGCGAGGACGGGGTGTTGATGACGATACGGCAGGCCTTCATGACGTGCTCGAACAGGCTGATCTTCTCGGCCTGGGCGGGGTGCACGTACAGAGAGGCGGTGTGGCCCGGGCCACCGGCGAGCACCAGGTGCTCGGCCTTGTCGACGGCCTCCTGGAAGTCCTTGGCGTGGTACATGGCCAGGACCGGGGAGAGCTTCTCGTGGGAGAACTCCTCCTTGGCGGGGTCGGTGGAGGTGACCTCGGCGATCAGGATCTTGGTCTTGGCGGGAACCTCGATGCCGGCGAGCTCGGCGATCTTGGCGGCAGCCATGCCGGGGATGCGGTGGTCGAGAGCGCCGTTCTTGAACATGGCGGCACGCAGGGCCTCCATCTCGGCACCCTGCTTGACGAAGTAGCAGCCGCGCTTCTGGAACTCGGCCTTGACCTGGTCATAGATGGTGTCGATGACGGTCACGGACTGCTCGGAAGCGCAGATCATGCCGTTGTCGAAGGTCTTGGAGTGGATGATGGAGTTGACGGCGAGCAGCACGTCGGCGGTGTCGTCGATGACGACCGGGGTGTTACCGGCGCCAACGCCCAGGGCGGGCTTGCCCGAGGAGTAAGCGGCCTTGACCATGCCCGGGCCACCGGTGGCGAGGATGATGTCGACGTCGCGCATGACCATGTTGGTCAGCTCGATGGAGGGGACATCAACCCAGCCGATGATGCCCTCGGGGGCACCGGCCTTGACGGCGGCATCAAGCACGAGCTTGGCGGCGGCGATGGTGCACTTGGCGGCAGCCGGGTGCGGGGAGATGATGATGGCGTTGCGGGTCTTCAGGCTGATCAGCGTCTTGAAGATCGCGGTAGAAGTGGGGTTGGTCGTCGGGATGACGGCGCCCACGATGCCGATGGGCTCGGCGATCTTGGTGATGCCGTAAGCCTCGTCGCGCTCCAGGACACCACAGGTCTTGGTGTTCTTGTAAGCGTTGTAGATGTACTCTGCGGCGTAGTGGTTCTTGATGACCTTGTCCTCAAGAACGCCGCGGCCGGTCTCCTCGATGGCCATCTTCGCCAACGGGATACGAGCCTTGTTGGCAGCCATGGCGGCCTCATAGAAGATCTTGTCGACCTGCTCCTGCGTGTACGTAGCAAAAAGCGCCTGGGCCTCTCGCATCTGAGCGAGCTTAGCCTCAAGCGCCTCTACGTTGTCCACAATTGCGGGAGTAGTGTTTTCCGGTGACTTTTTCACCATTTGTGTCTCCTTGCGATCGGAGATTTACCCTACGTCTTGCATGATAGCAAGAAATTAATCGGCGAACGGTCAGATTCCTGTAAAAGGCACACTAAAACGCTTCAACTAAATGAAACGATTCAACTAAAAACTATCCGCCTACTGCATCGCCCCGCTCATTGGGGACAGACTTGCATGAGTGCTTTCACTCATTTGGGACAGACATCGTTTTGCCATTTTTCCGTTCTGGACCTGTTATTGCAGCTTATTGGATATAAATAGGTCACAGGCTCAGCATTTCGCGTTGCTTCTCTCCTTTTAGGTGTTGCCTGTACAGTTTTGGAAGGAGAGATTATGCCCCGATGCGCCCGCGCCGTTTCGATCACCGGCTATTACCATGTCTTTGACCGCGGTAACTCCAAACAGATTATTTTTGAAGATGACTCCGACCGTTATCGTTTCTTATCGGATATCTCGGATAGGTTCTCGCGCCATGAAGTGGCGGTGTTGGCTTGGTGCCTTATGGACAATCACTTCCATTTGATGGTTGATGACCCATGTGACAACCTTTCAAAGGCAATGCAGTGCGCACTGACGGCATATGCTAAATATTTCAATGGGAAAACGGGGAGAACGGGGCATCTGTTTGACAATCGCTATTCGCGGGTCGCGGTTGAGTCGGACACGCAGGCAGTGCAGCTGCTCGATTATATCCATCTCAATTCCGTAAAAGGCGCGCTTGACTCACTCGAGGCGTACCGTTGGTCAAGCTACAAGGCATACCAGCTGGGCTACGATACCTTTGACATCTGTGAAGCGGCCCCTATGCTCGATATTGTCGGCGGGTCTCGTCGTTATTGTGAGCATCTCGAGGAAGTTGCCGGGCGCATCTGGTCAGTGGAGGTTCTTCCGCGCCGGCGGATCCCCGATGAGGAGGCTCTTTCCGTTGCGCGCGAAGTCCTGCCGAGCATAGATCCTGCGCTGCTCAAGGCCCTGCCACGCCCCGAACGCGATGCCTGCCTGCTGAGGCTCAGGCGGGCACATCTCACGGTCAAGCAAATTGCCCGTATCACCGGTATCGGCGCCACAAGCGTGACCAAGGCTACTGCAGGCTGGAAGGATGCAGCGTGAGATAGGGGCCGGAGCCGATCGGGACGCCGCATGCGTGCGTCATGTCTGTCCCTAATGCGTGAAAACACTCATGTAAGTCTGTCCCGAATGAGCGCAAAAAGGCGCCCTCCGTAGGGGAGGGCGCCTTTGGTAAGTTCTATGTGAACGCGAGGTCTTTGACCCGGAGAGTCCGAGGTACTTGTTGGTAAGACCTTATTTAGGAGCGCGCAACCTTGCCGGACTTAAGGCAGGTGGAGCAAACGTTCATCTTGCGACGGTGGCCATCGACGACGACGTAGACGCGCTGGATGTTGGGGCGGAACTTACGGTTGGTGACGCGGTGAGAGTGGCTGATGGAGCGACCGGCAACGGGGTGCTTACCGCAAACTTCGCAAACTTTGGACATAACTGACCCTCCTTGGGCGACAAACGAACATGTCGCGTTAACAAACAAGCCTGAACTATAGCACAGAAGCAGCTCCCTGTGCGTAATCTACACAGAGATATTTCTCTTTTGGCGATAGTGCCCACGCCACGGCCCTGGACGTAGATCCGATTTGCGTGCAGCAGAGGGGATTATGCCAGCTCGTGTGTGCGTTTTCAAGCTCGTCCCACAAATATATATAGGTTTATTGGGCATTGGGCTCCGTTTACGGAATGCTCTGTATTTATGCTCGCAATTCAGCTTGAGGTTGGCTACACTAACCCTTGACCATTAAAGGGGTACGAGATACCCACATGGAATTACATAGCTGCCAAAGAGCAGCCCTTCCTGTGGGTGTCTGGTTCCGCTTTGAGCGGTTGGGCATCTATTTTTTTGACTGTGTCAGCAGTCAAGACATGTGAGGAAGGAGATCGATGGGCACGACTTCCCCCAAGGCGGTCATTATGGACGAGACCGCCGTCAATCGAGCGATGACCCGCATCGCGCACGAGATTCTCGAGCGCAACGAGGGCTGTGAAGACCTCGCTCTGGTCGGCATCGTCACGCGCGGCGACCTTCTGGCAAAGAAGCTCGCCGAGGAGATCAAGGAGATCGAGGGCGTCGACGTTCCGCTCGGCAGCCTCGACATCAGCTTCTACCGCGATGACTACGCTACCAATTTCGCTCCCGCGATCCACGCCACCAACATTCCCTTTAGCGTCGACGGCAAGCGCGTCGTGCTGGTGGACGACATCCTGTATACGGGCCGTACCATTCGCGCCGCTCTCGACGCCGTCATGGACTTGGGCCGTCCGAGCCGTATTGAGCTGGCAGTCCTCGTTGACCGCGGCCACCGCGAGCTCCCCATCTCGCCGGACTTTGTCGGCAAGAACGTTCCCTCGTCGCATGAGGAGAACGTGCACCTATATATTAAGGAAGTCGACGGCCACACCGCCGTCGAGATTAACGACGTCGCGCCGGGTTCCCACGTGGGCTCCGCGCCGCTGGGAGGTGAGTAGTACCGTGGCGTTTAACCATAAGCACCTGATCGACATTACCGAGTACTCCGAAGAGGACATTAAGCTCATCCTCGAGACCGCCAAGGCGTTCTCCGAGGTCAATGAGCGTGCCATCAAGAAGGTCCCCACGCTCAAGGGCAAGACCATCGTCAACATGTTCAACGAGCCCTCGACGCGCACCCGCAGCTCCTTCGAGCTCGCCGAGAAGCGTCTTTCGGCCGACAGCCTTAACTTTGGTGGCTCCTCGACCTCCACGGTCAAGGGCGAGAGCCTCGTCGACACCGTCGAGACCCTCAACGCCTATAAGATCGACTGTATCGTCGTGCGCGACAAGCACGCCGGCGCTCCCTACATCGTCACGCAGAACTCGCCCGCGAGCGTCATCTGCGCCGGTGACGGCAAGCACAACCATCCCACGCAGGCCCTGCTCGACCTGTACACCATCTGGGAGCACAAGGGTGACTTCCACGGTCTGAAGGTCGCTGTCGTCGGCGATATCGCGCACTCCCGCGTTTGCGGTTCGCTGATCCCCGCCCTTAAGATCATGGGCTGCGAGACCTACGCCGTCGCCCCCGGCACGCTGCTGCCGCCGGCGCCCGAGGTCCTGGGCTGCGATCACGTGACGAGCGACCTCGATTCCGTCCTGCCCGAGCTGGACGTCATCTACATGCTGCGCGTGCAGCAGGAGCGCCTCGAGGGTGCCCCGTTCCCGACCATTCGCGAGTACCACAAGCTCTTCGGCCTGACCAAGGACCGCGAGAAGCTCATGAAGCCCGACGCGATCATCTGCCACCCGGGCCCCATCAACCGCGGCGTCGAGTTCGACTCCTATATGGCCGACCACCCGCAACGCTCCGTCATCCTGGAGCAGGTCTACGCCGGCATCTGCGTGCGTATGGCTATCCTGTATCTGCTGCTTGGAGGTGCCGATAATGGCCTTGCTTCTTAAGAATGCCCACGTCGTCGACCCGTCCGTCGAGCTTGACGGTGTCGTTGACGTCCTGATTGACGGCGATAAGATCGCCGAGGTCGGCGAGAATCTCGCCGTCGAGGGAGCCGAGGTCCGCGACCTTTCCGGCAAGTACCTCGTCCCTGGCCTGGTGGATATGCACGTTCACCTTCGCGAGCCCGGCTACGAGGTCAAAGAGGACATCGAGAGCGGCACCCGCGCAGCTGCCAAGGGCGGCTTTACCGGCGTGTGCGCCATGCCCAACACCGATCCCGTCACCGATAACGGCACCGTCGTGGAGTTCGTCAAGTCCCGCGCTGCCGAGGTCGGTCACTGCCGCGTCTATCCGTCGGGCGCTATGACCCGCGGTCTTAAGGGCGAGGCCATGTCCGAGATGGGCGATATGGTCGCCCACGGCGCCGTCGCCTTCACCGACGACGGTCGCGGCGTGCAGGGCGCTGGCATGCTCCGTCGCTGCATGGACTACGGCAAGATGTTCGGCAAGGTCTTTATGAGCCACTGCCAGGACGAGGACCTGGTCGGCCACGGCCAGATCAACGAGGGCAAGGTCTCGACCCGTCTGGCTCTCGAGGGCTGGCCGGCTGCCGGCGAGGAGCTCCAGATCGCTCGCGACATCGGGATCGCCAAGCTGACCGGTGCCAAGCTGCACATCCAGCACATCTCCACCGCCCATGGCCTGGAGATCGTGCGTGCCGGTAAGGCCGCTGGCGTTCAGGTTACCTGCGAGGCCACCCCGCACCACATGTTCCTGACCGAGAACGACTTGGACGAGACCTACAACACCTCGCTCAAGGTCAATCCGCCGCTGCGCACCGAGGAGGATGCCGAGGCCATCCGTCAGGGCGTCATCGACGGCACCGTCGACGTTATCGTCACCGATCACGCTCCCCACACCCCGTGGGAGAAGGCCCGCGAGTTCGAGCTTGCGCCCTTTGGCATGATCGGCCTCGAGACCTCGCTGTCGCTCGTGCTCACCGAGCTGGTCAACACGGGCAAGATGAGCATGGGCCGCATGGTCGAGCTCATGGCCATCAAGCCGCGTGAGATCCTGGGCCTCGACCAGGTTCAGGTCAAGGCGGGCTCCGTTGCCGACCTGACCGTGTTCGACCCCGCCGCAACCTGGACGGTCGGCGAGGACGGCTACGAGTCGCGTGCTGAGAACTCCGGTTTTGCCGGCCGCACGCTCACCGGTCGTGCCACCGATGTGTTTGTCGGCGGTAAGCAGACGCTCGCCGACGGCTGCATCTGCTAGCATAGCCTTATCGCTTTTGTGCGCGGTGCCCTTGCGGTGCCGCGCTTTCTGTTCGTTTTGACCATGCAACCGCATGGGGGATTGGAGCGTCTATGCCCACACCTTCCACTGCACGCATGCACGACTTCGAGGTCGTCTCGAACCAGGAGATCGCCGACGGCATCTTCTCGCTCGTCATCTCGGCCCCCAAGCTTGCAAGTGCGCTCAAGCCCGGTCAGTTTGTGAACATTGCCGTGCCCGGCGATGCGTCCTCGCTGCTTCGCGTGCCCCTGAGCTTCTATCGCGCCGACGCCCAGGCCGGCACCGTCGAGCTGTGGTACGCCGTCGTGGGCGACGACACCCGTCGTCTGTCGCAGATGGCCCCCGGTTCCACCTCTAATCTGCTGGGCCCCGGTGGCCGCGGCTGGCTTGTGCCCGAGGGCACCAGGAAGGCGCTGCTCGTGGCGGGCGGCATCGGTGTTCCGCCCGTGCTGTGCCTTGCCGACATGCTTGCCAAGCAGGGTGTGGCCGTCGACGTGTGTCTGGGCTTTGGCACCGCGTCCAAGGCCGTGGGCGTCGATGAGTTCCGCGCGCTGGGAGCTACGGTCAACGTGTGCACCGACGACGGCTCGTTGGGCACTCATGGCTTCTGCACCGATCCTGCCGCCGAGCTGCTCGGCGAGGGCGGCTACGACTACGTGGCCAGCTGCGGCCCCGCCGTCATGATGAAGAAAGTTGCCGCCGCTGCCGCCGAGGCCGGTGCGTACTGCGAGGTTTCGCTCGAGCGCATGATGAGCTGTGGCTTTGGCGCTTGCAACACCTGCAATGTCGAGACGGTCGACGGTATGAAGGGCGCTTGCATGTGCGGCCCCGTGTTCGATGCTTCCAAGGTGGTGGTCTTCTAGTGGGTACCGTGAACATGGCCGTCGATTTCGGCGGCGTCAAGATGCAAAACCCCATCAACACCGCAGCCGGTACCTTTGGCTACGGTTGGCAGTTCCAGAACTTCTTTGATGTCTCCCAGCTGGGTGCCATCACCACCAAGGGCTGCGCCGCCGAGCCCTGGCCCGGCAACCCCGCGCCTCGCATGGCCGAGATCCCGGGCGGCATGATCAACTCCGTGGGCCTTCAGAATCCCGGCGTGGCCGCCTTTGCCCGTGAGTCTGGTCCGTGGCTCGAGCAGCTCTCCAAGGACGGTTGCCAGGTCATCTGTCAGGTCGCCGGTCACTCCGTCGAGGAGTTTGTCCGCGCGCTCGAGATGTATGTCGAGCTCTGCCCCTGGGCGGCCGGCTACGAGATCAACGTCAGCTGCCCCAATATTGCTGCCGGCGGTGCCGCCATGGGCTCCTCGCCCGAGGGCGCCTCTGCCGTTATGGCTGCCTGCCGTAAGGTGACCGATAAGCCGCTGTTCGTAAAGATGGCTCCGGTTAACGTCGCCGAGATTGCCAAGGCTCTCGAGGCCGCGGGAGCCGACGGCCTTTCGGTCATCAACTCCATCCAGGGCATGGCCATCGACGTCCATACCCGCAAGTCCCGCGTGGCCAAGCCCAAGGGCGGCCTTTCGGGCCCGCTGTGCCACCACATCGCCGTACGCATGGTCTGGGAGGTCGCTCAGGCCGTCGATATCCCCATCAACGGTGTCGGCGGCGTCATGACTGGCGAAGATGCGGCCGAGTTTATCCTGGCTGGCGCCACCTGCGTGTCGGTCGGCATGGCCAATTTTGTCGATCCGTGCGCCTCGATTAAGATTGCGCACGAGCTCGAGGCTTGGGCGGAGTCCCAGGGCGTGAAGGACATCAACGAGCTGGTAGGTGCTTTCGAATGCTAGAGACCGATGCCCGCGACCGCGTTATCGTCGCCCTCGACTGCGACCGTGAGCGTGCGCTCGAGCTCGCCCACGGGCTTTCTGGTCATGCCGCTTGGCTCAAGGTGGGCATGACGCTCTATTACGCTGAGGGCCCCGAGATCGTCAAGACGTTCAAGGACTTGGGCTTTAAGGTCTTCCTCGACCTCAAGTTCCATGACATTCCGCATCAGGTGCGCGGTGCCGCCCGTTCTGCCTCGCTTGCCGGTGCTGACCTGCTCTCGGTCCATGGCCTGGGTTCGGGCGCCATGCTCGCTGCCTGCCGCGAGGGTGCCGAGGAGGCGCGCGAGGACCGCGCCAAGCTCGTTGCCATCACCGTGCTCACGAGCATGAACCAGGATGCGCTGGCCGAGATTGGCGTCGAGTCGCCCGTGGCCGAGGAGGCCGCCCGCTTGGCAAAGCTTGCCCAGGCCAACGGTATCGACGGCATCGTGTGCTCGCCGATGGAGGCCCACGACATGCGCGAGCTGCTCGGCCCCGACGCGCTGATCGTGACTCCGGGCGTGCGTCCGGTGGGCGCCGCCCTTGGTGACCAGTCCCGTGTGGCGACGCCTTCTCAGGCTATCGAGCGCGGCGCGAGCCATATCGTGGTGGGCCGACCCATCACCGGTGCCGACGACCCGGTTGCCGCCTTTGACGCCATCGTTGCCGAGCTGGTCGAAAACGTCGCCTAAAAGATTCCCTCAAGTCACCACTTTTGGGTTTCAATAGCATAAATTGGCCCCTGTGCCTGCGAAAACTTTCCCATCCTTTGTGTGGAATCGCAGGTCAGGGGCTCAACTTTGACCTCCGTATATTGCACTTTTCGCAGGTATCGTCTAATCTATGGAGCCGTCGATTGGGCATTTAGTGCGTTTGACGTGCTAAAATGCTAATTATTGCATCAGATATAACCCAACTATTTGGAGGTTCGAATGGCACTCCCTCAGCTTACCGACGAGCAGCGCAAGCAGGCTCTTGAGAAGGCTGCCGCCGCACGTCACGCCCGCGCTGAGCTTCGCGAGCAGATCAAGAAGGGCGAGAAGTCCCTCGAGTCCGTGCTTAACTCCGATGACCCCATCGCTTCCCGCATGAAGGTTTCCACCCTCATCGAGTCCCTGCCCGGTTATGGCAAGGCCAAGGCCGCCAAGATCATGGAGGAGCTCGGCATCTCCGCTACCCGTCGCGTCCAGGGCCTCGGTGTCCGTCAGCGCGAGCAGCTCCTCGAGCAGCTGACCAAATAAGTGAGCGCTCAGGATTCAAAGCTCTTTGTGATTTCTGGACCGTCAGGTGCAGGCAAGGGCACGCTCGTCACTCGTGTGCGCGAGCGTCGCTCGAACCTGGGCCTGACGGTTTCGGCTACCACGCGAGCACCACGCAAAGGTGAGGTCGACGGCGTCAACTACTTTTTCCTGACGCGCGAGGAGTTCGACCGCCGCGTGGCAAACGGTGAGTTTGTTGAGTGGGCCGAGGTCCACGGTAACTGCTACGGCACCTTGGTGAGCGAGGTCACATCCAAGCTCGCCTCTGGCTCGTCTCTGATCTTGGAGATCGATGTCCAGGGAGCCCTGCAGGTCAAGGAGCGTTTCCCCGAGGCCGTGTTGATCTTTATCAAGCCGCCTTCGCTCGAGGTGCTCCGCGAGCGTCTGGTCGGTCGCGGTACCGAGACGCCCGATACGATTGAGCTGCGTATGGCAAACGCCGCCGATGAACTTGCCCTTGCCGACCGCTACGACGACGTCGTGGTGAATGACGATCTCGACCGCGCGACCGATGAGCTCGTTCGCGTTCTCGATATGCATGAAAGGATCTGAGGTCCGTGTCCGTTGTAAAGCCTTGCATTGACGATCTTCTGGAGAAGACCGATCACAACCGCTTCCTGCTCGCCTCGCTTGCCTCCAAGCGCGCCTGCGACATTAACAGCATGTTGCGTGGCCAGCACAACCGCGTGCTCGCCGTCCAGGATGTCGATGACATCACCATTGCGCTTTCCGGCGCCGATACCATCTCGATGGCTATGGACGAGATTGTCGACGGCGACATCTCCTACGACGAGGCCCGTTACGAGAAGGCACTCGGCCATAAGGTTGCTGAAGCCTAAATGGCAGCCCGCGTCTGCCTGGTCCACTATCACGAGGTTGGACTAAAGGGCAAGAACCGCGCACATTTTGAGCATATCCTCATGGATAACATCAAGGCGGCCTTGGCCGCCTTTTCCGTGAATGCCGTGTCTCGAATTTCCGGTTATATCCTCGTGACCTTTAACGAGCATCAGGCCGACGAGGCGGCGCGCGTCATTCGCACCGTCCCCGGCGTTGCTCGCGTGTCCCTGGCATATCACACGAACCGCGACCCGCAGGAGTACTGCGCCGCCGCCGTGAAGGCGCTGCGCGAGTTTGGTCCCTTTGAGTCGTTTAAGGTGCATGCCAAGCGCTCGAACACCGACTACGAGCTCACCTCGATTGATATCAATCGTCAGGTGGGAGAGGTGTTGTGCGAGGCGTTTCCCGATAAAAAGGTCCAGATGCACGACCCCGACGCAATGGTGCACGTGCTGGTGGTCCAGGGTAGCGTTTATGTGTACGCGCGCTCCGAGCGCGGCGTGGGCGGTCTGCCGGTGGGATCTGCCGGCAAGGTCGTGACGCTACTGTCGTCGGGTATCGATTCTCCGGTAGCGACCTGGATGCTCGCGCGTCGCGGCGCGGTGTGCGTGCCGGTACATTTCTCCGGTCGTCCGCAGACGCCCGACACGAGCGAGTATTTGGTGCAGGACATCATCCGTGCGCTTGAGCCGGGTGTCCAGATCGGCCGCCTGTACGTGGTGCCGTTTGGCGATTGTCAGCGTGAGATCTCGGTGACCTGCCCCAGCAACCTGCGCGTGATCATGTACCGTCGCATTATGTATTCGGTTGCCGAGCGCATTGCGCATATCGAGGGCGCCAAGGCTATTGTGACCGGTGAATCGCTCGGTCAGGTTGCTTCCCAGACGCTCGAGAACATCATGGCCGTCAACGAGGCCGTCAAGATCCCCGTGTTCCGCCCGCTGATTGGTTCGGACAAGCAGGAGATCATCGCGCGTGCCGAGGAAATCGGTACCTTCGATATCTCGACCGAAGCTGCTCCCGATTGCTGCACGCTCTTTATGCCGCGCCGCCCCGAGACGCACGCCAAACTCGATGCCGTGCATGAGGCGTGGGAGCTGTTCGATCACGAGGAGATGATTGAGCGCTTGCTCAAGCAGACCGAGTATATCGACTTCGAGAGCAACACGTATAAGGCCCCTAAGACCTTAAAACGCAAACATTCCGAGCTCGCTCCACGTGAGATTTACCAAGATCACGAATAATGTTGTGTATAGACCGGCGGTGATTTTGCATCGTCGGTCTTTTTCTATCTGGGCATTAGGCGATAAACGGTTCATTTGTCGACGTGTGCCTGAATAAATGGACACTTTTCCGCAAGGTTTTGGTCAGCTTTTGGTTTGACCGCGAAAACCGGTGTGGGCGTGCGGAGGCTGCGGCGTTCGTTTCCTGACACGATGGTGTTGGGAGGTGTTTGCTATGGCGCAGCGCGAGCAACACGAACGGGTTAAACGGATGGACCGCTGGGCAGAAAAGCTGCTCGGCCATAAGGCGATGGTCGTGGCGATCCTGGTTGTCATTGCCGCCGCGAGCGGCTTGGCGATGGCAGGTTTTGGTGGTCACTCCAGCGACGTATCGTTTGAGCGTAGTGATGAGGCGAGCGCCTCGGATGTGCGCGGGGCCGGGGATGCCTCTCCTGACGATGCCGATGAGCCGTCTGCCAAGAGCTCCTCTGCTGCCGAGGTGTACGTCGATGTTGATGGCGCCGTTGTGAAGCCTGGCGTGTACCGGCTTAAAGATGGGGCACGGGTGTCCCAGGCGATTGATGCCGCCGGAGGGCTTACGGCCGAGGCGGATGTGACGGTTCTTAACCGTGCGTCCAAGATCACCGATGGTCAAAAGATCTATGTGCCGACGGTAGGGGAGCAACAAACGGCTGCGGCCGTCGGCGCCGCCGAAAGCAGTGCTTCCACGACCCCTGGTACAGGGTCTTCGTCGGGACTTGTGAATATCAATACGGCAAGTGCGGCGGAGCTGCAGACGCTTTCGGGCATCGGGCCTTCTATGGCCCAGTCAATTATCGACGAACGGACGCAAAACGGGGCCTTTGCCTCGGTCGATGACCTTATGCGCGTATCGGGGATCGGTGAGAAGAAACTCGCCAAAATTAAAGATTGCATCTGCGTATGAGTGCGACCGAGCGCGAGCATGTGATGCCACCGCGCCCATTGATGCCGTGGACGATAGCCCTTTGTGCCGGCTTGTGTGCGAGCTGTGGGTTAGTGCTTAACATGGCGGCCGATGCGCTGCTGGGAGAGCGGGCGGCGCCCGTCACATTGCTTATGGCCATTCCCGTTGCGGCAGCAGGGTGCATCGTATTGGCTCGGTCCTGCATGCGCCTTGTGCGGTGGAGGCGATGGCTGTATGCCGCGGCCCTCGGCCTCGTGGCGGGAGCGGTAGTGTCCGCGGGTTGGGCGATAGGGGCGCTGCGCGCTTCGAGGGCGTTGGATAATCGGGCTGCGAGCAGTCTCGAGTTTGTTGTGTGTGGCGACCCGTCCATCAATGACGGTGCGTACTCCTATACCTGTGATGCGTATGCGGGCGAAAAGCGTTTGGGTCAGGTACGGCTGTCGTGTGATCGTGAGCTTGGCGCCGGTTCGCATGTACGTGCTATCGGTCGAATTTCGCGCTTTGAGAATGATGCGTATGGGCGCTCACGCGTGCTTCGGGGCGAGCTTCGAAAGGTTAAAGTCGTCCGGTTGGTATCGATCGACGAGGGCCCTCCAGGCCCGTTGTCTTGGCTTCGAAGCGAGCTCCTTGCCGTTATCGCGCCCGCGACCGATCCAGCGCGCTCGCTCATTGCCGGCGTTGTCTGTGGACGCTCGTCCGAGCTGCGCGCCCAGCCGGCGGGCGATTGGTTTTCGGTAACGGGCACCGCACATCTCATCGCCGTCTCGGGCAGCCATCTTGCCATCGTGGGGTTTGTGATTGAGAGCGCCCTGCAAAAGACACGCCTCTCTCGTGGGCTGCAGCGGGGACTGTTGGTGCTGGCCCTTGCTGCCTATGCCGTCTTTACGGGCGCCTCGCCCTCGGCCGTGCGCGCGTGCTGTATGGTGGCGGCGACGCTTGTCGCCAACGGCGCCGGACGTCGTCGGCATGGCCTCTCGGCTCTGTTTGTCACCATGGCAATCTTTGTGTTGCTGCGCCCGACGGTATTGTTCGAGATGGGTTTTCAACTATCGTGCGCCAGTGTTTTTGCCATCCTTTGTTTTTGCCCCTACGCTACCTACGCCTTGTGCGAGCTGAGCGTGCCATCGGGGGTTGCCGGTATTTTGTCCGTCACGATGTGCTCACAACTCGCGACACTTCCTGTAACCATTCCCGCATTCGGGACGTTTTCACTCATTGCCCCGCTTGCAAATGCCGTGATCGGTCCGGTGATAAGCGTACTGCTTGCTATATCGGTTGTGCTGGTGCCCTGCTCGCTTGTGCCGCTGTTGCGTCACGGGGCGCTCGTGGGGCCCATGATTGTCGCTCGCTGCGCCCTGTTCTTTGAGCAGCTCTTTGCTGCCGTTCCGGGCGCATCCGTAAGCGTGCCGCCCGATGCGCCCTTGGTATACGTGGTGCCGTTTGCGCTGGCGGTCCTCTTGGTCTGGTGGCCACGTCCCCGCGCGCGGCCCATGGCAGTGGGGCTGCTGTGTTTGATGCTTGCGGCGGCTGTTCCGTATGTCTATTGGGATCGATGTGCGCCGCCTTCGGTAACAGTCCTCGATGTCGGCCAAGCCGATGCGATTCTGGTTCGTCAGGGTAGCGCCGTGGCGCTTGTCGACTGTGGGCTCGATGAGCGCGTGGTGTCGGCGTTGGTTCGCAATAACGTTCACCATATCGATGCCGTCTTCGTGACGCATTGGGATGAAGATCATTGGGGTGGTCTTCCCGACGTACTCGATCAGTTTTCGGTTGGAACCATTGCGGTCGCGGCCGATGCACTGGACGGCGCGCCTGTTGAGGTCCTGAATCGCCCCGGCGTAACGTATCGGCAGGTAGCCCGCGGAGACGCGGTCGATATCGGCGCATTTCGGGCTCGTGTGATGTGGCCGTTTGACACGGTGGATGGTGAGGGCAATGAGGACTCGCTTGTCTTGCTGCTCTCCTATGCTCAGGAAGGTAAGAGCCTGCGTATGCTCCTCACTGGTGATGCCGAGCTCGATCAGGAGCGCGAGTTTGTACAGGAGGTGGGCGATATCGATGTGCTCAAGCTGGGGCATCACGGCTCAAAAGTTTCCGTCGACACAGACCTGCTGGAAACGCTTAAGCCCGAGCTCTCTATCGCGAGTGCGGGCGAGGGCAACCGCTACGGCCATCCATCCGATGCCTGCATCGATGCCGTTCGCGATGCGGGCGGCGCGTTCGCATGCACCATCGAACAAGGAGACATCACCGTCTCGCCGACCGTAACCGGATTTGCCATGCGATGCCAGCGACCGTGATGCTGCCGTTGGCGCGGGATAAGCCCGTGGGCTAGAATGGCACGGTACGAACACGAGAGCCTGCGGGAGGGGAGCGCGATGTCCGAAACCGGTCTGCTGCCGGCATATCTGATTGTCGGTACCGACGGAGTCAAACGCGACCACGCCGTCTCGCGTATGAAGGCGCGTCTGGAAAAGACGGGCATGGTCGAGTTCAACCTCGACGAGCGCGATATGACCAAAGACCCCGATATCGAGTCGATTATCGGATCGCTCAACACCTTTCCCATGGGCAGCGAGTTTCGCCTGGTAATCCTTGACGGCTGCTCAAAACTCGCCAAAGCGATTTCCGAGCCGCTTGTCGAGTATCTGGCGAGTCCCAGCCCCACGACGGTTTGCCTCATAATCGCCGATTCGCTTGCCAAGAACACGCGCCTGTACAAGGCAATCGCCAAGATTGACAAGAAGGCCGTGATCGACTGTTCGGGCACCAAGCGCTGGGAGCTCCCGCGCCGCGTGCAGCAGATGGCGACGCAGCACGGAAAGTCCATTTCGACGGCGGCTGCCGAGGAGCTCGTTTCCCGCTCGGGCGAGAACACTCGCATGCTCGATAACGACTTGGCAAAGCTCGCCCAGATGGTCGAGGCACCCCAGATTGAACTTGCCGACGTGGAGCGTTGGATCGTGCGTACGGCCGAAGTCCAGCCCTGGGACTTTCTCAATGCGGTCTCGGCCCGTGACATGCGCCGCTCGCTTGAGCTCTTCAATCTACTGCCCGCCAAGAGCTACGTGTGGACTTACACATTGCTGTGCGGGCGCATTCGCGAGCTTATCGTTGCCAAGGCGCTCGATGCGCGTGGGCAGGGTCGTGAGCTTGCCGCGACGCTTAAGCTTCAGGCCTGGCAGGTCAAAAATCACCTTACCTGGGCACGCCGCTTTTCGATGGCGGAGCTTGTCGCTGCGCTCGAGGGTGCCGTCGATGTGGAGCTCGCGCTCAAGGGTTCGGCTGATTCCCAGACCGCGCTTTTGCTCTGGATTACGAACATCTTGAGAAAATCGTGATGATACCTGCCTATTTGACAAATTCGTTCTATCCCTTTGAGGGGGAGCGTGCTATAGTAGGCGCTTGCATGACCTCACCGTGTCTCAGAGGTGTCATACATTTTTTGCAAGGAACTCGAAAGGAACTCCAGAAGTGGCAAACATCAAGTCTCAGAAGAAGCGTATCCGCACCAATGAGGCAGCTCGCATGCGTAACAAGGCTGTCAAGTCCGAGCTCAAGACGCTGACCAAGCACGTCCAGTCCGCCGTCGCCGAGGGCGACGCCGAGAAGGCCCAGGCTGCCCTCAAGACCGTTACCAAGCGTCTCGACATGGCTGCCGCCAAGCATGTTATCCACAAGAACCAGGCTTCCAACCGCAAGTCCGGTCTTGCCAAGCTCGTGAACAGCATCAACGCCTAAGTTGTAAATTTCACACCACACAGATTACGCGCATAAAAGGAGCCTGTTTTATGGAACAGGCTCCATTTTTTGTACCGCTCGGGTAAGATAGTCCGCATGAATACTTCAATTGACATTTCCCACATCCGCAACTTCTCGATCGTTGCGCACATCGACCATGGCAAGTCCACGATCAGTGACCGCATCCTCGAGCTCACCCATACCGTCGACGAGCGCGACATGGAGTCGCAGCTGCTCGACACCATGGATATCGAGCGCGAGCGCGGCATCACGATCAAGTCCAATGCCGTTCGCGTTTCCTATGACGCCGACGATGGTGAGACGTATCAGTTCAACCTGATCGATACGCCGGGCCACGTGGACTTTACCTATGAGGTCTCGCGTTCGCTGGCCGCCTGTGAGGGCGCGGTGCTCGTCGTCGACGCCACGCAGGGCGTCGAGGCGCAGACCGTCTCCAACGCGACGCTCGCCATGAACGCCAATCTGGATATCGTGCCCGCCATCAATAAGATCGACCTGCCCTCGGCGCACCCCGACGAGGTCAAGACCGAGATCGAGGACGACCTGGCGATTCCCGCCGACGATGCCGTATGCGTATCGGGCAAAACTGGCGAGGGTATCCACGACCTGCTTGAGTCCATCGTCTTTTTGATTTCACCGCCCAAGGGCGATGCGACGGCGCCGCTCAAGGCGCTCATCCTGGACTCGTATTTTGATGAGTACCGCGGCGTCGTTGCCACGGTCCGTGTCTTTGACGGCTCCATCAAGAAGGGCGATACCCTGCTTATGATGCAGGCCAAGGGTGACTTTTTGGTCGATGGCGTGGGCGTCAAGCGTCCCGCCGAGACCCCGGTCGATGCTCTTACGGTCGGCGAGGTGGGCTACGTGGTCACGGGCCTGAAGGACCCCGAGGCCGTTCACGTGGGCGACACCCTTACCTGGGCGTCGAATCCCTGCCCCGAGCCGCTTCCGGGCTACCGCGAGGCCAAGCCCATGGTCTATACGGGCCTGTTTCCGATCGACAACAAGGATTACGAGAACCTGCGCGACGCTCTCGATAAGCTGCACGTCAACGACCCGTCGTTGGTGTGGGAGCCCGAGACCTCGGTGGCGCTCGGCTTTGGCTTCCGCGTGGGCTTCTTAGGCCTGCTGCATATGGAAGTCGTCAAGGAGCGCCTGGAGCGCGAGTTCAACCTTGACCTCATTGCTACGAGCCCTTCGGTGGACTATCACGTCTATAAGACCGACGGCGAGATGATTGATGTTCGCAGCCCGCAGGATCTGCCCGAGGCTACGCGCATCGAGCGCATTGAGGAGCCTTACCTCAAGGCCAAAATTATCTGCCCGCCCGAGTATACGGGTGCCGTCATGCAGCTCGCTATCGAGCACCGCGGCATTACAACTGACATGATCCATCTCACGAGCAAATCGGTCGAGATGCGCTTTGACATGCCGCTCGCCGAGCTCATCCTGGACTTCTTTGACCAGCTCAAGAGCCGCACCAAGGGCTATGCCTCGCTCGACTATGAGTTCAACGAGTATCGTCCCTCCGAGCTCGTCAAGCTCGATATCCTGCTTTCGGGTGATGAGGTGGACGCGCTTTCGTTTATCGTGCACAAGGACAAGGCCTATGGCCTGGCCCGCGGGCTGTGCGACAAACTCAAGGAAATCATTCCGCGCCAGCTGTTCGAGGTGCCCATCCAGGGCGCTATCGGCAACAAGATTATCGCCCGTTCCACCGTCAAAGCGCGTCGCAAGGACGTTCTTGCTAAGTGCTACGGCGGCGATATCTCGCGTAAGCGCAAGCTGCTCGAGAAGCAGAAAGAGGGCAAGAAGCGCATGAAGGCCATCGGTTCGGTCGAGGTCCCGCAGGAGGCCTTTATGGCGATCCTCAAGGTGGACGAGTAGGTTCCATGGCGCTTTCTGAATATAGTACGCGGCTGCTGGGTGCCTATGCCGAGCAGCCGTTCCTTATGGCTCCCATGGCTGGCGTGACCGACCCCGCCTACCGTATCATGTGCCGCCGCCGCGGTGCCCATCTTGCCTACAGCGAGATGGTGAGCGTGGCGGGTCTTGCCTATGCCAGCAATAAGACGTGGCGTCTGGTGCTGCCTGCCGATGAGGAGCAGCAGATCTGCGTGCAGCTCTTTGGCTCCAAGCCCGAACAGTTTGCGAGTGCCGTCGCTGCCGTCGAGGAACGCGTGGGCGATCGCCTGTCGCTGATCGACATCAACATGGCCTGCCCGGCTCGCAAGGTCGTCACCAAGGGCGAGGGCTCGGCGCTTATGCGTACGCCCGAGCTGGCCGAGCAGATCGTCGAGGCGGCGGTCGGCGCGGCGCACGTGCCCGTGACCGTCAAGATTCGCAAAGGCTTTTATGCCGAGGATCGCAATGCCGCGACGTTTGCCCAGATGCTCGAGGGGGCAGGGGCCGCTGCGGTGGCGGTACATGGTCGCTGTGCCACGCAGCTCTATACGGGCCAGGCCGATTGGTCGGTCGTCGATGAGGTGGCCGACGCCGTCGAGATTCCCGTTATCGGTTCGGGCGATGTTTTCTCGGCCGAGGATGCCGCGGAGCATCTGCAAAGCTCGGGTGCCAGCGCGGTGTTCATCGCGCGCGGTATCTATGGTAACCCCTGGGTGTTCGGCGATGCCCGCGCCCTTGCGCTCGATGGCACGCCGGTACCGGTGCGTAGCTCGGTCGAGCGACTGGGCGCCCTGCGCGAGCACCTGACGCTCACGCACGAGCTGTTGCCGCTCATGTCGCGTGCCCGTACGTACGCGAGTTGGTATTTAAAGGGCATGCCCCATGCTGCGGCCTGGCGCGCCCAGGTGGTGCGCTGCTCCACGTACGAGGAGTTCATGGCATTGGTCGATGATATCGAGCGCGATGTGGTGGCCTGCGAGGCCGCACTTGCCGCCGGCGAGTCGGTGCCCGCGCATCCGCTGGAGGCCTAAGGGTGGCCGTTACCGCGCTGTACATGCACGTGCCGTTTTGCGCCCAAAAGTGCCGGTACTGTGACTTTGACTCGCGCAGTTTTGCTCCGTGCGACCTGAGCGCTGCGCTCGATGCCTATTTTGAGCAGTTGTATGCGCGCCTTGATGCCTTTGGAGACGTCGGGGCGCTTGCGCAGATCCGTACCGTCTATGTTGGCGGCGGCACGCCGTCGCTGGCGGGGGAGCGCCTGGTAGAACTTGCCCGACGTATCTCTGCGTGGTGCAAGCCCGTTGAGTTTACCTGCGAGGCCAATCCTGAGTCGCTGACCGCCGAGCTTACCGCTGCGCTTGCCAAGGTTGGTGTCACACGCGTCTCTCTGGGCGTGCAAACGCTCGATAACGCCGAACTGACCGCCATCGGTCGCATTCACGATGCCGATCGGGCGCTCGCTGCCATCACGATGGTTAAGGACGCAGGGCTCGATGTGTCCTGCGACCTGATGTGTGGCCTTCCCGGGCAGACCGCCGTAAGCTGGCAGCGCACGCTCGATGGCGTGTTGGCGGCGGCGCCGCATCACGTATCGGTGTACCCGCTCACGCTTGAGGAGGGCACGCCGCTCTACCGCATGGCGTGTCGCGACGAGTCGCTCGAGCCCGACGAGGATTTTCAGGCTGCATGCATGGATGCGGCGCGCGAGCGCCTGGGTGCGGCCGGCTATCACCCGTATGAGGTGGCAAGCTACGCGCTCGACGGCCATGAGTGTGCCCACAACATTGCCTATTGGACCGGACAGGGCTATCTGGGCTTGGGTCGCTCTGCCGCCGGTATGCTCGACGCCGAGGATTTCGATCGCCTGGCCGGGCTGTTTCCCGACGTGCCCGCTCGCGGCGATGCATATCGCGTGCGCTTGGTGCAACGCGACGATGCCGCGACGACGTTTGATGCCGAGTATCTGTCGCAGCGCGAGGCTGCGGCCGAGGATTTGATGCTTGCCTGCCGCATGACGCGTGGCATTGGGCCCGACCTGTTGGTTCGCTCGGCTAGCTTAGTTCCCGTGGACGAGCTGGCGGCGGCCTGTGACCGTGCGCTCGTGTTGGGCCTTGCCACCTGGGTGCCCGATGATATCGAGGGGCATACGGGGCGCGTCACCTCGAAAGACGTTGTCGCAGGTCGTGCCCACGCTCGTTTAGCGCCCACCCACTTGGGCTGGCTCGATGGAAATGTGCTGTTCGAGCTGTTTTGGGGTCTAGCCTAGGCCGCTCGGGTAGAATTACCGCAATATATACGCTGCTGTGAGCAGGAGGTTGCCGCGCATGGCGACGATGAATGAAAAAGATTACTACGAGATTTTGGGTGTCTCCAAGGACGCCACCTCGCGTGATATACAGAAGGCCTTCCAGCAAAAGGCACGCAAGCTCCATCCGGACGTCAACAAAGAACCTGATGCTGAGGAAAAGTTCAAAGAGGTTTCCGAGGCCTACGCCGTGCTTTCGGACGAGCAGAAGCGTGCGCGCTATGACGCTATGCGCTCGGGCAATCCCTTCGCCGGTGCTCCTACGGCCTCGCCCTACGGCGGCGGCTACGCCGGCAACGCGGGCTATGGCAATCCCTTTGAGGGCGGCTTTCCCTTTGGTGGCGCCTGGGGCCAGCAGCGTCGAGGCCAGGCTGCCTATAATCCCGAGAACGGCGCCAACGTGGTCGTCGATATTAAGCTCGACGCCAAGGAGGCCAAGGGCGGTGCCCGCAAGACCGTCCGCTATACGCGCTTCGATACCTGTGGCCACTGTGGCGGCTCGGGTTCTGTTTCGTCCGAGCATGCACATACCTGTCCGAGCTGCGGCGGTCGCGGGCACATCGACGTCGACCTGTCCTTCCTGTTCGGTGCCGGCACGTTCCAGTCGGTCTGCCCCGAGTGCGGCGGTTCCGGTAAGGTCGTTGCCGACCCCTGTCCCGATTGCGGCGGCAGCGGGCGTGTCCGTGTGACCTCCGAGCAGACGATTGAGTTTCCTGCCGGCACGCACGACGGCGACGAGGTCCGCATTGGCGGCATGGGTCACGCCGGCACCAACGGTGCCTCGGGTGGCGATCTGGTCGGCCGCGCCCATGTTGAGGCCGAGCGCCTGGAAGGCAAGGCCCGTACCGGTTTTTACCTGATGGGCATTGTGGCGCCTTTTTTGGTGCTGTCGGCCATCTCGGGTGTGTTCTCGGCCTTTGCCGTGATGTGCTTTATTCCGTTTGCCATGGGCCTGTTTATGGTGGTCTCGGACGGCGTGCTGCACCGCAGCTTGCTGTGGTGGAAGCGCGGCGCAATGCAGTTTGCCAACGGTTTCGCCAACGGATTTATGTTTGCGCTCGTGTCGGTTTGGTTTGCGAGCTGCTCGCAGCGTGCCATGCTTTCGCCTTATGGAATGCAATAACATCTAGCCCTCTGTTTGCGGCCGGCCCAGCTTGGGTATAGGACGCACTGTGACAATAATGAAAGTCGGAAGGATTAGGTCGTGTCGGAAAATAGGGATTACTACGAGGTGCTTGGCGTCGACAGGGATGCCGACGCGCGGACGATTAAGCGCGCGTTTCTAAAGAAGGCCCGTACCGTACACCCGGACGTTTCGGACGACCCCGAGGCTGAGGCCAAGTTCAAGGAGCTCAACGAGGCATATTCCGTTCTTTCCGATGAGCAGAAGCGTGCTAACTACGACCGTTACGGCACTGCCGACGGCCCTGGTGGTTCGGGCTACGTCGACATTAACGATATCTTTGGCGGCATGGGCATGGACGACCTCTTCTCGTCGTTCTTTGGCGGCGGTGCCGGCGGTGGCGCCCGAAATCGCCGTGAGCGTCGTCGCGGCCGCGATATGGCCATCTCCCTTTCGGTGACCCTTGAGGAGGCGGCACTCGGCTGCAAAAAGACGATCAGCTATGACCGCCTTGCCCCCTGCGAGGATTGCAACGGCACCGGTAGAGCCGAGGGTGCACAGGAAAAGCAGTGCAGCCGCTGCCACGGCACGGGCTATGTCACGACGGTCCAGCGCTCGTTCCTGGGCCAGGTTCAGTCCTCTTCGCCTTGCCCTGACTGCCACGGCGAGGGCACGGTTATCGACCATCCCTGCGAGCTGTCTCTTATACACATCT
>CABSMX010000019.1 GCA_902478945.1 uncultured Collinsella sp.
CGAGATGCAGCGTAGTCTCGTGGGCTCGGAGATGTGTATAAGAGACAGGAGCGCGAGATCTCGCTCAATTCGGGAAAGAATGTCGTGGTGGCACTGAAGGAGGCCGGCTACACCTCGGTTGAGCTGCTCGACGCCGCCGCCGATGACTTTATGGTGACTATGGCGACCGGTGGCTTCGACGTGGCGTTTATCGCCATGCACGGCGCCGGCGGCGAGGATGGCGCCATGCAGGGGGCCATGGAGACGCTGGGTATTCCCTACACGGCGTCGGGCGTGCTCGCCAGCGCATGTGGCGCCGATAAAGAGGTTTCAAAGCTTCTGTATGCCAGGGCGGGCATCCCCATTGCCCCCGGCCTGGCGCTTGAGGCGGGCGACGAGGTCGATATCGATCATATCGTCGAGATTTGTGGCGAGCGTTGCTTTGTAAAGCCCGCCGTCAACGGCTCCAGCTACGGTATCTCGCTCGTTCACGAGCCCTCAGAGCTGCCGGCGGCAATCGCCAAGGCTTTTGAGTACGGCGATAAAGTGCTGGTCGAAAAGTGCATCGAGGGGACCGAGATCACCGTGGGCGTGTACGGCGAGGACGACGTGCGCGCGCTGCCGATTGTGGAGATTCGCAAGCCTGAGGACTGCGAGTTCTACGACCTGGATGTAAAGTACGTCGACCCCACAGACATCCACCGTATCCCGGCGCAGATTTCGCCCGAAAACTATGCGCGTGCCCAGGAACTTGCCTGCGCGGCCCACAAGGCCCTCGGCTGTCTGGGCATTTCGCGCAGCGATTTTATCGTGAGCGAGGACGGCCCTGTCATTCTCGAGACCAACACCATTCCCGGCATGACCGATACGTCACTGTATCCCGATGAGATTCGCCATACCGACGACATGACGTTCCCGCAAGTGTGCGACAGCCTGATCCGTATGGGTCTCCGTCGAGCGGGCGTTGCATGCTAATTGAGGACGCCGTATCTCCTGGAACGCCGCAGTTTGTCATCGATTCTTACGCCACGCTCGCCGAGCGCGCTAAGACGCAGTCGTTTGGCCTCATCGAGGAGGACGTAATCGTCCTCGATACCGAGACCACGGGTCTTTCGGTGCAAGACAACGAGTTAATTGAGATTTCCGCGGCCCGCCTTTCGGGCCGCGAGATCATTGACCGCTTTGATACGTTCGTGCATCCCAGGCAGCTAATTCCTGCAGAGATTACCGAGCTCACGAGCATTACGAACGCCGATGTGGCAGATGCTCCGTCGGCCGTCGAGGCCGTCGCGGCACTCGCCGACTTTGTGGGCGGCTGTCCTGTTATCGCGCATAACGCCACGTTTGACCGGTCGTTCATCGAATCGGTCAAGGGCGGCGTCAACGTGAGTGATATCTGGATCGATTCGCTGGCGCTGTCGCGCATTGCGCTTCCGCGCCTGACATCGCACAAACTGTCCTTTATGGCCGACTTGTTTGGGTGCGATTCGGTGTCGCACCGTGCGAACGCCGACGTTGATGCCCTGTGCGGTGTGTGGCGCGTGTTGTTGGTCGCACTTACCGACCTGCCTTCGGGCCTTATGGCGCGCTTGGCGGACATGCACGCGGACGTGCCTTGGTCCTATCGCCCTATTTTTTCTTTTTTGGCTGGCCAGAATCCGGGTTCGATATTTTCGCTCAGCGCCGCTCGTGCCGACGTGCTCAAGGCCGATCACGCAGACGATCGCGTTGATGCGGACGAGCTGCCGGTCCTTAAGATGCCGAGCCGTGAAGAGATCGAGGCGGATTACGCCCCCGGCGGCCTGGTCAATCGCATGTACCCCACCTATGAGCCGCGCGACGAGCAGATCGCGATGGCGGTTGAGGTTCGCGATGCGCTGGTCACGGGCACCCATCGCGTGATCGAGGCGGGCACGGGCGTCGGTAAGTCGATGGCCTATCTCGTGCCCTTCGCCGAGGCCGCCCGCCGAAACAACATTACCGTCGGCATTGCGACCAAATCGAATAATCTTGCCGACCAGCTTATGTACCATGAGCTGCCAAAGCTCGCCGAACAGCTGGACGGGGGCCTGTCGTTTTGTGCGCTCAAGGGCTATGACCACTATCCGTGTCTGCGCAAGCTCGAGCGCATGAGCCGTAGTCAGATTGAGATCACCACCAAGCGCGATCCTGCTGACACGCTCACGGCGGTTGCGGTGATCATGGCGTATGTGTGCCAATCTGCCGACGGCGACCTCGATTCACTCGGCATTCGCTGGCGCAGCGTCAACCGTCCCGACTTCACGACGGCTTCGCGCGAGTGTGCTCGTCGTCTGTGTCCGTTCTTCCCTGACAAATGCCTGGTCCACGGGGCGCGCCGCCGTGCGGCACATGCCGACGTGGTGGTCACCAACCATTCCCTGCTATTCCGCAACGTGGCCGCCGAGGGAAGGATTTTGCCTCCGATTCGTCACTGGGTGGTCGACGAGGCCCATTCCATCGAGCGTGAGGCCCGTCGCCAATGGGCGCGCGTGGTTTCGGCAGATGAGTCGCGCGTGCTGTTTGAGCGCTTGGGTGGGTCGAGTGCCGGCGCGCTGAGTCAAGTTTCCCGTGACCTGGCCACTTCCGAGGGCTCCACGCTCTACCTGGGACTCACCGCCAAAGCGACGTCGACGGTTGCCCGCGCGAGCATGGCGATTGCCGATGTGTTCGATGGTGTGCGCGAGCTCGGCCGTCGCGCCCGTGGGAGCTACGATAACGCGAATCTGTGGATTGGCCCCGAGCTGCGCGAGTCGGATGACTGGCACGATTTTTTGCAGTCGGCCCATACCGCAATTGATGCACTGGACCAGGCGGATAAAAGCGTAGACGCGCTGGTGCAGGCCGTCGCTGCCGATAAGCCCGAGGTCGTCGTCGACCTGGGCGACATTTCGCGCCGTCTGCACGAGTTGGTCGAGAATCTCAAGCTCATCATTGAAGGCACGGATGAGCACTACGTGTACTCGCTGCAGGTTAACCGTCGGCTGCGTGCGGGCGGGGAGTCTATGACCGCCGAGCGCATCGATATCGGCGAGGCCCTGGCGAACGAGTGGTTGCCCGAGGTGCACACGGCCATCTTCGCTTCGGCGACCATGACGGTGTCCAAGAGCTTTGAGCATTTCAACCATGCCGTCGGCCTTGATCGCATCGGTGCGTCGACATCCTCATCGCTGCACCTGGATTCGAGCTATGACTTTGACTCGAATATGGCCGTGGTCGTGGCGGGGGACATTCCCGATCCGCGCGATCGTGAGCGCTATCTGTCGGCGCTCGAGTGCGTGCTGGTCGATGCCCATCTCGCCATGGGTGGATCGGTGCTCACGCTCTTCACTAACAGGCGCGATATGGAGGATCTGTATGCCCGTGTCGAGCCCAAATTGGCGCGAGCGGGCCTGGAGCTCAATTGCCAGCAGCGCAACTCGTCCCCGCGTCGCCTGCGCGATCGGTTTATCAACGAGCCGACCTCATCGCTCTTTGCGCTCAAGGCCTTTTGGGAGGGCTTTGACGCCAGCGGCGAGACACTGCGTTGCGTCATTATCCCCAAGCTGCCGTTCTCGAGCCCCACGGATCCTCTTTCGTGTGAGCGCAACCTGCGCGAAGACCGCGCCTGGGCGCGCTACTCGCTGCCCGAGGCGGTGCTCGAAGTCAAGCAAGCCGCCGGCCGTCTCATCCGCTCGTCGACTGATTGCGGTGTGCTCATCTTGGCAGATCCGCGCTTGGTGACAAAGGGCTACGGCAAGAAGTTCTTGACGTCGCTGCCCACGACTTCCTACCAGCGTATCGAGTCGGCACAGATCGGTCATTATTTGCAGCTGTGGCGTGCACGCCACGAGCGACGCCGTTAAAGCGGGCAGGTCAGGCTCTTCGCCATATCGCATAGACGCAATGCCTGGGCGGGGTCATCCAGTATGCGGATGGCTCCGCCCGCTGCGATTACCTGGCAGAACAGCCAATGCTCTGACCCATAACGCACGGTCACCGTCGCCATGTCTGCCCCGTTTGGCTCAATCGACATGATGCCGGCCCAGTCTAGGCGCTCTGCCATGTCGAGCGGCATGAGGAGTTTTGCGCTCTGCTCCGCTTGGGAAAGGGATTCGTGGAGGGACAAGGACGCGGGCGCGTGGCGCTCCACGGAATCGTCGGTAAGGGTAAGGCCTTCGATTTTGTCCATGCGGTAGGAGCGCTGCTCATCGACTTCGACATCCCAGGCAATCAGATAGGTTTGGTCGCCATGCGTCGCGATGCGCAGGGGGTCGATGAGACGCTCACGCGGCCGTGTGTCGTCCATCGAACGGTAGATGATGCGGCATCGAACGCCGTCTTGAATCGCGCAGTTCAGCTGTTGCCAGTGCGATCCTCGGGCAACGGTATCGACGACGCGCTGGTTGTAGCCGAGTTTCTCGGGTAGGAGGGCGTGTCGGATACGCTCTGCTGCCCGAGAGTCGATTCCCATCGATTCGAGTTCGTGGTTGAGCACGGCACCTTCGGCGGCACTTAGGCGCAAGGGCAGCACACGCCCCGCATCGCCTGTCAGGATGATGCACTCGCCGTGGCGCTCGCAGATGATGCGTGCGCCCGACTCACGGTCAGCGAGGGTCGAGACGATATCGATAATTTCGTCGAGCGCCGCACCCGTGATATCAAAACGGCTGCAGATATCCCCTCGTGTCATACCGGTCTCACCGGCAGCGTAGAGGGCCTCCATGATGTCAATCGCACGCGAGAGCCTTTGCTCGCTGGTGAGTTTACGCACGGGCATGCTCGTGCACCGTCCTTTCGATGAGGTGGTTCCACGCCAGTTTAAGTGCATCGGGAGCAACGGGTCTCATGCCGTCCATGGCGTGCTCCATACAAAACGAGGCAGCGGCATTAAGGTCGCGCACGCCGACGGTCCAGGTCCAACCCTCTTCGGTGTGCGTGAGCTCCCCGCGACCGCGCGTTAGGCCGCTGACCATGTCGGCCTGGGCTTGCGGGGCAAACGAAAAGGTCGCCATAACGGGCTTGCAATCGGCAAAATCAAACTCGAAGAACAGGCGATCGTTCAGGTTAAAGTCGGCGGGGATGGAGTAGTCCTTCGAGGGGCGCCATGCGCGAACGATACGGTCGCAGCGAAACGTCCTGATTTCATCGGTGGCGTTGTCGAGTCCGCAAAAATACGCCACGCCCTCGTGCTCGAACATGCCGTACACGCAGACGGTGCGCTCTTTTTGCTCTCCACGCCCGTTTTGATACAAAAAACGCAGTGCGCAGCGTTCGGCAAAAGCGCTCCACACCGCATCGACGGCGGGTGAGCGACGGGCGGGAGGCTCTTCTGCAGTCGATGCGCCAGTGAGGTAGGCGATCTTGGAGCGTATGTCTGCAAGCGGCGTGGCAAACGCGGCCGAACCGGTCGCAAGGGTCTGGTCGATAGCGTCGAGCAAGATGTCCGCGTCGTCTGCGGTGATGAGGCCACCGGCCGCAAACGTGTGCTCGCGATCGATGGTCCACGCGCTTTCTTCGGTTTCTTGGGCGCCTGCTGCGCGAACTTCCTTGATCGTGATTCCGCGTTCGAGGAGTTTTTCGCGATCGCGGCGAAACTTGCGCTTGTCCGAGTCGATATTGCCCGATCCATAGCCAAGATCGGAATCCAGGACAATTTGCTCTGTGGTCAATGGCTCGGGAGAGCTGTTGAGGACAAAGAACAGATTGAGGATGCGCTGGGCGGTCTTGTCGAAACCGGGCCCCGGCGCCCCCTTTTTATTCGTTACGGTTGTATTGCTTGCCGTCATAGAATCCTCGCATGGGAAGGTGTCTGATGCCATGATTTTAGTCCGATATGGAGATTAGGCTATATCCTTGTCCGCTTGGGGCGTTAAGATGCCCAGAATTCGGCCGTTTGCGCCCGCTCGGGGTATACTTTCGACTATATACGGTTCTAATGTGCATACATTGGGCCTATTTGTCGGATTATGGATGTGGAGCGCATATGGCGAACACCCAGAACTATATTAACCACCTGCTGCAGAACACTGGCATCACGCCGGCGTGCAGCGAAGAAGAGCGCTTGGCCTCCGAAGATATCGCTCAAATTTTCCGCAACCACGGCTTTGATCCCGAGGTGCAGGAGTTTAATGCTCCCGCGCCGAGCAGGATGGCGTTTGCCGTTACGGGCATTCTGGCATTTGCCGGTGCCCTGCTTATGGGCATCGGCGGCGGTATCGGCTTAGTCGGCACCCTGTTGGCCATTGTCGGAGCCGTGCTCTATGTGCTCGAGAGAACCGGGCGCCCCGTGATCTCGCGCCTGGGCAAGACGGGCGTGAGCCAAAATGTCATCGCCTATCACAAGGCCTCGGGCCCGCTTGCCTCTCCGCGCAATCGCCCGGTTGTCGTCGTCGCGCACTATGACTCCCCGCGCGCCGAACTGCTCGCTCGCGAGCCCTATGCGCCGTACCGAGCGCTGATCGCCAAATTGCTCCCGATTGCCACGATTGCTCCCGCGGCTATTGCCATCCTGCGCATCTTGCCGCTTCCCGGCGCGTTGAAGGTCCTGCTGTGGATTGTCGCGATCCTTGCCTCCCTCGTGGCGCTCGCCAATGCCGCCAATATCATTTCCAATCGTTTTGTCCTTCCCTACACGTCCGGCTCGGTTTGCAACAAGTCCTCTGTTGCCGCCATGCTGGGCGTCATGGATAACGTCGCCCCCTATCAGGGCGAGAACGAGTTCCCTGACGATATTCCGTTTGACACGTATTTTGGCGAGCAGAAGCGTCGCGCCGAGGAGATGGCGCGCGCGGCAGCCGAGTACGCCGCGGCCCAGCAGCAAAATGATTACGGCAATACCATCGAGTACGAAGAGCCTGCCTATACCGAGGATGAGTATGGCCAGCCGGTCGCTCCCGAGGGTGAGCAGGGCGAGGCTTTTGATGAGCAAATCGATGGATTCGAAGGTGCTTCTGCCGACGAGACCCTGATTGGCGTCATTGCACCCGAGTCCCAGGTCCAAGATATTCCGGCCGAGGAGCCCGTTGCAGACGAGTCCGCTGCCGAGTCGGCAGAGGAGCCTGCCGCGGCCGAGCAGGCCGAGCCCGAGCCCAAGCTTTATCGCAATGCCGCCGGCAACATCCGGTTTGGCTCGGATGCCATCCGTGCCCTGGGAATGCTTCCCGAGTCCTGTACGCTCGATTACGAAGAGGGCGAGGAGCCGACGTTCGAGCCCGCGCCCCAGCCCGATCCGGTCGTGGCTGCGCAGCCCGATGAGGCCAATGCCGTCGAGACGGAAGCCGATGCGGAGACTGCTATCGATCCCGCAGCCGGTCTGGACGTCATGGCGCCTGCCCCGGCGCCCGAGGAGCTCGATAATACCGAGGACGACTACGATGCGTATCCGCAGCGTGTGTCCTACGAGAGCGACACCGATTTTTCTACCGAGCTTCCGGTGACGACGCCCCATGCCGATATCGCTTCCGCGTTTTCTTCGATCGGTGCCAGCGCCTCCCATTTCTTTAAGGGGGCATTCGAAAAGGGCAAGAAACTCGTTGACGACTTTGAGGAAAAGCGCGCCGCTGCCCGCGAGGCAGCCGAGCGCGAGGCTGCAGCCCAGCAACAGGCGGCCGAGGCCGAGCGCGAGCGCGCGGCACAGGAATTTGAGCAAAACGACGCCGAGCAGCCGGTATCTGTTGATGTTGCCGACGCCACGACGTCTTTCGAGGCGCCGCAGCCTTCGCCTGCGGATGTTGCCGGGGAGACGGCGACTTTCGAAACCCAACAGCCGGTCGACAGCACTGTGTCGTTTGATGCCACGATGACGTTTGAGAAGCAGGGCACCGCTATCGCCGAGCCCCTTTCCGCTCCTGTCGAGGACGAGCCCGCTGCGCCCGATACGGTCGAGGATCAATCTGTGGCGGAACAGGTCGCTGCGGACAGCTCCGAGCAAGAGCCTGAGCCCGTGGCCCCCGAAGCTCCGCAGGCGGATGAGTCGAGGCCCTACTCTACGCAGATCTTCACCATGCCCGCGCCGAGTGATCCCGGCGCCACGGTTGCCAATGCTGCTCCGTCGCAGGCCGAGACGGTCGATGCTCTGATGGCTCAAATCTCGTCTCAGGCGTCGCCGCGCCCGAACATGAACGTTCCCGACCCGGCATCCGCGCCGGCTCCCATGCCCTCTGCGTCTCCGCTGGCCTCGGTCCCCGATCCCTCGATGCCTTCGATGCAGCAGGCCAATGTCGCCTCGCGCACCTCGCTGTTCGACCTTCCCGACCCTTCGGCTCAGGTTAACGATCCCTTCGCGACGGCACAAGGGCCCGAGCCCACATCGGCTCCGGTTGTTCCCCCCATGCCGGTCAGCTCGGATGTTCAGCCGCTTGAGACTATCTCGGCTCCTGCCGCTCCGGCCGCCAAGCCGCAAAAGCGCGGCTTGGGCGGTCTGTTCGGTCGCAAAAAGAAAAACGAGCAGGACAGCATGAGCGATTGGCTTGGTGTCGAGGATGATTACGACGCCAAGAAGTCTGGTCGCGGTATCGGCTCGTGGGATAACTTCGAGGATGACGACGACGGCTGGAAGGGCGGTGCCACGTCTTCCGATGGAGCTTCCGCCGAGGATATGCTCGCTGCCGTTGCCTCCATGGGCGATGACGAGCTGCTTGGCCACGACATCTGGTTTGTGGCTACAGGCGCTTCCGATTGCGACGGCGCCGGCATGAAGGCGTTCCTGGCCGCGCATCGCGACAAGCTCCGTGGCGTGTTCTTTATCAACCTTGAGTCCATTGGTGCCGGTAGGCTTTCGGTCGTGACGGTCGAGGGCGAGCAGCAGCTGCTCAAGGGTGACCGACGCATCATGAACTTGGTCAACAAGGTGTGCAAGTCGTTCCATGTCGATTGCGGTGCATTTGAGATGCCCTATGCCAAGACCGATGCCTATGCTGCTCTCGAGGCAAGCCGACGCGCCCTTACCATTGCCGGCGTCGACGGCCCACGTTTGGCATGCGCTCACACTGAGGACGATCTGCCGTACAACGTCAATCCGACAAATATCGCTACGGTGTCCGAGGTCGTGACCGAGGTCATTCGTCGTTCGTAGGTTGACCTATAAGGAGTCTGCGTGTTTTCGTACATCAAGCGCCACTGGCCCGTCTATCTCATTTTGGCCCTGATCGCCATTGTCCTTGGTTTCGGGGCCGCGTATATCGTGGGCGTTAAAGGCTCAACGCCTGAGTCCACGATTAGCGAAGAAGTGGAGCACGAGCAGAGTTTGGGAGCCGATGGCATCTCCGAGTCCGATCAAGCGCTCATCGACGGTGGGTCTGCATTTGGGGAATAGCCATTTCGCCACGAACGAATAAGAGGCGAGCCGGGAGACGGGCTCGCCTCTTTTTTATTGCGTCAGCGACGTTTTGACGCCAGCTTTAGATGGGCAAACCAGATTGCCGCGGCGCCGGAGGTCACGAAGGCGGCGAGGCAGGCGGCAATGGGAAGGGAGCCCGTTGCCGGTAAATCTTGCGGCATGGCGCATCGCTGGATGACGCGATCCTCGTCATGTGATTCAAGGTTGCTACCGCCGCCATTGCGACAGAGGTCAACGCGAGCGCTGTTGGCGAGTGCGGTCTGAGGCGTGTAAGACGACGCGGCCTGCATATGGATGACGGCACCGTGAATATCCGAGTCAAGGACGGCGCTCACATCATCAAGGTCGTCATGCTCGTCTTTGAGGTCCTCGCGGGTCCAAGATTCTGCAGCGCCTCTTGTCGTGAAGTCGGCCGATACGGCCCCGTACTCAAGACGAATGCCCGTGACGGCGGTATCGTCCAAAAGAGCGAGCTCTTTTGCCTCGAGGGTGACCGACTCCGTTGTTGGGATATCGGCTTTCCAAAGATGCCAATCGCCGCAATCGACCATGCGCAAATCGTCACCTAGGAGCTTTTTGACCTCGTCCGTTTCGAGCCAGGGGTTGTCATGCCCGTCGCTGAGCGTTGCATTGGTCTGTTCGCCCGTATCGATACTTCCCACTGGAGACGTTCGATACCACACGTTGCAAAGACCGTCGATGTCCCCGGTCGCGACAGGGGTTTCGATGGCGATGAGTTTGGCAGTGCCTTCCTTGGCGCATTCGAGATCGTCAGTGATGGTGAATTCATCAACCCAGGTATTCGACTCATTTTTAGCATCGAGCGTATAAGAGAAGGAGCCGTCCGCATCGGATTGTGCCACGGCTCGGTTTTTGCCATCGCCGTTGGCGACGAGACCCTTACCGATAGGGCGGGCGATCTCTTGCCGCTTGTCGACTCTGCCCTCGATCTCGATGGGTGCGTCCTTCATGGTTACCGTCTGCACTTCTCCTGTGGCCTTAATTTCAAACGTCATGTCTTCGGCAAGGTCGTAAGTGCGCGGGGGCATCACTTCGCACAGGGTGTAGGTGCCGGGCAAAAGATGCTCGATGCGATGCGGTTTGTCAGAGGAGGTCCAAGCGTCAATTTCGGTTCCGTCGGCACCGTGGAGGGAGAGCCGGGCGCCTTCCACTTCTTGTTTGCCGGTCAAATCTACTTTGGAGATGTCGATTTTGGTGTAGTCGTTAGAAACATCGAGGTGCGCATTGATCACGGGTGTTTCCTGACCGGCATACGACAGCTCGACGGTGTGGACGCTTTGGTCGAGCAGGTAACCTTCGGGTGCCTGCACCTCGATTACCTCATAGGTGGCGGTTCCGCACCCCAGTGAAAGATGAGTCGCGCACGCAAATCCCCGCTCGTCGGTCGTGATGGATGTGACGGTTTCGCCGTCCAGGGCAGCAATGCTGCCGTCGGGGCGCACGATATCGCCCGCGGCACGGATATCAAAAACAGCACCGGCAAGGGCGCGCCCACCTACGGCATCGTTCTTGACGATCTCGATGCTTCCTGTTGCCGCGTCGTCGTAAAACGAGGCGACCGCGACGGGCGTTAAGTTCATGTCGGCGGGAATCGTTATCTCCAGATCTTCACCAACAAGATACGGTTCCTTGGCGGAAGTCTCTCGTATGTAATACGTGCCCGGGTTAAGCGATTCGGGTAGGGTGACGGTTCCGGTTTCATCGGTCGTAAAGGTATTCATAACGGTATGGGCGGGATGCCAGGATGTTTGCGAGATGGGCTCACGGTCGCCGTTGAGCAGCTGAAAGGTGAACCCAGCGCGTGGTACGGCGTTGCCGGTCTGAGCATCGCGCTTCACGATTTGAAGATGTGTCGACAGGGCGTGGTTGTCTACGATGTACTGAAGCTCTGCGCCGTCCGTGATCTGCTCTGCCGTGATAGTCCATTCCCCTGCCTGCTTAAAGCCGTCGGGCACAGTGTCGACAACCTCACGAATGGTGTAGCCGGCACGGTCATACGGTATGGTTCCGCTGACGCCATCGGGGCGCTCTCCTGCGCCAAACCATGCTCCGGCCTGGTCTTTGGTCGATGCGAAGCCGTAGATATTGGTGGTCAGCGTTCCAACAACCTGCTGCGAAGTGTTGCTTGCCACTTCAAAGACCACGCCTTCCGCCGGCTGCTCTACACCAGATTCGTCACTATTACCGCAGTCCTTGAACTTTGAAATCTCGAGGTCAAAAGCGATGGGGATGTTGGGGATGCGACGCTCGAGTTCAACGACGCCCGCGTCTCCGAGCTGGTCGGCACCGATGGTATAGCTCCAGGTTTCATTGGAGGGCAGATAACCCTCGGGAGCTCTCGACTCATAGATGCTAAAGGTGCCCAGGGGGATGTCGGTAAGTGTTGCCCGGCCGTCCTCATCCGTCGTGAGGGTGTGCGTCCAGCCCGGGGTAGACTGTGAGACGCAGGTGAACTCAGCGCCGGCAAGTGACGCGCTGACTTGAGGGCCTGCCCCTGTCGCGGCATCGACCTTTGCGATGCGCAGGGTAATGGTACCGGGCTGCTCATCGATGACGACATTCCCGCCGTCATTGCCGGTGGAAAAGGCGATGTGGTCACTCCTGGGGATATAACCCGCCGGAGCTTCGGTTTCGACCAGGTAATATGCCGCGTTGGGCAAAAGTGTCGCCTGCGCGCGACCACTGCTGTCCATCTGGATGCTGCCGACACGCTTGTCGCCGACGCTCTCATAGATGTCGAACCTCGCTCCGTCGAGCCTGTAGGTAGCGTTTTCGCTCGTGATGGCGGCGTTGGCTGACTGTTTTTGGAAGGATGCGGAGACGGCCGGGAGCACGTAGAGCATGTCTTGACGTTTACTGCCACCCGACACAGCTCCCAAATAGCGCCGCGCGCGATGCGGTGCGGCTTTAATGCTTCCCGACTTGGCGCCGTCGTGGAGCCAGCGCGCTGCGGCAACGACCTCATTGTCGCCGGAAAAATTTCCCCTCTCTGTGACGCCCCGGGCGGTTGTATATGAGAATGATCCGTCGGTATGGGTGGTGCCGTTGAGCATCCAGACGGCAAGTTGGGTTGCGGCACGTGCTCGATCGGGGGATAGGTTATGCCCACCAAAGGATGTGGCGGTGGGGTAGCCATGACAGATGATGGCCGCGAATTCGTCTTCGAGCCATACCCAGCCCTGATTGTAGGTGAGCCAGGGTCCGCCCGGTGTGCTAGGGCCAAAGCGCTCCTGGTTCATGCAGTAGGCAATCGAAGAATCCTGTGCCTCGTATTTGCCAACTTCAAAAGGACCGCATTCATTGCTGATAGTGCGGAATCCGAGCGATTCATAACCGTCGACGGCGAGCGCGGCATCCGGTGTCATGCAGCCTAAAAGTAAAAAGAGGACTAGGAGCAGCGATCCTGCTGTGATTGCGCTGTGGACAGAGTGCGTGGGTGCGTTGGACATGGCTGCTCCTTATCCCTCGTGCGCCGCACGGGGAGGCCGCGGCGCTTGGGATGAGGCTACCCCCGAGGTTCATGCGGGTAAGTACCGGAGCCTGACCAAAAGCTTGCCCGATATCTGACAAATGGCGCCTACGAAAGACAATGGAATAAATCTCCAGGTAGACAATGGTAAATAAAAGAGCCTACAGGTCCTCATCTACACAATTGGCCTATTTTTAGGAGGATTCTCCATAGCTAAAACAAGTATCGTCACCCTTGTATCGAACAAGACAACCGCGTTATACTATCCCCCACATATGCGGGCATCGCCAAGTGGTAAGGCATCAGCTTCCCAAGCTGACACTCGCGGGTTCGAGTCCCGTTGCCCGCTCCAGTTAAAAGCACAAGCACGGCACCATTACGGTGCCGTGCTTTTTTCAATAAAGTGCCGGGACTCGAACCCGCCAGGGTGTGAGCGTAAAGCAAACGCGAAGCGTTTGTAGCGAGCAGGCGAAGGCGCCGGCAGGCGCCTAAAGCCGGTGCGTATTTGCGAAGCAAATACGCGGACGTCCCGTTGCCCGCTCCACCGGGCACGGGAGACATGGGGACGGCCAATTCAACAAAGTTTCCCCCGCGGCTTCGTGAGGCCGAGGGGCTCGCCTGAAGCCGGTGCGTATTTGCTTCGCAAATACGCGGACGTCCTCATGACCGCTCCATCTGCAACATGTTAGGTTGATGCCCGTTGCTCATACGGGCGCCTGCGCACGGTACAATAGTCGAGTTACGACCAACGTGCCAATAACCAAAAAGGAGCCGCTATGATCGATCGCTATACCCGCCCGGAGATGGGACACATCTTCTCCCTCGAGAACAAGTACGCCATTTGGCAGGAGATCGAGGTCCTGGCCTGCGAGGCCCAGGCGGAGCTCGGCAAGATCGGTATTTCCAAAGACGAGGCCCAATGGATCCGCGACCATGCCAACTTTGAGAAGGCAAAGGTCGACGAGATCGAGGAAGTCACGCGCCACGATGTCATCGCCTTCCTGACCAACATGAAGGAATATATCGACGCCGACGTTCCCGAGGGCGAGCCCAAGCCTAGCCGCTGGGTTCACTATGGTATGACCAGCTCCGACCTGGGTGATACGGCTCTGTGCTATCAGCTTACTCAGGCCTGTGACCTGATTATCGAGGACGTCAAGAAGCTCGGCGTGATCTGCAAGCGCCGCGCTTTCGAAGAGCGCAATACGCTCTGCGCCGGCCGTACTCACGGCATCCATGCCGAGCCGATGACCTTCGGTATGAAGTTTGGCTCTTGGGCCTGGGAGCTCAAGCGCGATCTCGATCGTCTTGAGGACGCTCGCAAGAACGTTGCCTTCGGTGCCATCTCCGGTGCCGTCGGCACCTACAGCTCCATCGAGCCGTTCGTCGAGGAGTACGTCTGCGAGCACTTGGGCCTGGTTCACGATCCGCTGTCCACGCAGGTCATCAGCCGCGATCACCACGCCTATCTTGCCGGCGTGCTTGCCACTACAGCGGCCACCTGCGAGCGCATCGCGACCGAGGTCCGCAACCTGCAGAAGACCGATACGCTCGAGGCCGAAGAGCCCTTCCGCAAGGGACAAAAGGGCAGCTCCGCTATGCCGCACAAGCGCAACCCCATCACCATGGAGAAGGTTTGCGGCCTGTCGCGCGTCGTGAAGGCCAACGCGCAGGTTGCCTTCGACAACGTCGCCCTGTGGCACGAGCGTGACATTTCACACTCCTCCGCCGAGCGTGTCGCCCAGGCTGATAGCTTCATTGCGCTCGACCACATGTTCCAGTGCCTCATCCGCGTTATCGACGGCCTGCAGCTGTATCCCGCCCGCATGATGGCCAACCTCAACAAGACCCGCGGCCTCATCTTCTCCTCCAAGGTGCTGCTCGCCCTCGTCGACACGGGCATCACCCGCGAGGACGCCTACGCTATCGTGCAGGAAAACGCCATGGCCACCTGGCACGAAGTGCAGGATTGTGTTTCCGGTCCCACCTTTAAGGAGCGTCTCGAGGCCGATCCGCGCTGCACCGTCAGCCAGGAGAAGCTCGACGAGATCTTTGATCCGTGGGACTTCCTCACCCGCATCGACACGGTCTTCGATCGCCTGGAGCAGGTGAGCTTCGAGTAGGGTTAACCTAATTCGGCTGTTTGCGGATGCATTCCAACCTTTGGCGCCTTGCCCATCTTGGGTGAGGCGCTTTTTTATCGCCGCATCAGCCCCGGGTATACAATGAAATCCGACTGCTGTTTCGATGAAGGGAGGCTTGTGCCCGGACGTATCAAGCGAGCCGCCATCGTCTCGTTTGCGCTCATGCTCCTTGTTGCCGCCTGTGTGGCCGCCCTGACGTATACCGTTCGAAGCAGTTCTTCCTCCTCGAATGAAGCCGACAAAGATCTCCCGGTACTCAAAATCGGCGTTACGGATAACGACCCCTATGTGTATGTCGATACCACGGGCGATTACGCCGGTATCGATATCGACATCGCCCGCGAGGCGTGTGAGCGTGCGGGGCTCAAGCCACAGTTTGTCGATATTGACTGGAACGATCGCGACCGGCTGCTCGAAAACGGTGATATCGATTGCCTGTGGTGTGATTATTCTCCCTGTTATCGCGAGGATAAGTATTACTGGACCGAGCCGTATCTAACCGTGACGGTCTCGGTTGCCGCCAAGAAAACGAGTGGCATCAAGTCCTTGGCGCATCTCGATGGAAGCAAGACCATCGCGGTAATTGCGGGCTCGGTGAGTGAACGCCGATTGCTCGCAGGGGATCTGGAAATCTCGCCGAACGTGCAAATCAAATCGTATGGTTCTGCCGAACTCTGCAAAGCCGCCCTCGCCAAAGGGTATGTCGACTGTTGGATGGCGGACGTTCAGCCGCTTGACCGACTTGTCGCCCGGTATCCCGGCCTTTACCGCGTGTTCGCTGACAACGTTATGACGGTTGATCTGGGCGTCGCGTTTGATGACGGCTATGAAGGACCGATCGTAAAGGATCTCAATACCGCATTGTTTGCCATGGACCGAGATGGCACGATTGACCGTATTGTGGGCAATTACAAGACAGGAGCGACGACGGGCGGGCAAGGAGCAAATCCATGACAAATGATGAGCACCGCTTGCGTCGAAAGACTCTGACCGTCATAGCTGTCGGCGTTATTGTCAGCGCTGTCTTGTTAGGCCTGTTGTATACGGTTGGAACCCATCGCTGCCTCGAAAAAACGCTTGGGTTTGGCCAAGAAACCATGGCGTTTTTGGAAAACGCTTGCGAAAAATATGACCGCTACGAACAGGGGAGAAAAACCGAAGAGACGCACGATTTGCTCGCCGCGATCGAATCGTTTGCGACGTTCCTGTCCTCTGATCGCGTTGAGGTTAACGACGATCTTATCGAGCAATTTGTCCATGCCGAGAACCTTTCGGGGCTGATGGTCATGGACTCCGATGGCCATATGGCTGCCCACTACGACATCGATGGTCGCGATCCGCTCATGTTGTGGCGAGAGGAGCTGGCCTGTGCGCCGGTCGCATCGATGTATCAAGGTTCCAAAGTGACCTACTCAACTGTCGTCGAGCGCCGTGGTGTCGTTTTTGCCGTCTGCGCTATCCCGTATGGCGACGGCGTTGCCTTGGCATACCGCTCATTTGTTTCCGATCCAGCGGACGACTATTCATATGCCATAGCCGACGTGCTTTCGAACAGCACCTTCCACCAGGGCCCCACGGTGCTTGTTATGGAGGATGCGGAGATTGTCTCATCCAACAGCGCCGATGCTGACGTGTCGCTCGCCCGATTCCTCACCAGCGCAGGGGTTGAGTGGAAAGACGATGGCCTAACGCGCATCGAATATCGAGGAGACAAATGGTACGCGGTGCGTGCGGCATACAAGGACTACCGCCTGTTTGCGCTGTATCCCAAATCTGAGGTCATGTCTGGCAGGATCACATTTGTCGCCGCTGGCGTCTTGGTGTGCCTTGCGTTTTGGGTCGTGGTACTGTTGGCTCGAAATATCGTTGATCGCCGCAATTTGGTCGAAAAGGATAAACAGCTCGGCATTATCAATGCCATAAGCGCCATCTACGATTCGACCTTCCTTTTGCATCTCGACACCCTCGAGATCGAGGGAATCAATATGTCGCCGACGATAGCGAAGATATTTGCCGAGCACAGCGAGGCATATGACTTTATGGACACGGTCTGCCGGGATGTCGTGAGCCCCGAAAGCCGCGAAGCGGTTGTGGGACTCGTAGATATAAGTACGCTTCGCGAACGTATGGAGGGCGTACCGTACTTGGCTGCCGAGGTGCGAGATTGTCGAGGCGCTTGGTACTCGCTACAGGTTGTCCCCCAGCATCGCGATGAGCAAGGCCGGCTGGAGTCGGTCGTCGTGGCGACGCACAACATATCGATGGTCAAACATGCCGAGGAGCTGACATACCAAGACAAACTGACGGGGCTTCGCAACCGCAACTACCTTGAATCGCGCGGAGATAGCCTGGTAAACGAGGGCTTGCCCGTGAGCGTGATTATGTTGGACTGCAATTATCTCAAGCGGACCAACGATATCTACGGTCACGAGATGGGGGATGAACTGCTGCGACGGACGGCGTCCGTGCTGCGGCGGGTGGCTGGTGCGGATTACCTGCCGATGCGCGTTGGCGGCGACGAGTTTTTGCTGGTTTGCCCCCATACTGACAACGAGTCTGCGCTCGGGCTGGAACAGGATCTTCGTCTCGGTCTTGCCGCGGTAAGCGATGAGGCACTGACGGTCAGCGCATCGATTGGCGTGGCGACCGTCGAGACGGCTGGAAATACGCTGGCCGATGTATATCGTGTCGCCGACCACAATATGTATCGGGAGAAGCGCACAGTCCACGCACGGGGTACGGGCTGCTAATCTTGCCCCCACTAATCTATGCATCGTAGGATGTTGAATCGGTGCTTACGATAATAAGTCGGGCCAGGCGGGGATAATAGACGTCTGAAATTTCTTTCTGAGAGGGGATCTCAATGATTAGTTTTGACTACAAGCCTCAGGGTGTATGCTCTCGCAATATCCACCTCAATCTTTCCGATGACGGCAGCAAAGTGCTGGGCGTCGAGTTTACCGGCGGCTGCGACGGCAATCTCAAGGCTATCTCCAAGCTGGTTGAGGGTGCTCCTGCCGATCGCGTAATCGAGGTTCTCGCCGGTAATACCTGCGGTATGAAAAAGACCTCCTGCGCCGACCAGCTTACCCGCGCTATCGAGGCCGCTCGCGCCGAGATCGCCTAATGGGTATCGCCGACCACATCAAGAACGGAATATCGCGCCGCGGCTTTGTGCTCGGTGGAGCTGCCGCGGGCGCTGCCACGGTACTTGCCGGATGCTCGAAAAAAACGGGCACCAGCGACGATGCCGCCGGCGAGCCGCAGGTTATCAAAGATGACTCAAAAATCGTCTCGATTACGGATGAGTACGAGGCTGTCGAAATCGACCTCGAGCCTGCAGCTTCATGGACATTGCCTTTGGGTACGCTGCTGTATTACTGCGACGGTGATTACGCCGCGGCGATGATGGCGCCCGCATCGGCGCGGCATGCCAATACGCTCGGCATGCTCAACCTGGGCGACGGCTCACTCACGACGCTCGTCGAGGATCCCGTGGAAGGTGCGGGGTATTCGTTTTACGATGTCCGCGCCGGCGATGGCGTATTTGCTTGGGTCGAGATGAACTTTGCGAATGCATCATGGAAACTCTATGCGCAAAATACGGCAGGTGCGTCGCTTGTCGGCGATGTGGTCGAGCTCGACCGAGGCGGCAAGGACTACGACCCGCCGCTGTTTACGGCGTTCGAATCGTCCGTCATTTGGTACAAGATGCCTGCTGCAGGCGGCAATAAGACGAGTCACGACTCGTATTGCTACCGCCGCTCGCTCGACGAGGCAAAGGCCGAGGCCATTTGGAAGTCAACGGGCCGCTTTGCATCCGCCCCGCGTGTGAGTGACGGCATCTTGACCATTTCCCCGCGTGTGCGCAACGACGAGGGCGTCTACTACGGCATGACGGCGATCGACCTGACGGACGGCAACAATACCAAGAAGGCTCAGCTGGTCCTTCCCTCATCGGTGTCTCCCTTCGAGGCCGTATATATGGGCGACACGTTTGTGTTCTCCATCGAGGCCACCTATAGCGGCGTGGGGAGCCTAGGCAACATGGGCACCTATATCGGTAACGAGAATGGGACGTTCCTATTCCTGTCGCGCGAGCCGCTTGCGTGTGCTGCCGGCAGAAAAGGCAAATATCTGGTTAAGGTTCAGGCATCGCATTTTCTGATCGATACCTCCGCCAAAACCTATGGTTCGCTGCTGTCGCCCGACCGCGCTCTCGAATATGGCGATTATCCAGCTACGGCGGGTAAATCGAATACGTTTTTAACCTATGCCACGGTGCGTAATAGCCAAGGAATTCCCGAGACGGTTACCGCCCGCCTGTTCTCTCTTTAGCGCCGAGGGGTTAAAAGGGCGCCAACGGGGGAATAAACGCGTTGTAATTGTGAGTGCCGCCCGCCGAGCCGCCGCACTGTAGCGGTGCTCGGCGGGCATAGGTGCGTTAAAATGGGCTTGTTCTTAGCTAATTGAGACAGGGGGGCCGTGTTATGGCTTCAGATGCAAAAAAGATTCTGCTGGTCGAGGACGAGAAGGCAATCCGTGACGCTGTCGCTGCCTATCTCGAGCGCGAGGGCTACTGGGTTGTTGGCGTCGGGGACGGCCAGTCTGCGATCGAGGAGTTCGAGAAGCACCAGTTCGACCTGGTTGTGCTCGACCTTATGCTCCCCAAGATTCCCGGCGAGCGCGTTTGCCGCACCATTCGCGACACCTCGGATGTCCCCATCATTATGCTGACGGCCAAGGGCGAGATCGAGGATCGCATCATCGGCCTTGAGCTTGGTGCCGACGACTACCTGATTAAGCCGTTCTCGCCGCGTGAGCTCGTCGCCCGCGTCCGCGCCCTGTTCCGTCGTGCTCACCAGGCAGACGAGCCCGCCGTTGAGGTGCTCGACTTTGGCGATCTGGTCATCGATATCTCGGGCCACAAGATCTTGGTCGAGGACAAGGAAGTAGACCTGACTGCTTCCGAGTTTAAGCTGCTCACCACGCTTGCTCGCCATCCCGGTCGCGTCTATAACCGTATGGAGCTGGTCGAGAAGGTGCTCGGCTATGACTTTGAGGGCTACGAGCGCACCATCGACAGTCACGTCAAGAACCTTCGCGCCAAGCTGGGCGACGACCCCAAGAAGCCTAAGTGGCTCTACACCGTTCACGGCGTCGGTTATCGCTTCGAGGCTCCGGCCAAGACCGATAAGTCGGACGAGAAATAGGGAAATCACATATGACACCTGCGCGCTTTGAAATTGGGCAAAAGCATAAGCAGGAGAACGAGGCGGGTTCCAAGGCAAGTTGGAACACGCCTCGTTCCGATTCACGGCCAGCGATGAGCTATCCCTCGCGCATGGCCTTGGCTTTTGCCCTGACGTCGCTCATGACGGTATTGGTGCTGGTGGGCGTTGTCTCCGTTGTGTGGGGTACCGTCTTTTCGGATTACACGCGCTCCAATATCGTCGAGATTGCCAATTCTGCCGCCGAAAAGCTTGCGACGTCGTACGAGGAAAACGGCAACTGGACTGCGGGCGAGCTACGCACGGTCGCGACATCGAGCTTGGTGTCCGACGACCTGAGTATGCAGGTTGTCAACAAAAAGGGCGTTGTCGTCTATGACGACTCATGGCCTTCGGCAAGTGCGACCGCCGATGTGCGCGAGAGCGAATCGGCGTCGAGCAGCTCGAGCGGTAAAAAGGCCTCGCATAGCCCGGTCTCGTCGGCGCCCACCGACTCCGATAGCGTTGCCAACGTCGAAATCATAACGTCTTCTGGCGAGCATGTCGGACAGGTGAAGCTATGGGCTATCGGCTCCGATGCCCTGCTCACCAAGGCGGATTCTGCGTTTAGGGAAAAGACTTTTAACGCCATGGCCCTTGCCGCGGTTGTTGCGGTCTGCATCTCAGTTGTTATCGGATCGTTCGTGTCGCGCATGCTTACCAGACCGATTCATCGTATAACCAGCACAGCCAAGCAAATTCGCGACGGCGATTTGTCCGCTCGTACCGGTTTGCGCGGCGACGATGAAATCGATCAGTTGGGTGAGACCTTTGACGAGATGGCCACCTCGCTCGAGAAAGATATGAAGCACGAAAAGCGCCTGACCTCGGATGTCGCACACGAGCTTCGCACGCCGCTCATGGCCATGCTTGCAACGGTCGAGGCCATGCAGGACGGCGTGTATCCCACCGACGATGAGCATCTGGAGACGGTCGCTTCCGAGACGCGCCGCCTGGCTCGTTTGGTGCAGCAGATGCTCGACCTATCGCGTATGGAAAACAGCACGGCGCCGCTCAATCTCGAACCGGTGGACATGGTTCCCTTTGTGCGGTCTATCGTCAACGCTCAGGAGCGCCTATTTGTTGACCGCGATCTGCGCTTGCGCTTTGCTGACGAGACCCAAGGTCACGACGATGTCGTCGAGGCCGATCCCGACATGATCACGCAGTGCGTCATCAACCTCATGAGCAACGCCATGCGCTACACCCCCGAGGGCGGTTGGGTCGTGGTGTCGGTGCTCAGTGACCGCAAGCATGTCAGTATTGCCGTTTCGGATACCGGTATCGGTATTGCCAAGGACGACCTGTCGCGCATCTTCGGGCGATTTTGGCGCGCAGATGCCAGCCGCGCCCGCGAAGCCGGCGGCCTGGGCGTTGGCCTCGCCGTGACCAAGCAAATCGTCGAGCGTCACCATGGCTACATATCCGTGGAGTCGGAGCTTGGAAAGGGTACGACTTTTACGATTCATCTGCCTCGCGAGCACACGGCGGACGCGGCATCTACTACAATGGAGCACTAGCTTTTCGCTATTCGGTGAAGGAGGGGCCGCGTTCCTGCCGCTCCGAGTTTGCGAAAACATGCGGGAAAGAACCCGCATTTCTGTCGTATTTAGGTAAGGAGTGACTCACGTGACAACGATGGAGCGTCGTCCGGATTCCCGTGGCAAGGTTCGTGATATCTACGATGCCGGCGAAAACCTGCTGATGGTCGCCACCGATCGCATTTCTGCGTTCGACTTTATTCTCCCCGACGAGATTCCGTTTAAGGGAGAGGTGCTCAACCGCATCTCGGCATTCTGGTTCGACAAGTTTGCCGATATCGTCCCCAACCACCTCGTCTCCATCGATCCGGCGGATTTCCCCGAGGAGTTTGCCGAGTATCGTGACTACCTCGCAGGCCGCGCCATGCTGGTCAAGAAGGCCCAGACGATTCCTATCGAGTGCATCGTCCGCGGTTATCTGACCGGTTCGGGCAAGAAGACCTATGACGAGAACGGCACCGTCTGCGGCATCCAGCTGCCCGAGGGTCTGACCGAGGCCTCCAAGCTTCCCGAGCCGCTGTTCACGCCGTCCACGAAGGCCGAGATCGGTGATCACGACGAGAATATCTCGTTTGAGCGTTGCTGCGAGATCGTTGGCGAGGACATCGCCACGCAGATTCGCGATCTGTCTCTCAAGATCTACAAGGCTGCTGCCGAGTATGCAGCGACTCGTGGCATCATCATCGCCGACACCAAGTTCGAGTTCGGTGTCATCGATGGCAAGGTTACGCTGATCGACGAGTGCCTCACGCCCGACTCCAGCCGTTTCTGGCCCGCCGCCAGCTACGAGGAGGGCAAGATTCAGCCCAGCTACGACAAACAATTCGTCCGCAATTGGCTCAAAGCCAACTGGGATATGACGGGGGAGACCCCGCACCTGCCCGCCGAGGTCATCGATGGCACGTCCGAGCGCTATCGCGAGGCCTTCCAGATCATCACGGGCTCCCAGTTCACAAGCATGAAGGAGAACGCATAAGTGAGTACCCGTAGCGCCACGAACAAGCGCACGCAATCCCACGAAGTTACCGGGGTTGCGCGCAAGTCCGCCGCATCTGCTAAGCCCGCCCGCCAGGCAGCGAGTTCTGTTCGCGTCGTGCCGGCATCGTCCAAGGCACGCCGCAAGGAGCTCGAGAAGGGCGAAAACCTGGAAGGTCTTTCCAAGGAGGAGAAGCGCGCCCGCAAGGCCAAGCAGCGCGCCAAGGAGGATCGCATCTACACGGTGTCGAATATCCTCCTCAAGCAGGATGAGGACTACACCAAGCGCCGCCGCATCTGGTGGGCCGTGCTCGCTATCGGCATGGTGCTCGTCGTGGCCATTTGGGCTTCGCTGTACTTCGCTCCCGCTGGCATGGTGTCCAGCCCCGTCCAGATGGTCGGTATCGTTTTGTCCTATGTCATCATCCTGGGTGACTTTATCTACGACTTCGTTCGTATTCGTCCCTTGCGCAACATGTACCGCGCGCAGGCCGAGGGCATGTCCGAGAACAAGCTCAACGCTCTTATCGAGCGCTCGGCTGCCGAGGAGGACAAGAAGGACTCCAAGAAGAAGTAGCGTTTGTATCCATACATATCGCTAAGATATAAGGCGCGTCGTTTTTGCGGCGCGCCTTTTTACTGTTCTACAGATAGATGGAGTGGCACATGATTCGAGCTGCCCTAACGGTCGAGGAAGCTCTTGAGGGCATGAAGACCCTTGAGCCCAAGATTAAAAATTATGCGCGTCTCGTTGTCCGCAAGGGCGTAAACGTTAAGCCCGGCCAGGAGGTCGTCGTTCAGTCTCCCGTCGAGTGCGCATCATTTGCGCGCGTGGTGGTTGCGGAGGCTTATGCCGCCGGCGCTGGTCACGTGACGGTCATTTGGGCCGATGATGCCGTGACGAGGCTCACGTACGAGCATGTCGATAAAAGCTATTTTGAGCAGACGCCCGAGTGGAAGCGAATGCAGCTGGATTCCCTGGCCCAAGATGGCGCCTGCTTTATCTTTATCGAGGGCGCGGACCCTGCCGCCCTCAAGGGCATCGATCCGGCCAAGCCGGCCGCGGCATCCAAGGCGAGGAACACGCAGTGCAAGGTCTTCCGCCGTGGACTGGATTACAACATCAACCCGTGGTGCATTGCCGGCGCACCGGTTGTCGCCTGGGCGCGCGAGGTATTCTCGGGCGATCCGGACGAGGTTGCAGTCTACAAGCTATGGAATGCGATTCTGCATACCGCCCGTGCTGACGGCCAAGATCCGGAGAGTGACTGGGAGCTTCACGATGCGGCGTTTGAAAAAAACCTGCGTTTCCTGAACGAAAATCGTTTTGACTGCCTGCGCTATACCGCTTCGAATGGAACCGACCTAGTAATTGGTATGACGAAGGGGCATGAGTGGGCCGGCGGTAAGGGTGAGACTCCCGACGGTCATCCCTTCTTTCCCAACATCCCCACCGAGGAGGTCTTCACCTCGCCCGACCGCATGCGTGCTGACGGAATCGTCTATTCCGCAATGCCGCTTATCCATCACGGCAACAAGGTCGATGATTTTTGGATCAAGTTCGAGAATGGTCGTGTGGTAGATTACGACGCCCGCGTGGGTAAGGCGACGCTCGCAAGCATCATCGATACTGACGAGGGCGCTGCTCATCTGGGAGAGGTCGCGCTCATTTCCAAGAACACACCGATTCGCGAAAGTGGCATTCTGTTCTACGACACGCTTTATGACGAGAACGCCAGCTGCCATCTTGCGCTGGGGGTCGGCTTCCCCGAGTGCATCGAGGGTGGATATGATATGTCCAAAGAGGAGCTCCTGGAGCGTGGCGTCAACGTTTCGAGCACGCACGTTGACTTTATGATTGGCACGGACGACATCGATATTGTGGGCATTACACCCGATGGACGCGAAGTTGTGATTTTCCAGAACGGCCAATGGAGTTGGGAATAGTCCAAGACCGTGGTACAATGCCACCCGCGGGCCGTTAGCTCAGCTGGCAGAGCAGGGGACTTTTAATCCCAAGGTCCAGGGTTCGAACCCCTGACGGCCCACCATAGAAAAGAAAGCGATCGACTCCGGTTGGTCGCTTTTTTGTTGCCGCGGCACGGGTTCGAACCCGAAAGGGCGCGGAGCTGAGGAAACGCGTGAGCGTTTGCCAGCGCAGCGCGCAAGGCGCGAAAGCGCCGCAGCGGCCGCCTGCGGAGCAGGCTGAACCCCTGACGGCCCACCATAGAAAAGAAAGCGATCGACTCCGGTTGGTCGCTTTTTTGTTGCCGGTGCACGGGTTCGAACCCGAAAGGGCGCGGAGCTGAGGAAACGCGCGAGCGTTTGCCAGCGCAGCGCGCAAGGCGCGAAAGCGCCGCAGCGGTCGCCCGCGCAGCGGGCCCGAACCCCTGACGGCCCACCATAGAATAGAAAAGCGACTGGCGGATGCCGGCCGCTTTTTTGTTGCCGCGGCACGGGTTCGAACCCGATCCTCTCTCTATATAAGGACGCCTGGCGGCCAAAACCAGCCTTTTACCGACAGGAAACAAAAACCTGATGCCTTTAGAGTAAAGTAGCCCACCAGAGATGACCGATGCCTCAACGCTTATAAACCAGCTGGTCATCGCCAATACCAGAAGCTGATGCTTCAGACATGACTTCAGTGGAACAACTGAAGGATTGGTTCATTTGTGAACAAAATATGGAGTGCCAGATTCCCGCCCACGGGGCCCCTCCGGTCTGGCAATATATCTCCTTGCCGCGCGGCCCGGTGAGACCGGA
>CABSMX010000020.1 GCA_902478945.1 uncultured Collinsella sp.
ATCGTAGCCCGAGACGGTCCCGGGCTGACAATTTCGACTGTAATGGACGTTCTTACATGACTAGTTGTACCTAGTCATTGGGGACGTTCTTACATGACTAGTTGGATGGGGTCGGGGTTGGAGCTGGGGAGATAGCGGATTTCCAGCTCTACTCCGAGCTTTTGCAGCTCTTTGAGAGCAGCGACGTCCGCGTCGTCTACGGCAACTGCGGGCGTTACAGAGCGCTTGCCCTCCCCTGCCTGCATATGGCCAATGCTGATCTTGGTGATCGGCACACCGCCCTTAACCAGCGCGAGCGCATCAGCGGGTGAGGCCACCATAATCAGAATCCATTGACGCGGCGTTGCGGTATGAATGATGTCGATAGTCCTTTGCACCGAGAAAAACCGCGTCCAAACGCCTTCTGGCGCCGCCACCCTCATGGGTGCCCATTGGCGCGAATCTGCCGCGATCTCATCGTTGACGATTAGGACAAGGTTGGAGCCCACGGCCTCGTTCCACAGCCCAACGTCTTGTCCGTAAATGAAACGGTCATCGATACGCGTGAGAAGGATCTTGGGTTGAGCCATGGCTGCCCCATTCTGTTTAGACCCGTAAGTGCGAGACATTACGTCTCCAATATTAGTGCATTTAAAGTGAGAAAAGCCGTCACAACACTTGCGCGGATGTGCGATGTCCCGTATCATAGACAGCCGTTGACGCCTCAGTTGCGTCACCACATGGCCGCCAGCGTAGCTCAGTTGGTAGAGCACCGCTCTCGTAAAGCGGGGGTCACCGGTTCGAGCCCGGTCGCTGGCTCCATTGCACAAGATAGCCGCCTTCGGACGGCTTTTTTGTTGCCGATTTCGGACGCACATCCGCCAATCCAAGCACAACGTCGCCGGCAACTCCCCTACACAGCAAAAAGCCCCGCCAACCGCAATCCCCAAAGGAACCGCGATCAGCGGGGCCCAAGCGCGCTCCTCCAAGGGATAACGCTCACAACACGAACAGCTCAGCCGAGCAGTTCGCTACTCCTCCCAGTAGGCGTCGGCAAGCAGCTTAAAGCAGATCTTCTTGACCGGCTGTGCGCCATCGCCCGGGAACTCGAGCGTGGGCATATGAGGTTCGCCGGCAACGAACAGTGCAAACTTGTCGTCAGCAAGATCGCCGGCAATCGAAGCGTCGGAATCGACCAGATCGTAGTCGTCCTTCTCGTCAAACTCCTGAACCAGCGTCAGGCTGCCCGTGGCGACCTTAAAGGCCTCACGACCCTCAACGTCGATCTGCAGATCGTGATAGCGCTGATGCGTCTCATAGTGAGCCTCGGCCTCGGGTCGCGTCGTGGGAGCCATGACGTTCGCAAAGACCTTGTCGCCCAGGATCTGATGGCTGCCGACCTCGAGCTGCGCCGGGTCGTTCTCCTCGAGCCAGTCGATCAGCACATCGAGGCTCTTGAGCATTCCGCGGTATTCCTCGATATCGCCCAGTGCACCGTAAATCATCTAAATCCCCTCTCGGATCGTTTCTTTGGCAGCTACTCGGCAAACGCGTTACCGACGCTGTTGCCACCCACATACGTCTCGACCAGGGTAAGGTCGGGATTGAACACGACGTCATCGGCGTCGCGCCCCGGCATAATGCTACCGCACTTGTCATCGGCTCTATCCACAAGCAAGCAACCGATGCCGGGGCCGACGCCCAAGCTCTTACAGCTCGGTCACGGCAACGCCGTTGTAGACCTCGTCCCAACGGTCCATAACCAGATGGCCGGTCATGGGATCCATGGCATTGAGCTTGCCACAGGTGTTGGCGGTACGCAGCACCGTCTCGTCGTCTGCGCCAGCAGCTATCGCATGTGCGAAGCCGGCAATGGTCGAGTCGCCAGAGCCCGTAGCGTTAACGGCGGGGATATCGGGAGTCTTGGCGCGGAACGCACGGCCATTGTGGAAGCCCACGGAACCGGCGGCACCCATGGACACGACGACCCAGGGGATATCGGAGAAGCGGGCGTCAGAGGCAAGTGCGGCGCGGAGCTCGTCCACATCGTCGGTGGTAAAGCTCGTGCCCAGAAGGCCGTTAATCTCGGTCAGATTAGGCTTGACCAGCTCGGGCTTAATTTCGGACTTAAGGGCGGCCTCGAGCGAAGCACCCGAGGTATCGAGCAGCACCTTGGCACCGGCCTTCTCGGCAATGCCCGTGATCTTGGCATAGTAGTCTGCCTCGACACCGCGGGGTAGCGAACCCGAGATGGTAACGACAGCGGCCTTGCTCGCAAGCTCGGTAAACTTGGCGGTAAAGGCATCGAGCTCCTCGGGGGCAATCGTCGGGCCGCTCTCGAGCAGCTCGGTCTGGTTGCCGGCGTGGAGGATGTTGAGGCAAATACGAGTCTCGCCCTTGATGGGTACAAAATCATTCTTAATGCCGTTGGCATCCATGAGCTCAGCCATGTAGGCGCCCATGTGGCCGCCGAGCAGACCGGTTGCCACAACGTCGTCGCCCAGCTGACCCAGCACACGGGCCACGTTGAGGCCCTTGCCGCCGGCGGTCTTTTCGGGCGTCACACGGTTGACGTCGTCGATAATGAGCTCATCGAGCTGATAGCGCGTATCGACAGACGGGTTCATCGTAACGGTGAGGATCATTTTTAGCTCCTTATCTCGCAGGCTCCTTATGCCTCGCGATACGAGTCGACAAAACGGAATTACAGAATCTCAATCGTGAACGAGCGAACGACGGTCTCCTTGGGCTTGGCGACAAGGCAGCCGCGCTTATGCTCAAGCACGTCGTCCTCATCGGAACAGGTCGAAAGGCCGCCCCAGGGTTCAACTGCCACAAAATCGCCCTCGGGCTTACTCCACACAATGAGATACGGAAAGCCCTCAAAGCTCAAGCGAACGCCCTTGTCCTCGCCCTTCTTGGAAAGCGTGACCTGACGACTCTCGAGCACGTCAAAGATGGTCTCCGCAAAATCGAAGAGCTCATGCGACAGGGGCAGCGTCTTTCCCACCATGGGGTTCTTGGAGCGGTTAGCTACATCGATCAATCCGGTCGAGGGTACGGCGGTGCAAAGCTCCGCAGCCTCGTCTTTATCGAAGCGCAACTCGTAGTCCGTATAGGCCTCGCCCTCATCGAGCGGACACCTAAAGCCGGGGTGCCCACCGATAAAGAACGGCATGTCCTCGGTGCCCTCGTTGGTAACCTCATAGGAGACGCGCACGGCGGCGTCTTCGAGCGTATAGCGGGCGACAAGCTTAAACGGATACGGATAATCGCTCAGCAGCGCGGCGTTATCCTCCGAAGCCAGGCACATCGCCAGCTCGTTTTCGCCTTGGCTCAGCAGCTTCCACTCCTGCTTGCGCGCAAAGCCGTGGCGAGCGAGCTTTACATGATGCCCGGCAAACGTCATGGCGCTGTTGTCGCGCAAGCCTCCGCAAATCGGGAAGCAAATCGGTGCCTGGCCGGACCATACGGCGGGATCGCCCTGCCAAAGATACTCGCGACCTCCAGCCTCGATCGAGGTAAACGAACCGCCAGCCGTGGACACCTTAATAGAAATCGAATCGTTGGAGAGAGCGTATTCCATTGCCCATCCTTTCGAACAACTGCTTTTTGCTCACAAGTACCCGTCTCAGCCCTGACCAAAGGACAAGCCTGCACGTTCATCGATGCGTACGGTATCCCAGCCATGCAACGGGGTACCATACAGACATTGATGCAATTACAGCTGAAAGGCCTTCTTATGCGAACCATCATCCTCTACGCCTCGCGCCACCACGGCAATACGAAAAAGCTCGTGGACGCCATCGTCGAGGCACACCCCGAGATCGATACCCTCGACGTCAAGGCGCTCGGTAAAAACGAGTACCCCGACCTGCACGAATATCATCTAATCGGTGTCGCCACGGGCATCTATTACTCCGAGATCGACAAGGACATGGCACGCGTGCTCACGAACGTGCTGCAGCCGCAGGACAAGGTGTTTGGCCTTATGACCTACGGTGGCAAAAACAAGTGGTACGGCAAGGATATCGATGGCATCTGCCGCATGAGGCAGGCCATCTTTATGGGTGTCTACGGCTGCCCCGGCTTTGATACGTGGGGGCCGTTCAAGCTCGCCGGCGGTGTCCAAAAGGGACACCCGACCGCGGAGGAAATTAAGGGCGCCGTCGACTTCTTCGACAAGATCGAAGACGAGTATGGCGACATCATCGTCGAAGAGTACGCCAAGCGCGAGAAGCGCCTAGCATACGAGAAGGAGCATCCTGCGGGAGGCCTGGTGGCCGGCGTTAAGCGCACGGCAAAGAAGATTGCTAACAAGCTGTAACTGTGAAGGTGCTTTTGAGCGTTTAACCCATACGGCGGGTCCGAGCAGATTCGGGCCCGCCGTCTTTTTTATCGTTACTCGGTAAAGGCGTTGCCGACGCTCTGGCCGCCAACATACGTCTCGACGAGGGTGAGCTCATGGTCGAACACGACAAAGTCGGCGTCGCGACCCGGCATGATGCTGCCGCACTTATCCTCGATGTGCGCGGAGCGTGCCGGCACCTCGGTTGCCATGCGAATGGCGATATCGGCGCTGGCGATGCCCCAGTCGACGATGTTCTTGACGCCCTGGGCAAGCGTGAGCACCGAGCCGGCAATGCTCTTGCCGTCGGCGAGCCAGCACAGGTTGTCCTTCATGATGACGTCCATACCACCACTGGTGTAGCTGCCCTCGGGCATGCCGCCGCAGCCCAGGCAGTCGGTGATGAGTACCGTGTGCTGCCAACCCTTTGCCTGCAGCAGCGCCTTGATGGCGGCAGGGTTTACGTGCTTGCCGTCACAGATGATCTCGGCGTAGGTCTCGGGCGTAGACATGGCAGCACCCACGACACCGGGCTCACGGTGATGCAGACCGCGCTGGCCGTTATAGGTATGCGTAAAGCAGCTGGCACCGGCATTGATAGCGGCGATGCACTCATCGTAGGTGGCGTCGGAGTGACCGATGCTGGTCACCACGCCCTTGGCGTTCAGAGCAGCCGCATAAGCAGCGGCACCGTCGCGCTCGGCGGCCATGGCGCTCTTAACGATGCGACCGCCCGCAGCCTCCTGCCACTGGTCGAAAACCTCCTCGGAGGGGTCAATCAGGTAAGCGGGGTTCTGCGCGCCCACGTGCTTCATGGTAAAGAAGGGGCCCTCCAGGTAGATGCCCTGAATGCGGGCACCGCAGAAGTCGGGGCCGCGGCCCTCGTCCGCCTTGGCGATAGCAGCGCAGGCGTCCTTGATCTGTTCGACGCCATCGGTGAACGTCGTGGGCAGCCAGCTGGTGGTACCGCGACGGGCGAGCTCGGTTGAGCTGATATCGATGCCCTCGGGATCGTTATCGGTAGTTGAGTGGTTGTAGAAGCCATGGATGTGAGTATCGACCATACCAGGTGCGATCCACGATCCCGTGTAGTCCTTAATCTCGCAAGAGGGCTCGTCGGCCTGCCAGGCGCCAAAAACGCCATCCTCGACCATAAGATAGCCGCCCAGTTGCGGGCCCGCCGGCAAGAAGAACTTGTCAGCCTTAATTGCGTACGTGCTCATATGCACTCCTCGCTTCTAAAGCAGTTGACTGTGGTAATGCTTATACCCAGCTCACGTAAAACAAAAAGCGCCCGCCCGCCGTTATGAGCGGACGGGCGCCCTTACAGGGGGACGCGATTAAGCGGTGAAGGGGTGAATCGTCACGCCCTTAACCACGCGGTTGACCGTGCCGGTGGGGCTCGGCGTATCGGGCGTGTTGCCCACGCGGACGGAGTTGAGCAGGCTGATAGCCTGGGCAAACATCACGAACGGCAGAGCAAGGTAACCCTCGGGAAGTGCCTCGTAGCCCTTAAAGGTGAAGGACTCACCCTCATAGACGGTGGCACCTTCCTGCTGAACGGCGATGGTGTGCTGAGCGATCTCGTCGCCACCGATCTCGTTGAGGATGTCGATGTCGTACTGACGGGTGTAGGCGTCGTTGTTGACGAACACGAAGACGAGCGTCTTATCGTCGACGAAGGACTTAGGTCCGTGACGATAGCCCATGGAGGTGTCGTAGGAAGTAGCGACCAGACCGTGAGCGAGCTCGAGGATCTTGAGCTGGCTCTCCTGAGCAAGGCCACCGAAGGAGCCAGAACCCAAGTAGGTCACGCGGTTGAAGTCGCCAGCCAGGTAATCGGCGATCTCGGGCTCACGGGAGATGACCTCCTCGCCCATCTTGGCGATGGTCTCGACCCACTCGGCCTTCTGCTCGTCAGAGGCAGTGTCGAAAATAAGGGTGGAGAGCAGGGTCATGCAGGAATAAGAACCGGTCATGGCGAAGCCCTTGTCGTTGGCGCGCGGAATGAGCAGCGTCAGCGCATTGGGATCATCGGCAGACTCGACGGCAAGCTTGCCCTCGGGAGCGCAGGTGATGTTGAGGAACTTGACGTTGTGGACGAGCTCCTTGGCAACGGCAACGGCGGCAAGGCTCTCGGGGCTGTTGCCAGAGCGGGCAAAGGAAACCACGAGCGTGGGATCCTCGGCGCGCAGGAAGTCGCGCGGGGCGCTCACGATGTCGGTCGTGGCGATGGGCTTAAAGTCGTAGAGATCAGTGTTGCCAGCGTGACGCAGGTACGGGGCGCAGGTATCGCCAACGTAGTCGGACGTACCGGCACCGGTGAAGACAACGGACAGACGACCCTCGCCCATAGCGCGAGCCTCGGCCAGGAAGGCCTCGATGGCCTCCTTGTTCTCGCGATAGATGTTGAGCGTATCGCGCCAAAGCTCGGGCTGCTGAGCAATCTCGGCCGTGGTGATCTGGGCGCCGAGCTCGGTGAGCTCCTCGACACTCTTCTCGAACATTTCTAATACCTCTCTCTAGAAGTAATCATCTGACGTGCAATTATACACTTCGGTTGGTTATCTGGTAGTAACCAGTTAAATGCAAAGAAACACCATATGGAAACGATGCGAGCACTAGTTACTGCGCTGGTGGTAAACCTTGTATTTAAACTGATCGGCACGAGCAACCGAGAGTGTGTACTCCACTACCTCGTTTGACTCGTTATACGTAGTCCTGACCAAATCGAGCACAGGCGAGCCCTCGACAATTCCCAAAAGGTGGGCATCGGTGGGACGGGCTATGCTCGCATAGAACTCCTCTTCGGCCACGCGAATCTTTTGCTGAAAGTCCTGCTCAATCACATCGTAAAGCGGCTTACGCTCCAGCAGCGGTCGCTTTAGGGACAGAAATTGACGAACCGGTAGATAGCTGCGTTCGACCATCATGGGCATGTTGTCGGCAGAACGAAGGCGCTTGAGCTTAAAAATGCGATCACCGATGCGCAATCCCATATGCTCGGCCAGATTCTTATCGGCCTCCATCTCGCAAAACTCGAGAATCGTGGTCTCGGGTTCTCGACCCATCGCGCGCATCTGCTCGGTAAAGCTGTAGGACTGCATAAGATTGGTTGCCTTTGCCGAACGGTCGGTCACAAAGGTACCGCGACCGTGCTGCCGAACCACCAGTCCTAAACGCTCCAGTTCCTGCAGAGCCAGGCGTACCGTAGTGCGCGAGAGACCATAGCGCTCCGAAAGTTCGCGCTCGGAAGGAATCATGTCACCGGCGCGATATTCATGGTCAATCTTTTCGGTCAGAATATCGACCAGCTGATCGTACAGCGGTTGCTTACGCGCTCCGATCGCCATCCTATCCTCCCTTTTGCTCGAATTCGGCTAACTACCTAGGGTGTTTAGCATTATCTGTCTGCCACACCCGAATCAACAAGAAAACAAAAGCCGCGCGCTCTTTCGAGCACGCGGCTTTTAACATACACATGGCTTAAGGGGTCGGGGTGTGAGCCGCGTAGGGACACACCCCTCAAGCTAGAGCCTTACCAGATGCTCGGCCAGAGACCAAGCGGGCCAGCGCCCAGGATGCCAAGGACGAAGAGCAGGAGAATGCCCTTGGTCGGGGTCCAGCTGTGCTTAGCGAACATGTAGTAAAGCAGCAGCGTAAGCATAAGCGGGACGAGCTTCGGGACGATGGTGTTGAGGGTGTCGGCAACAGAGAAGTTGACCGGATCCTCGGTAACGGTGCCGTAGGTAACGGACTCCATGCCGTTGCCCAGATCGGTGACGCCGCACTCGACAGCGTTGCCGTCGGCATCGGAAGCGGTGAGGGCGTTGCCGTCCTCATCGGTCATGGCGATGGTACCGGCCTCAGCGGTCTCGGTATCGATACCCTCCATACCGGTGAAGTTCTCGGCCTCCTTCTCGGAGACGATCACGGTAGTAGCGGAGAGGCCACGGGTGGTGCCGTTGGGGATCTGGAGGTTGATCTGGGTGCCACCCATGGTGACGACCAGGCAACCGACGACGAAGACGCCCATGATGGAAGCGGCACGCGTGAAGGCCTGCATGTTGGCGGTCAGAGCGTCAATAGCGCTGGTGCCAAGCTTGTAGGACCAGTTCATGAGCCAGAAGCGCAGAGCGAACTGGACGACGTTGAAGATCACCAGGAAGATGATCGGTGCAGCGGCGTTGCCGTTGATGGCCATGTTGGAGGTGATGCCGGCCGTGATAGGCACGAGCGTCAGCCAGAACAGGGCGTCACCAATACCACCGAGCGGGCCCATTGCGGCGACGCGGACGGCGCGGATCGTGGGGATGTCAACCTTGTTCTGCTCGAGCGAAAGCACGATGCCCATAACAAAGGTGACGAGGAACGGGTGGGTGTTGAAGAACTCCAGGTTGTGGCTCATGGAAGCCGCGAGGTCGTTCTTGTTGGTGTGGATCTTCTCCAGACCGGGGATGATGGAGTAAAGCCAGCCAGCGGCCTGCATGCGCTCGTAGTTGAACGATGCCTGCAGGAAGCAGGAGCGCCAAGCCATCTTGTTGAGGGTCTTCTGGTCGAGCTGCGGAGCAGGAGTGAGATCCTCGTAGTGCTCCGGGATCACATACTCATTAGATGCCATCTTCGAAGTCACCTCCGTCAGAAACAGCTGCACCCTTCAGCTCGGTCTGCTGCTGGAAGTCCCAGAAAGCGATGCCGAAGCCGATGAGAGCGAGGATGAGCAGAGCAGGGGTTGCCAGCGAATCGTTGGCAACGGTGATGAGCGCGAGGCCAAAGCCCATGAGGAAGAAGCCCCACATATCGCGGTTCATCATAACCTTGAGCAGGACGGCGAAGCCGACGAAGCGCATCATGCCGCCTGCAGCGGAGAGACCGGTCTGCAGCCAAGTCGGGATGGCAGAAGCGATGGTCTGACCGATGGTAGCGCCAGCGATGAAGAACAGGGTGACGACGACAGCGAAGATCAGGCCGAGCAGAGCCATGGCGAAGTAGTTCAGGCGCTCGATGCCCTTGGTGTCCGCGTTGTGAGCCATGTTATCGGCCGTGGACATAAGCGGGGACATAAGCGTGAAGACCAGGGTAACGCCAAGCTGGCCAAGCAGAGCGAACGGAATGGCGAGGCCGACTGCCGCGTTGGGCTCGAGGCCCGTGGCGATAGCGAGAATGGCTGCCATGATGCCGCCGATGACGGCGTTAGGCGGCTGAGCGCCTCCGATCGGCATGTTGCCGATCGTCATGAGCTGATAGGTACCACCCACGAGAAGACCGGTGTTGAGGTCGCCAAGGATAAGACCGATGACGGCGCCGGTGACGATGGGCTGATAGAGAGACTCGAGGAAGTCAAACTGGTCGATTGCCGCGATGAACGTGACGACGAAGACCAGAGCGATCTGGATGATCGAGTATTCCATCTTGCTCCTCCTTTCAAAATGTATGTACGCACTTTGGATTTCACGTACAGAACGTCAGGGTTTCACTCCTGACAACGTGGATCACGAGGATTACGAGAAGAGCTTGCTCGTGTCCTCAACAGGCGTGCTCGGAACGCGCCTGATCTCCAACTCCACCCCCAATTCCTGCAGCTCTTTAAACGCAGCGACATCCTCGTCGTTAACTGCGACGGAGGTGGCGACTTGGCGCTTTCCTTCCGACATGTGCATGTTGCCGATGTTTACCTTCTTTATAGGCACACCGCCCTTGACGAGCGTAAGCACGTCTTCCGGTGTTTCGGCCACGATGAAGATCTTCTGGCGCGGGCTCGCCTTGCCAATGACGTCGATGGTCTTCTGCAGAGAGAAGAAACGCGTAGCGACGCCGGCGGGAGCGGCCATCTTCATGAGGTTCTGGCGCATGGTGTTGGACGCCACGTCGTCGTTGGCGACGAGGATGAGGTTGGAGCCCAGGGTGGAGTTCCACTGGGTGGCAACCTGACCATGAACCAGTCGGTTATCGATGCGGGTAAGAAGAATGTTGGGTTCTGCCATGTTGATCAGCTTCCTTTCGTTATTTGCTGACGACAGTTACTTGATCTCCTGAATCGCGTAACGCGAAACATCTACGACGGCTCCGGATCGGACTTTGATCTGGACCTTCTCGCCTTCGATGCCTTTGACGGTTCCGTAGATACCGCCGGCGAAAAGAACCTCTTGACCCGGCTTGAGCTCGGTGTGCAGCTCCTTGAAGTACTTCTGCTTCTTCTTCATGTTGATTTGCGACCAGATGGTGTAAATCAAGCCCATGATGACAAGCAGGCCTAAAAGGGCGACCGAGGAGCTCAGGACGTTGGCTCCGAAATCGGCCATTAGATGCCGTCCTCGTCGCCGAAGATATCCTCTTCGTCGGAGCCGGCAACGGATGCGACCGTCTGGGCGGTGATGCCCGTCTGGCCAACGGTCACGGCCTGCTCGCCAAGCTCGGCGAGCGTGGCGTTGCCGCGGAGGAACAGAAGCTCAATAACCATGGGAAGGTTGGTGCCGGTCAGAACCTCGACGTTGTCGACATCCTGGGCAATCATCATCGCCTGGTTGAACGGGGTGCCACCAAGCAGGTCGGTAAAGACGAGCACGCCATCGCACTCCTCGCGCATGGCGGTAATAGCGGCGCGGAGATCCTCACCGTAGGAAGCAGCCTGGTCGCCCTCAAAAGGAACGACGGTAAAAGCGGGCTGGTCGCCAGCAACCATAGCGATAGCGCTTGCGAGGCCGGGTGCGAACTGTCCATGACCGGTAAGAATAAAGCCAACCATTCAAATTTCCCTTCCGAAGGTGTGTACGATCTGAGTCCGATGATTTTCGGAAGCCAGCGGGCGCTCGCCCTTAAAGCTTCTTAGAAAGCGTACTTTGAAGACCAGTGGTTTCTAAACTGGTAGTAACCACGTGACGTGTTGTTGTCACTATATCACCCCAGAAGAGGTCGCTTTCGTTGATTCATACGGTAAAACGTTTTTGCACCGCTCACGGTGATAAATCGACCGTTTACCGGTCGTTAACACTTCTACCTGCGGTTTTGAAACCGTTCCGAAATGCTTTGGCAAAAGATCGGATCTTTTCCTGTGTCTAAACAACGCAGGGCGGCTAAAAATAGCGTGTAGAAAAATTGCAGGTCATTGTAAAGATATGTGAATTGGTCTTTTTGACTTAATACCAGTTAGAACCAGTTTTGAGATTATCGGTGAACGGTAGTTTTCGACCGTTCACCGGTTACTTGCAATCGTTTGCAGTCGTTTTCCCAGATGAATTAGGGGAACCCGATGGAGCATTGTGCGGGCTCGAGGCCTACCCCAGTGGTTTCGGTAACAAAAAGCCCGCTAGAACGTTGTCCGTTCTAGCGGGCTTAATCAGGTGATCGGTTAACGCGCAGTAGTGCAGGCAAACCTTACGCAAACAGGCCGTAGATGCTGATGTTGGCCTTGGCATACAGGCCGTTAGCATACTCGGTCCACTTGGAGCTGGCGCTCGAAGCCTGCGAAGAGTACTGCTGGTAGGCGGTGTAATAGGCGGTCATGGCCTGCTTGTAGGTAGCGCTATCAGCCGTAAAGGCATCGTCAGCGAAGGCCTTAGCGTAGGTGCTATCGGCGTCCTTCCAGGTACCCTTTTCGCTATCCCACTCGTCGCCGGCAAGTTTGATGATGTAATCGGCGTAGTCCTTGCTCGCGGTCTCCTCGTTGCCGTCAGCAGGCTCGGTCGGGGCGGTCGGCATGCTTGCGGAGCTATCGCCCACCTTCTTCTTGTAGAGCTTCTGCAGCGTCGCGGACTGGCGGACGATCTGCTTGGCCTGGTCCTTGGACACGCCATACTGCGTGGCCATGGTCTTGTAGTCCGAAGTGCCGATGGATTCCTCGGCGTACTGCTTCATCTCCTTAGAGGAGACGGTAATGCCCTCGTCCTCGGCAGCGTCGAGCAGGATCTTGTTGCGCACGTAGGACAGGATGACGTCGGCAGAAGGAGCGGTGTAGTTGCCATCGCTATCCTTGACGGTGTCGAGGCTGTACTGGCTCTCGATGGCCTCGCGCGCGGTGATGTCGCTCTTCTTGCCGTTGTAGCTATAGCTTGCCACGGTCGAATCGAGCTGGTCCTCGGTCAGGGTCGACGAGCCGACACCCTTGCCGCCAAAGCCGCCATTGCCAATAAAGAAGCCGACCACGGCGGCGATCACGACGGCAACCACAAAGGCGGCAATCATCGTCTTCTTGTGCCTGGATGCATGGTCGTCTTCATCGGAACCCAGAATATCGTCGTCCTCATCCTGGGCCTCGGGCATCAGATTCTCGTCAGCGGCATCCGCGGCAATCTGAGCCTCCAGTCGGGCGTCCTCCTCCTCGGCCGTCGTGCCGGCGGCAATGTGCTCGGCAGACGTACCGGCGACCAGATCGATCTTCTCGTCCTCGTCACCGTCGGGGCCTTCGCCGCGCTCGATGATCTGGATGCCGTCGATCTCGTCCTTCTCGTCCTTCTTTTGAATCAGACCCATATCAGTTACTCCTTGTTAGGAAACATAGTCTTCAATAGAATACGCCCGACAGAGTGCCGGGCGTATTGATTCTTAGGTTATACGCAAACACTTAAGTACTATTTAGGCGTTTGCAGCCTGCATGTCTTAGGCCAGGTGCGCGATAACGGCATCGGCAAAGGCCTGCGTGCCCACGGCGCCCTCGACGTCGCCGGTCTGGGCACGACATACGTCGCCGGTAACCTGCTTACCCTCGTCGAGCGTGGCGGACACGGCGGCGCGGATACGATTGGCCGCATCGTTCTCGCCCAGATGATCGAGCATCATAGCCGCAGACAGAATCTCGGCCGTGGGGTTGGCGATATCCTGGCCAGCGATATCGGGCGCGGAGCCATGCGTTGCCTCGAAGATGGCGCAGTCGGCACCGATGTTGGAGCCGGGGGCCATACCCAGGCCACCTACCAGGCCGGCGCACAGGTCGCTGACGATATCGCCGTACAGGTTGGGCAGCACCAGGACATCGAAGTCGTTGGGGTTCTGGACCAGGCCCATGCAGGTGGCGTCGACGATCTTGTCGTTGAACTCAATATCGGGATAGTTGGCGGCCACCTCGCGCGCAACGCGCAGGAACAGGCCATCGGTCGCCTTCATAATGTTGGCCTTGTGCACGGCCGTCACCTTTTTACGGCCGCAGCGGCGGGCGTACTCAAAGGCGTACTCCACAATGCGGCGGCTCTTGGCGATGGAGATGGGCTTAATTGAGATGGCGGAATCGGCGGCGAAGGTCTTCTGACCCGAGCGCTCGACAAGCTGTGAGAGCTCCTCGACCTCGGCAGCGCCCTCATCGAACTCGATCCCGGCGTAGAGGTCCTCGGTGTTCTCGCGCACGATGACCAGGTCGACGTCGCGGAAGCGCGAGCCGTCGCCCGGCTGCGACAGGCAGGGGCGCACGCAGGCGTACAGGTCGAAGTGCTTGCGCAGGGCCACGTTAACGCTGCGGAAACCCGTGCCGACCGGCGTGGTGATGGGGCCCTTGATGGCAACCTTGGTCTCGGCGACCGCATCGAGCACGTGCTGGGGCAGCGGCGTGCCAAACTCGTCCATGACGCCGGCACCTGCCTCCTGGACGTTCCAGTTGATCTGGACACCGGTGGCCTCGACCACGCGGCGCATGGCCTGCGTAATCTCGGGACCGATACCGTCACCGGGAATCAGGACTACATCGTGCGCCATAATCTGTTACTCCTCGTCTTCGGCGTCGTCAGATTTTTTAACGCTAGCACGCTTCTTCTTTTTGGAGAGATCCAGGCCAAAACGTTTAACAAGCATTTCGCAAATCTCGCTCGAACGGGCCTTGAGATAGCTGCCCTTGCCGTTCTCGGCGTCGAACTTAAGGCGCAGCGCAAGCTTCTCGGCGACCTCGGCGTCGATCTCGCCCTGGCCAAACTCGTACAGGCAACCGAGCATATCGCGATACTCAAGGTCGCCGTGGTAGCACTGGATGGCCTCGTCTAGGATGGGCCAAGCCTCGCGTGAACGCTCAGCACTCGTGGCGCCCCACACGCACAGCAGGCGGAAGGCGGCATAGCGCAGCGTGGAGGAAATCTCGTCGAACAGTGCGGTCTCGGCGCCCTCAAAGGCATCGCCCAGCTGCTCGGGGCAGGTGGTGGCGAGCGCCGTCAGGGCATCGAGGGCCTCCCAGCGGGTCTGAGCCTCGGGGCGGTCGAGCGCCTCGATCAGCGCGGGCACGCAGGGCACCACGCGCTGCGGATCGCGCTCGGCAAGCAGGTGCAGCACGCGGGCGGCAAACTGGCGGATACGGCGCGTGGGGCAGCCGAGCTCCTGGACCAGGCGGTCGACGGCATTCTCGTTCTCCTCTGCCAGCTGAAGCTGTGCCAGCTCCTCGTCGGTGAGCTGTTCGTCTTTGTTTTCTGCCATAGTTACCTCTTTTTACTATTTCTTAGCGTGCTTGCCAGCACCCTTGCTGTCATCGGTGACCGAGATGAGCTGTCGGTCGGCAGCGCCATTACGACGCGCACGGCGGCGTTCCTCGGCATCGCCCGCGTCGGCGGCGGCGCGGTGTGCCTTGTTGACGTTAAAGACCTCGTCGTGCTTGCGCCACGGACCGACGGACTCGCCAAAGCTCATCTTAAGGCCGGCGATAAAGCCGCCGAGCCAGCCGATCGGCGCAAACTGCACCAGCGGGAACAGCGAGAACACCCAGGTCAGCAGGACGACTGCCGCAGCTCCCGCAAAGTTGGCAATCCAGTAGTCGCGCTTGGTGATGACGCGCTTTTCGCACGCCCACTGGCCGCACAAAAAGCCGATGTAGATCGCAAAGAGAAAGAGCACCAGCGCAAGCACCACGAACGTCAAGCTCATAGGCGCTACTCCCCGTGATGGTGGCCGCAGCAGCACTCGTGGCCGTCGTCATGACCGTGACCGCCGCAGCACTCGTGGTCCTCGCCATGGTGGTGTCCACAACCGCACTCGTGGTCGTCGCCACGCTCGCCGCAACCGCAGCCTTCCTCGTGAGCACCGTGCTCCTCGGGACGATACTGCGACCAGTCCAGACCGGCGGCGATGGCATCGGCCTCCTCCTTATAGAGGACCGTGACGGCCTGGGTGCCCAGCTTGGCACCACCGATGGCATCGAGCATGTCGTAGAGCGTAAAGGCCACGTCGGCGCCGGGCAGCGCAAGCTCACGGTCGTCGGCATAGGCGAGCGCCAAGCGCAGGTCCTTAATGAAGTGCTCGACCATAAAGCCGGGCTTGTAGTCGCCGTCGAGCGCCTTGGGCGCCAGGCTCTCCATGGCGCCGGACTTGCCGGTGCCACCCAGGATCATCTGACGGGTCTTCTCAAGATCAAGGCCGCTCAGCTCGGCAAACGCCAGCGCGTCTGCCATGCCGACCATGCAGGCGCCCAGCGACACCTGGTTGGCGAGCTTGGCAGCCTGGCCCTTGCCGGCGCCATCGAAGCAGCAGATGGTTGCCGCAAAAGTGGAAAGGATGTCGCGGACCGGCGCGATGTCGTTCTCGGTGGCGCCCACGATAGCCGTGAGCGTGCCGGCGATGGCACCCGACTCGCCGCCGGTGACGGGGCAGTCAAACGCCATGCGACCGGAGACCTGGGCGGCCTCGGCAATATCGCGCGCCAGCTCGGGCGAGCTCGTGGTAAGGTCGATCAGGACCGCACCGGGCTTAGTGCACGCGAGCAGACCGTCACCCGCCAGGTAGAGCTCCTCGACCTCGGAGGGATAACCCACCATGGTAAAGACGACGTCGGCGTTCGCCGCGGCATCTGCCGGCGTATCGGCCCAAGCGGCACCGCGCTCGATAAGCGCGGCAGCCTTGGACTTGGTGCGGTTGTTGACCGTGACGGGATAGCCGGCATCCAGGATGTGACCGGCGATGGGGGCACCCATGATTCCGGTGCCGATAAATGCGACGGAGAGCTTGTTTGCCATGAAACCTTTCCTTTTGGGTTGGGTGTTGTTACCAGGTTGAATACTCGATGCCAGCGTTTGGGCAGTGAGCTGGGATCGATTACGGCCGCGTTACTTGCCTACTGACTGCGCACGCGGCGGGCGATACGGTCGGAAAGCGACGCCTTGTCGGCGCGGTTCTTGCCCCAAAACGCGCAGGCCACCATGCCGGGGCCCACGTGCGAGCCGATGGTGGGACCCACGGAGCTGCGAATGATCGTGACGTCGGCGCAACCCTCCTCCTTGCGGATGGCAGCTTCGAGCCAGTCACCGTCCTTTTCGGCATCGGCAGTCATAATGGCGATGGGCATGGTGCGATCGGGCACGTAGTTCTCACGGAACGACTTGAGGATGGACTTGAGTGCCTTCTTGCGGCCTCGGTTGACGCCAATCAGCGACAGCGAGCCGGCAAGGTCGTAGGAGAGCTCGGGCTTGACATCGAGCTTTGCCGTGAGCTGCGCCGCCGCGGGCGGAATGCGGCCGCCGGCAGCCAGCGCATCGAAGCTCTCGAGCGTAAAGTAGCCGTGTACGTAGGTCTTGGCCTCGTTTGCCCAATCGACCAGCTGCTTGGCAGTCAGTCCTGCCGAACGCTGGCGCACGGCCTCGAGCGCCAAGAGCGCGCCGGTCGCGCAGGGCAGAGCGTTGTCGACCACGTAGAGCTCAAAGTTGGGATACTCGGCGCGCACGGCATCTGCCGCCTGGCACGCGGAGTTGTAGCTCGACGACAGCGCCGAGGTAAAACACAGGTAGACCGTGGGCGTGCCCTCTTTGGCGCACTCGGTAAAGAACTCGATATAGCGACCGAGCGACACAGCCGAGGTGGACACGCGGGCACCGGCGCGCATGCGGTCGTAGAACTCCTTAGGGCTCATGCTCGACCAGATGTCATCCGTGCGCTCTTCGCCATCGATAATGAAGGGGAAACCCAGGATATCGACATCGAGGTTCGCGGCGACCTCGGGACTAAAGTCGCAGCAGGTATCGACGACGATGCGGCAACGGTCCGAATGGCCGGTAGATGCAGCCTTGTCCATCAAAGCGACTCCTTACGTAAAAAAGGCGGCCACCAGCATGGGATGGCCGCCAACCGTTAACTCATGCAAGTTAACGTATTTTACTCGTCAAGTGTTTCGATGCGAGGCTTGATGATGCCATATCCACCATTCTTACGGTGATACACCACATTGATGAGGCCGGTCGTCGCGTTCTCAAACACGTAGAAGTCGTGACCCAGCAGATCGGTCTGCACCAGCGCCTGTTCCTCGGTCATCGGGGTGACGTCAATAACCTTCTCGCGGACGAGCAGGTCGTCCTCCTCCTCGGGCAGCAGCAGGTCGGCCAGATCCTCGACGCGCTCGACCGGTGCGACATCCGCGGCGCTGGCACCACCCTGGCGGTTGTCCACGACCTTGGTCTTGAACTTGCGCAGCTGGCGGGTAACCTTATCGGCGGAGAGGTCGATGGCAGCATACATATCTGCGCCGTGCTCGGCAACGCGAATCACCGAACCGCGGGCACGAACCGTGACCTCGACGATTGCCGGGTTGGGGTTCGAGGGGTTCTTCTCATAACGAAGCACGACGTCGACTGTCATGGGCTCGATGTCGAAAACCTTGAGCGCCTCGCCGATTTTCTCATCCACATGCGCACGCAGAGCATCGGTTACCGTCGTCTTGCGTCCAGAAACCTTGATATCCATACGTGGCTCCAATCTGCCTCGGGGACTTACTGTACTGGCTATGTACCCATTGCCGTGCATTTAATCACGCGATTTCCCAAAGACCCGAATAACGACTGCTTGATACCGCATACCGAAGTCTCGCACTTTTCCGTGGCAAAGTGCGCTATAGGAAGGCGTCGACGGAGTTAATTTTTCTCCTGAAAATTAGCTTTGACCTGCTAGTTTTACCAAAATAGAAAAGCCGGGCTCCCCTATTTGGGAGACCCGGCCATGCGTGTTGAAACCGTGAAGAAGCGCCTCGTTCGATGTGTGGTAGACGCCACCCCTACCAATAACTAGCTATTGAGCTTGTTGATGTCATCGTCGGTGATGGCGCCCTCCTGGCTAGACGACGGACTGTCGCCGTTGTTATCAGAGGCGTCGCCATCGGAGGACTCGGTCTCGTTGGACGTGGAGTCGGATGCCTGCACATTGGCCCCCGAAACAGTCTTGGCGGTAAGGTCATAGGGCATTTGGCCATACCAGACGCAGTGGACCGCCTCGAGCGTGCCGTCGACCGTGATACCGTCGAGGGCATCACTCACGGCACGGCACAGCTCATCGTTAGAGCTAAGGCCTGCGACGCCAAGCGTGGAGGGTGCCTCGAGCGTGCCGACATAGGAGATCTGACTCATCAGGCGCGCGAGGTAACCACCGGCCGTGGAATCACAGATCACGTAATCGACCTCGCCCGACTCGAGTGCCTCGAAGCACTCGTTGATGTTGGAGAAGGTCTTTTGGTTGGCCGTGATGCTCTGCTTGGCAAGCGCTTCCTGCGAGGCCGAGGAAGTCTGAACGCCCAAAGTAGCAGTGTTGAGTGTGTCGGTTGAGACACTCGGGGACTCTCCGTCGCTGGTCTTGCCGAACACGGCGGCAGCATCGTACAGACAGGTGCCAAGCGAGCTGATGTCGCCGCCCGCAGACTTGATGTCGCCAATAAAGATGTCGGCCTTTTTATCGCTGAGCGCGGAATCGGCCGAGGACGCATCGACAAAGGCGACCTTGAGACCCATGCGGCATGCGAGGGCACGAGCGGCATCGACCGCATAGCCCGTGAGGTTTCCGTCGGCATCCTGCATGGCTTGCGGGGCATCGGACGTATCGAGGGCGACCGTCAGGGTTCCCGGCGTGACCAGGGCATTGTCCGATACCGTGGGGGTAACGGTCTCGCGCTCGATCTGGTCGATCGTGGGCGTCGTGAACGTGGACAGTGGATTGAACGCGCATCCGCTCAGGCCCAAAACGGCAATGACCGCCGCGGTCCCAGCACCCAACCGAGCCGCATGCATCAAGCTGCCCCTCACCATGTCCACTACCCTGCCTTCTGTGTCGTATACGATCCGTGCCCCGCACGGAATATCGGGTTGTTCCCACCAGCTGACCTGGTATTTGACCCCACACTTGCGCACCGGGGCGTTTGCTCGGGAGGCCGCAGCCACCTTCACGACTGGCCCGCTCGCCCGCGAGGCGGTATTGCCCCAAAGAAAGTAGAACGGACGGTGCGGCTTACATCTAGGACGCGCCATGATCGCGCCGCGCGCACGCGGTCGCTTACGTGGATCCCTTTGACCGCGTCTGTCTTGGACTAGGATGGGCATTTCGTCCGTCCGCAACCACAGCCTGGCAGGAACGTAGGGCATTATAGCTAAGTTCAAGCTATAGTTTAAGGTTAGGGACGTTATTCGCATCGCGAGCACAGATTTCGCAGGTCGGGGCGGGTCATTCGTGCCCCCATGAAGCCCGGAGCTCCCCCCACGGGGAGCTCCGGGGCACCCGTCTCAGGGTGCCGTGTGCAAAAAACGGCAAATATGAGTACTGCTACCAATTTAGTAGCAGCGTATTTCCGCCCCACGAGCCCTTTTTGAGTTCCGCACAGCCCGCTTGGCGCCAAGATATTCCACATTCGTTCATTATCTCATCGCTGAATCCAGTTTTTCGGCCCAAGTTTCTTTATTTTTGCTGTCACTAATCTAGTAGCAGTACTCATATTTGCCGTTTTTTGCACAGGGCATATAAACAGACCCCCTATAAAGCCATAGTTTTACGCCGGCTTGAGCCCAAAGCACGCTCGGAGCGTATTCAGCAGAGCATCTTGCCTCTTTCGACGAGCCTCTACACGATTCTGATATCGCTTACCCATGCGTTGGTATATGCGCCATGCGAGCGCCTCTAACGCCTCCATGTCGCAGAGCATCTCGTTGTTAACCGTCGCGACCTCGATTCCCATGGACGCCAAACCCGTATTGCGTTTTTCATCGTGAATGCGCCCGCCGCGAGACGAATGGCCCTGCTCACCGTTGTATTCCAGGTCAAACCGAGCTGCTTCCTGATAGGCATCGCAAACCGCATACGGCATCCCCGAGATCGCCTGCGCACGGTCGTTGAACTCGATCTTGTGGTCGGTCTTAAAGGGACCGCAGGCAAATCCGCCATAGGAAAACGGAAGCGAAAACATGGCAAGCATGATGCATTCCATGGGTGAGCGCAGGTTTTCCGACAGAAAGGGGCACAGCCGCCGCAGCTGCTTGGCCGCGCTCCCCTTGCATGCCGCAAGGTAATCTGCCAGGCGATCGGGCGTCAGCACTGGCTCGACCTCAAAGTAGCCCACATCTGACGGCTGGTCCTTATCCTTTGCAAGCCTGTTCACGGTAGGCGAGCTGTAAGGGGGCAGATACTGCCCGCGATCGCTCAGCGAAATTTTGGAGCACAGCTCCTGGGCCAGGGCAAATGCCTGGATACAGCCGACTTCGCGCGCAACGGCGGCACAGAGGGCCTCGGGAGACAAGCTGTACACCCCCGGCTCCACCTCCAAAATCGAGGCGTCCGGCAGGCCTGTAGAACAAACGGACCAGCTTGCACCAGGCATGCGGCGACGCCGCTTCGCCGACCCCACCAGCAGGCACAAGTCTTCTTGGACATCGCCACTCACGGCCCCGATCCGCACCAAATCGGGAAGATAGATGTCCTCGGCCGAGGGAGACGATGTATGTAGCACACGGCGCTCTTCATCGGGATCGAGGTCTCTCCAGCTGATGTAACCCATTTGTCGGCGCTCGGCGCGCATCATGCGCAGCGCCGAGGCACCGGTCAGAACTACGGAGGCCGCCAGTTGCTCGCTTGTCAGCTCGATGCGCCGCGCTAGCTTCACTGCCACAAAACCACCCCTACCAAACGCGTGCGATAGCGAGACCATCGACTGCCGCGGCGCCGGCACGCTTGAGCTCCGCCGAGGCCGCTGCCATAGTCGCACCCGTGGTAATGACATCGTCGATGAGCAGCAAACGACAGCCGCGCACATCCTCAACCGTCTCGTACATGCCCCGGGCATGCTCCCGGCGCTCATCGCGACCGAGTTCACGCTGGTCACCATGACCGTATTTGACCAGGGCATCCAGCAACGGCACGCCCGAAAGATCGCAAAACGAGCGCGCGATTGCTTCCATGTGATCGAATCCACGCCGCCGAAACGCCGCCGCAGTCGCGGGCACAAATACCACCGCGTCCGCACCGGACAGCACGCCGTCGTAGCGATCGGGGGCTGCCACCTGGGCATGCAAGGCAGTGTCGTAGAGTAGCTCCGCCAGATACGGTGCCAGGCGGCGCTCGCCCGCATCCTTGTACGCCTTGATGATGCGCGGCAGCGGATGTGCGTAGACGGCACACGCCAGACAGCGATCGAGCGCCTCGGCCATTGCCGAAGACGTGCCCTCGACCGAACACTCGGTGCACAGCAAATCCCCAAACGGGGCGCCGCATCGGATGCAGCTATGGCACGGATCGATGAGCACGAGCAACGCCAGACAATCCTGGCAGATCAGCGCACCGGAACGCTCGCAGCCGGCACATCGCGTGGGCGACAACGCCTCGAGCGCCTCGTATGTCGCGCGCTCGGCAAGCGGTAGCAATTCATCCACAAACGGTAGGACACCTGCACCCTGCAAGCGAGTCAATACATTCAAATGTCTCTTCATGACACAACCCTCCCTACGCGAAGGCGGAGGGAGGGTTGTCGGTGTAGAGCTATGATACCCAGAGGTGCTAGGGCCAGGCGGGTTAAATCCGTTTACGGGCGCTATTCGCCGGCAGGCGGTTGCGGTGCGGACGAGGTGTGGGTCGAGCCCTCGCCACCGTCCTGACGCGGCTTACGGGAGCGACGGCGACGGCGACGCTTTTGACCCTGGTCAGTCGAGCCCTCGCCACCGCGATCCTCACGCGGTTCGCGCTCGTCGCGAGTACCGCCGCGCGAAGCCTTGGCGGCAGCTCCTCCGCCATCGCCGGGGCGACGGCGCGTGACCTTGACTTCGCCATCCGAAACCTGATCGGCCACAGAAGGAATCGAGGGTTTCTGCTGCGCGCCCGAGGAATGGCGACGACGCGGACGTGACGCGCGCTCCTCCTCGCCACGCGGCTTGCCAGCCTTGTCGGCAGGCGCGTCGGAGGCCGAGGCGCCCTTGGGAGCGGCACCGGCCTCGCGAGCAGCTGCGGCGCGGAAGGCGTCCTCGCGCTCCTCGCTCGACAGGTGACGGCGACGACGGCGCGTGGGGTTCATGCCACCGCCGCGATTTTGCTGCTGGGGCTGCTGAGCCTCGCGCTCGCGGGAAGCGTTCTTACCCGCGGCCTCGCCATTGTCGACGGACGCCGTGCGCTTGCGGCGGCGACGGCCATCGGCTGCTCCCTCGGTCTCGGGCGCCTCGGCCTTGCCGCGGCCCTTTCCACGGCCACGGCCCTCGCCCTGGCCCTGAGCGGTGCGAGCATCGGATTCGGCATCGCGACGACGGCGCTTGGGCATCGATGTGCCGGCCAGACGATCGGCGCTCGACAGGCCATCGCCCACGTCGACGCCGTTTTCGCGATCGAGTTCCATGAGCGCCAGACGCATCTCGGGCGACTCGATGCGCTCGAGCACGTCGCGCGTCACGCAGTCGGGGCGGCAGTTGCAGCCCTGCTCGGCGGCCTTCTTTTTGCAACCCTCCGAGCACGTCATATCGGCCAGGTTGACCTTAAAGACTTTGCCGTTCTCCAGGCGCAGCACCAGCTGCTCACGCGGCGTGTCATATTCCTGGATGCGCGCCTTGCCAAGCGGCGTATCGATAAGCGTCTTCTTTTTGGGCGCGCGGCTCTTAAAGTCCTTGTACGCCTCGAACTCGTAGCGCAGGCAGCACATCAGGCGGCCGCAGACGCCACTAATCTTGGACGAGTTGAGCGGCAGGTCCTGCTCCTTTGCCATGCGGATCGAAACCGGCTCAAACTGTCCGCCAAAGCGCGTGCAGCAGAGCTCCTGGCCGCACTGGGCATAGCCGCCCACCAGGCGGGTCTCGTCGCGCACGCCGATCTGGCGCATGTCGACGCGAATGTGCAGCGTCGAGGACAGGTCCTTGACGAGCTGACGGAAATCGACGCGCTCCTCGGCCGCAAAGTAGAACACAGCCTTCTCGCCGCCAAACAGGTACTCGACGCCGACCGGCTTCATCTCGAGGTCGAGCTCTTTGACCAGACGACGGAAATCGACCATGGCCTCGTCGCCCTGGATGGCCAGGTCGTCGGCAAGCTGCAGGTCGATGTCGCTCGCCACGCGCAGCACGGGCTTGAGCGGCTGGCCGATCTCATCTTGCGGCACCTCGAAGGGATCGGCCGTGACCAGGCCGATCTCGGTTCCGCGCTCGGTGGAGCAAATGGCATAATCGGCCTCGAGGATATCCAGATCCTGCGGATCAAACCACAGGTCGCGCGAGGCGTAGGTAAACTTAACGGGTACGACTAACGGCATTTCAGTGCCTTCCTGATATCGAACAGCATGACCTCGATGGCCAGCTGGGGAGTAACGTTTCTGGCGATGTTGCGCTCGGCGGTCGCGACCGCCTCGAGCGCCCGGGTGGCACCCGCAACATTCGTCGCGGCGGCAAGCCGCCCGATCGTGTCGCGCACGTCTTCGTTCACGACGTCGGCCGCCTCGTCCTGAAGTGTCAGCAGCACGTCGCGCATGAGCGTCCGCGCGCTCGCCAGCGCTTCCATGATACCCGAACGCTCGCGCGCGTTGAGTTCGCGCTTGTTGCGGTCCTCAAGCTGCTTCAATGCTCCACGCGACAGGTAGTCGGCGTTTTGCTCGAGCACCTTTTCCTGTGTGGACTTGACCTCGGCGAGCGGCGCCTTAACGGCGACGATGAGCGACTTGGCGCGGCTGAGCACATCAGCCTCTGTCTCTTATACACATCTCC
>CABSMX010000021.1 GCA_902478945.1 uncultured Collinsella sp.
GGGAAGGGGTGGGGAAAGGTGTTGAAATATGGGGCGGTTCCCCATATTATTAATGACGTCGACAGGCGGGGTGGTTCCCCGCGTACGTGCCATCTGAGTAACCGAGGGGAGGGCGCACATGGGAATGACGGGTGCATACGAGCGCAATCTCGATGCAAAAGGTCGTCTGTCCCTGCCTGCACCCCTTCGTGAGGAGCTTGGAGAGCACGTTCGCGTGTTTAAAGCCCTGGATGTCGATGCTCTGTACGTGTTCTCTGCCGAGGCCTTCGATAAGTGGGTCGAAGGACTCTTCGCGGGTCGTGAGGGCCACGAGGGTTTTAACCCGCGTGACATCAACGACCAGAAGCTCATGAGGGCGATCAACAAGCGCACCACGTCGATGGATGTGGACAGCGCCGGTCGTATCGGTCTTTCTGAGTCTCTCCGCAAGCAGGCGAACCTCGACCGCGAGGTCACGGTTGTGGGCAACTACGACCACCTTGAGGTTTGGGACCGCGCTGCGGCCGATGAGGACGATGACGACGAGGCTCTGCTTGACCTCTTCTTCTCGTAAGGGCAAGGCACGAGTAACGGATGGAGCGTGGGATCTTGACACAAGAATATCGGCATGAACCTGTCATGCTCGGCGAAGTGCTTGAGTCGCTGCAGCTAAAGAGCGGCTCCGTTGTCTGCGATTGCACCCTTGGCGGTGCCGGCCATTCGGTAAAGATGGCCGCGCAGGTGGGGGAGACGGGCCTTTTGCTCGGCGTCGATCAGGACGACATGGCCCTCGAGGCCGCTGGCGCCCGTCTGGACCGCGAGGTTCCCGGCGTCCCGCACCAGCTGCTGAAGGGTAACTTCGGCGACTTGGACGAGCTGCTTTGCTCGGCCGAGGTGCCCGGGGTCGATGGCTTCCTGTTTGACTTGGGCGTTTCGTCACCGCAACTCGATATCCCTGGCAGGGGCTTTTCGTATAACGAGGATGCCCCATTGGACATGCGGATGGATCCGGGTAATAACACCTTAAACGCAGCTGAGGTCATCAACACCTATAACGAACACGACCTCGCCCGGATTCTACGCGTCTATGGCGAAGAAAAGTTCGCCTCGCAGATTGCGCGTGAGATCGTGCGCCGTCGCGAGCATGAGCCGATCGAAACCACCGGTCAGTTTGTCGAGATCATCAAGGCGGGAATACCTGCTGCCGCTCGTCGGCATGGTGGGCACCCTGCCAAGAAAAGTTTCCAGGCCATTCGCATCGAGGTCAACCATGAGCTCGATGTGCTCGAGAGAGGGCTTGATGCCGCTACCAGGTGGCTCAACCCGGGCGGACGCATCTGCGTCATCTCGTATCACTCGCTCGAGGACCGTATCGTAAAGAACCACTTTAAGGAGATGAGCCAGGGGTGCACGTGCCCGCCGGAGATTCCGGTGTGCGTGTGCGGCAACGTGCCGATACTCAAGGTCATCACCCGCAAACCCTTGGTTGCCCAACCCGATGAGGTTGTGCGCAACCCTCGGGCGAGATCAGCCAAGATCCGCGTGGCGCAGCGCCTGTAGGCGCGACCGCGCGAAATTGGACCTCCCGCTCGCACCATAAACGAAGCTTAAACACACTACCAACGTACTCGGGATGGGAGGCGGCATATCATGGGCTATAACACCTCAAACGCAGCACTTGCCTATGATATGAACGCCATGCCCGCTTACCGCGAGGCACCGCAGGCGCCCGCTGCCCCTCGTGAGCAGCGCACGCCGCGTTTTGATGTCTACACGGGCGCGGGCCGTCAGGCAAACCAGGCGGTAAGCCCGGTTTTCATGAGCGTTCTTAAAACGGTTTGCATCATTGCGGCTATCTTCATGACGATCGGTGTCGCGCGCGTGGCACTTGCCGGTGTTACGGCCCAGGTGCTTAACGGCAACGCAGAGCTTACCAACACGCTCGAGAAGGCGACCGACGAGAGCTCTAACCTTGAGGTCATGCATTCGGTCTATGGCGCCGACACGCGCATTCGCGATCTTGCAGGCGCCTATGGCATGGTGGAGCCCAGCGAGAGCGTTACGCTTGACTTTTCGCAGGATGCAGCCGCGGGCGCTAGTTCGACTGCGGCCGCTCAGTAAATAAGACGGTAGCTGAGTATGACAAATGACTATCGCCGCGGTTCCGACGGGAGCCACGGGTCTGGACGTCCCTCCTCGCGGGGACGTTCTGGTTATCAAGGAACGGGTCGGCCATCTTACAACGCGGGGCCGTCCTATGGCAACGACCCTGCGTCGCGTCTTCGTGGCTCGGGCGGACCTCGGGTGCGCAATACGGGCGCGCGCAAGGGGTCGTCGTCTGAATGGGCTACGGGAACGCCGCTGCCTCGCCGCGATGTCGTTATGGGCTGTATCGGGGTTGGCCTTGCCGCGGGCGTCTTTCGTCTTGCCGAATACCAGATCGTGAATGCTGACAAGCTGCGCGAGCGTGCGGACGCGCGTCGCCTGCTCTCACAGACGCTCTATGCCAAACGTGGCACTATCTACGACCGCAACGGCAACGTGCTGACGTCGTCGGTCGAATGCCGCAATGTCGCCGTGAACCCTCAGCTTGTCGAGAACGTCGACAAGACGGTCTCGGCGCTGGTCAAGGCCACCGGTATTGATAAAAAGACCTGTCGCAAGCTGGTACTGTCTGATGGTTCCTGGGTGTATATCAAGCGCCAGGTCGACGAGGATGATGCTGCCGCCCTGGAAAAGAAGAATTTACCCGGCGTGCTCTTTGAGCAGGCGATGAAGCGGGTTTACCCGTATGGAAACCTGGCTTCTCAGGTGCTGGGCGTCGTGAACGTGGACAACGCTGGCCTGACGGGACTCGAAAAACAATACGATAAGCTTCTGACCGGAACGAATGGCTCTCTTGTGCGCGAGCGCGCAAGAGATGGCGGCTATATCGCAGGCGGTGCCTATAAAAAGGTTGCCGCGATCGATGGCGTGGATATCGTGACGACGATCGACGTCAACATCCAACGTGCCGCGGAAGATGCCTTGGCCGAGGCGGTCGAGAAGACGAAGGCCAAAAACGGATCGGCCCTGGTGACCGACCCGACGACTGGAGAGATCCTGGCCGCCTGCTCGTATCCGACCTACGACCAGACCAATTTGGAAAACGCCAAGACCGAGGACATGAACCTTCGTCTGGTGACGGATGCCTACGAGCCCGGCTCGGTCTTTAAGACGCTCGTGGCCGGTGCCGGCTTCGACTTGGGCGCCGTGCGTTCGAACACATCGTTTGAGGTTCCCGCGAGTATCAAGGTGGGCGACGATACCGTTACCGATGCCGATAAGCGTGACTACACCATGACAATGGACGTACGCGAGATGATGCGCCGTTCGTCCAATGTCGGTTTTGTCCTGGTGGGGCGCAAGATCGGTGCCGATGATTTTGCCGCCTATGTGGACAAGTGGGGTATCGGTCATAGCTCCGGTGTCGATTTTCCGGGTGAGAGTCTGGGCATCGTCAAGGAGCGCGACCAGTACGACGGCGCCACGCTTGGCTCGATGAGCTTTGGCCAGGCGCTGTCCGTCTCGCCGATTGAGATCGCACGTGCCGTGGGCGGCATCGCGAACGGCGGCGTGATGATGACTCCGCACTTCTATAAGTCCAGCAAGGGCGATGAGAAGGACTGGGGCGAAGGCGAGCGTGCGATTTCGGAGGACGCTGCCGCCCAGGTGACATCGTGCATGCAGACGGTCGTGTCCGAAGGCACGGGCGTTGGCGGTGCGGTCGATGGCTATGACGTGGCGGGCAAGACCGGTACGGCCGAGCGTGCTGACGAGAACGGCGGTTACCTCAAGGAGAATTACATGTCGTCCTTTATGGGCTTTGCGCCGGCACAATCGCCCAAGGTGCTGTGCTATATCACGCTCGATGGAACGCCGAGCGGCTCGGATGCTGCTGCGGTGCCATTCCAGTCCATTATGGCCAACGCGCTCGACGTGCTGGGTATCCCGCGCACGAAGTAGGGGGTTGCAATCTTGAGCGTGGTCTGCCGTTTGATCTGAAGGTGTTCACACGCCCTGCACCACGCATGGGCGGCGCTGGGATACAATACGCCGATAGCATTATTAGGTTTACAGGGGAGCTGCAATGATAGAGATCGCCGTCAACAACCTCGCGGCCGCAACAGGGGCCCGAACCGTGACGGGAGAAGCCGATCGGGTATGCCGCGGTTGCGTTATCGACTCGCGCCAGGTTGAGGAGGGCACGATATTCGTCGCCTTCCCGGGCGAAAAGGTCGACGGCAACGACTTTGCTTCCCGTGCCATCGAGTTGGGTGCCGGCGCCGTCGTGATGACGCGCGAGCCCGATGCCCGGCTGCTTTCGCTGGCCCAAGAGAAGGGCTGCGCCATTCTGCATACCGATGACCCCGAGGAGTTTTTGCTGCGCCTGGCTCACGCTTATCGTTTGGAGCTTGGTTGCCTGGTGATTGGCATTACCGGCTCTATCGGCAAGACGACGACCAAGGACGTGCTCGCCGCGGTACTCTCCAAGCGCTATCGCGTTTGGGCCACCAAGGGCAACTACAACAACCTGATCGGTATGCCTCTCACGGTACTGGCGGCCCCTGTCGACACCGAGGTTCTGGTGCTCGAGATGGGCATGAACCATTTCCATGAAATTGAGCGCCTGTCTCAGTCTGCCAATCCCAACCTTGCGATCGTGACCAAGATCGGTACCTCCCATATCGGTATTCTGGGCAGTCGCGAGAATATCGCTCGTGCCAAATCCGAGATTGTTGGCGGCATGTGTGCCGCCGGCGATCTTCTCCCGTTGCTGGTTTTGGGTGGCGAGGACGACTTTACCCCGTTTATCCGCGATACCTTTGCCGCGCCTGCGGGCGTCGACGTGATGCTTGCGGGCGTCTCGGACGACGATGAGGTCCGTGCGCGCGATATTCGCGTTGACGATGAGGGACGCCCGGTCTTTACGCTCGATTTTGGCTTGGGCGAGACCGTCGACACCCTGCTTGCCATTCCCGGCGTGCAGTCCGTTCCCAATGCCGTCAAGGCCGCGGCGGTTGCCTATCGCCTTGGCGTGACGCCCGAGCAGATCGATGTCGCCTTTAGGGGTCTTACGATTACCGGGCATCGTCAGGAAATCAAGCGCGCCAAGAGCGGCGCTCGCGTCATCGATGACTCATATAACGCCAGTGCCGAATCGATGGCAGCCGGCCTCGACCTGCTGTGTTCGCTTTCGTGCACGGGTTCGCGCATGGCCGTTCTGGGAGAGATGGGCGAGATGGGCGACGAGGCCCCCCGCATGCATGAGCTGGTGGGCGCCTATGCGGCGGCCAAGAAGCTCGATATGCTCGCGTGTGTCGGCGGTGAGCTTGCCCAGCGTATGGCCGAGGCCGCGCACATGATGGGTATGGATGAGGACCGCATCCAGGTGTTCTCCGACTATCAGCAGGTGCTCGACCGCATGGGCGGCGCACTTGAGAAGCATGATGTCGTGCTGGTCAAGGGCTCCCGCTTCGTTGAGCTCGATCGCTTTGTGGAAGGTGTGTGCTAGTCCATGTTCGGCAATCCTTCGTATCCTACGTACCAGGCTTTTTTGGGATTGGGTATCGCCGCTATCATCGCGATGCTGCTCATGCCGTGGTGGATTAAGCTCCTAAAGGTCGAGGGTATCGGCCAGCAGGTTCGTGCCGATGGCCCCAAGCGTCACCTGATTAAGCAGGGCACGCCCACCATGGGTGGCGTCATCATTCTGGTTGCCGTTTCGCTGACGTGCCTTTTGATGGGCAAGCTCACCACCGAGCTCGTGCTTGTGCTGCTCGCCACGCTGGCAACCGGCGTTCTCGGTCTCATCGATGACCTCACTTCTGTCACGCACGGCCGCTCGCTCGGCCTGACGCCTCACGCCAAGATGATCGGCCTTACCCTCATCTGCGTTACCTTTACCGTGCTTGCCGTCAACTGGTGCGGCGTCGCCCCCGAGATTCGTTTCCCCGGTGGCCTGACGATCGACCTTGGCGTGCTCTCGACCACCATTTGCGGTCTCTCTTTCCCGTGGCTCTACCTTGTCTTTTGCTGGCTGATGATCGCGGGCCTTTCCAACGCCGTAAACCTCACCGATGGCTTGGACGGCCTTGCCGGCGGCACCTCCATGATCGCCATGCTGGCCATGGCTGCCATGGCGTTTTTGCACGGCGATGTGAATCTGTCCATCTTCTGCACTGCGTGCGCCGGTGCGTGCCTGGGCTTTTTGTGGTTCAACTGCTATCCGGCGAGCATCTTTATGGGTGATACCGGCTCGCTGGCGCTGGGTGCCGCTTTTGCCTGCACCTCCATCATTACCAACACCGAGGTCGTTTCCCTCATCATCGGCGGCCTGTTTATCGTCGAGACCTTGTCGGTCATGATTCAGGTCGTCTATTTCCACTTTACGCACAAGCGCGTCTTTCTCATGGCGCCCATTCACCATCATTTTGAAAAGAAGGGCTGGGCCGAGACCAAGGTCGTCATCCGTTTTTGGATTGTCGCCGCGGCCTTTGGAGCCCTGGGCCTCGCGTTGTTCTTCCAGTTGGGATAGTGGTCTTTCATGCCTCTTGCTGATGTCTTTAGCCTGCTCGTTTTGGGTCAGGGTAAGTCCGGTCTTGATGTTGCTCGCTGGGCGCTTGCGCACCCCGAGCGCGTGAGTTCCGTTACCGTATACGGTGGCGGCACGTCCGAGCCCAATGATGCCACGCGTTTGCTCGAGGCGCACGGGGCATCATTTGTCTATGGAACAGAACAGGTCGAGGGCGCGTTTGATGTGTGCGTGACGTGTCCGGGCATCTCGGAGTTCTCGGCATTCTTTAAGGCTGGCCGCGATCACGCTGCCCAGATTATGGGTGAGCCCGAGTTTGCCTACCGTCTGTCTCCCCAAAACTGGATTGCCATTACTGGCACCAACGGCAAGACGACCACCACGTCGCTGACCGACTACCTGCTTAAGGCGGCGGGCGAGGCGAGCGTTGCTGTCGGCAACATCGGTGAGCCGCCGGTGAACGAAATCGATGGCCGCGCGCATAACGAGTGGTTTGTGGCGGAGCTTTCGAGCTATCAGATCGCAACGACCCAGGAGCTTCACCCCCGTGTGGCGGTGCTGCTCAACATTACCCCCGACCATCTGGGCTGGCATAAGAGCCATAAGAACTATGCGCTCGCCAAGATTAAGCTCTTCGAGAACATGGTCGACGATGACCTGGTGATTGTTGATGTCGAGGATGCCGGTATCCACGAGTTCGATGAGTACATCTATGTTCCGGGTCGCCGCATCTGTAAGGTTGCTTTTGACGAGCCTGCGGGCGAGGACGCCGCATTTGTGCGCGATGGCAAGATGATCGTTCGCCTGAAGGGCGTCGAGACCCCGCTCGTCGATACGTCCGAGCTTAAGATTTCGGGCCATCACAATGTAATCAATGCCCTGTGTGCTGCCGCGGCGGCCCTGACGGTCGGCGCCGATGTTGACGGTGTGTGTCGCGGCCTGGCCTCGTTCCAGCCGCTGGAGCACCGCGTTGAGCCCTGTGGCGAGATCGATGGCGTGCGCTACGTCAACGATTCCAAGGCAACGAACACCGATGCGGTCGAAAAGGCCCTGACGGCGTTTCCCGATGACGATGTGATCTTGCTGCTCGGCGGTCACGATAAGGGCACGCCGCTCGAGTCCTTTGCCCGCGTTGTGATGAACAACGTTCGTTCGGTGGTCTGCTTTGGCGACGCGCGCGAGCGCTTTACCGCCGCTATGGACGAAGCGGATGTCGACGGTGATGTCGATATCGCCCAGGCCGACGACCTGCGCGATGCCGTGGATGTTGCCCGTTCGCTCTCGAGCCGCGGCGATGTGATCTTACTGTCGCCCGCCTGCTCTTCGTTCGATGAGTTCTCGGGCTACGAGGAGCGCGGCCGCGTGTTTAAGGACTATGTGGCCCAGCTTGCCGCTGCGTCCAATACACAAATGGAATAGGGGTTGCCGGTGAGAGAGGAGAGCCCCCGACAGAATATGAGGAGGCCCGACTCGGACCGTGCTTCCTCGCAGCGCAGTACGCCGCGCGCCGGTCGTGGCACACAGGGCATAGGCGAACGTTATATCGCCGGCGTTCCCGCGCGTATCATGCGACCCCGCCTGGTCTTTTTGACCTGCCTGTTCTCGCTGGTCTGTTTTGGCCTGCTTATGGTGTACTCGGCTTCTTCAGTCGAGGCACTTCACGAGAACGGCTCCGCGACCTACTTTTTGTTTCGGCAGTTTATGTTCACTGTCGTCGGCGTTGCCGCCCTCGAGTTCATCGCGCGCGTTGCACCCGATAGCTGGTTTGGCGAAGGGGCACTTAAACTTGCTCTTATCGCTATGATGATATTGCTGCTTGCGGTATTCCTTGTTGGCAGCGGTAGCCGTGGCGCTACGCGTTGGCTGAACATTGCCGGCATCCAGTTTCAGCCATCGGAGTTTCTCAAGCCGTTTGCTATTGCCTATTCGGCCATTATGCTCGACCGCGTGTTTTCGCCCGGTGGCAACATCAATGAGTTCCTTAAGAACATGGGTCTCTATTTGGGACCTTCGGTCTTCTTGATTTTTATTCAGCCCGACTTTGGCACCATCCTGATTATTCTGTTGACGCTCATGTGCATGGCGCTCTTTGCCGGCCTTGACCCTAAGTTCATCATCGGTGCGATTCTTATCGGTATCGTCGTTATCGTGGTCGCGCTTGTCGCCGAGCCGTACCGTATGGTGCGCATTCAGGTTGCCTTGAACCCTTGGGCCGACGAGTATGGAGACGGCTATCAGGCAACGCTCGCCATTATGGCGTTTGCCTCGGGCGGATTGTGCGGCCGCGGTATCGGCAATTCAACCATGAAGTACTCGTATTTGCCCGAGGCGCACAACGACTACATCCTGGCCATTATTGGCGAGGAGGTTGGCTTTTTGGGGACGCTGCTGTTTTTCTTGGTGTTTGCGATGCTGATCTACTCGGCGTTTCGAATCGCCGAGCAGGCTACCGATCGTCGTGGGGCGCTCATGGCTTCGGGCTCTGCGGTTATCCTCGCGGTGCAGTTTTTGATTAACGCGCTGGGTATTCTCAACGTGTTTCCCATGACGGGTAAGCCGCTGCCGTTTATCAGCTATGGCGGCTCGTCGATTATCGTGTCGCTCATGCTCGCCGGTCTTATCTTGCGCGTTTCGCACGAGAGCGCTCGACGCGATGAATACGATCGTCGTCGCGATAGCTTTGCCGTTTTGGACGAGAGCACTGCCGGTGTTCCCCATGTACGCGGGGAGCGCTCGTCGCGTGGCGGTTTTACCGTCTTGAACGGTTTTGCTTCGGAGTCGGATGCCCGTCCCCGGCCGCGCTCTGCGCCGCAGGGTCGCCCGCAACGACCGACGCCGCGCAATGCGGGTGGCGGATATAATCGAATCGACTTGAATTCGGACCCGTCGGCGCGCTTGCGCACCGACGACCAGGGGCCGCGCGTACGAAGGGACTACCATGACCGATAAGATGACCGTTGCTATCGCAGCCGGCGGCACGGCGGGACATATCAACCCCGCACTCGCCTTGGCCGAGGAACTGCGTGACCGTGGCCACCACGTTGTGTTTGTGGGTCAGTCGCATAAGCTCGAGGGTCGTCTGGTTCCCGAGGCAGGGTTCGATTTTGTACCGATTACGGTTACGGGCTTCGACCGCTCTCGTCCTTGGACGGCATTGAGCTCGCTGTGGCGTGTCTATAAGGCGAAGCTCGCGCTCGGCAGCCATTTTTCCAAAGCCTGTAAGCCCGATGTCGCTATAGGTTTTGGCGCCTATGTCGAGGTCCCGCTTCTGGGCTGGTGCAAGGACGCGGGCATTCCGTATCTGCTGCACGAACAGAATTCCGTCCCGGGCCTTGCTAACAAGATGATGAGTCCCCATGCCGCTCGCGTTTGCATTTCGGTGCCGGCAGCGCGTTCCGTGTTTGAGCGCGAGGGCGATCCTGACCATGTGCTCATGACCGGCAACCCCGTGCGCCGTTCTGTGATCGAGGGAGATCGGGTTCGCGGCCGCAGGGCTCTCGACGTGCCTGAGGACGCCACGCTCCTGCTGGTGTTTGGCGGCTCACTTGGTGCTCAACATCTTAATGAGCGCGTGGCTTCGCTTAAAAACGAGTTGCTCTCGCGCGATAATCTCTATGTTTTGCATTCGACGGGTGCCGATGGCTTTGAGGACACCGAGCGCGCTCTTGCCCTGTCGCCCGAGGAGGCAAAGCGGTATCGTGTCCAGCCCTACATCGACAATATGGGCGATATGCTGGCTGCGGCCGATTTGGTCCTCTCGCGCTCGGGCGCTTCGAGCGTTGCCGAGATCGCCGCTCTTGCCACCCCTTCGGTACTGGTGCCGTATCCGCATGCGACGGCCGATCATCAGACCACCAATGCCCGCTATCTGGTCGATGCCGGTGCCGGCGTGCTCTGTGCCGACTCCGATATCGATACCCAGGCGTTTGCCGATGAGCTGCTGCATCTTATCGATGATGCGCGGGCGCGTGATGCCATGCGCCAGGCGGCTCGCGGTTTGGCCCAGGATCGCGCTGCCGTCCTTTTGGCGGACGCGGTAGAAGGATTGCGTTAGTTAGACGGGATATCGCGGGTCTCCCTCGCGCGGATACGGTAGGTGCGGTACAGTAAACGGGTTACAGGCAGTGTTTACGCAAGGAGTACACGAGCACATGGCTGATTCCAAGACTGCAACCTCCGCGCCCGAGTTCAAGAGCGCCCATTTTATCGGTATCGGTGGCGCCGGCATGAGCGGCATCGCCCTCGTCCTTCACGAGCGCGGCTATGTCGTTACCGGCTCCGACCTTAAGACGTCTCGCTATATTCGCCAGCTCACCCGCGCCGGCGTGAAGGTGCATGTGGGCCATGAGGCCGCTACCATCGACGAGGTCAAGCCTGACGTCGTCGTGGTCTCTACCGCTATTCCCGAGTCCAACCCCGAGCTCGTCCGTGCGCGCGAGCTGGGTATTCCCGTGTGGCCCCGCGCCAAGATGCTCTCGGCTCTGGGCCACGGCTACACCACCGTCGCCGTTGCCGGTACTCACGGCAAGACCACGACCTCTTCGATGTGCGCCACCATGCTCGACCGCATGGGTCTGGACCCCAGCTTCCTGATCGGCGGCATTGTCGAGGGTTACGATACCAACGGCAAGAACGGCTCGTGCGACTATTTTGTCGCCGAGGCGGATGAGTCCGACAGCTCCTTCCTGTTCCTTAACCCCAACGTGGTCATCGTTACCAACGTCGAGGCCGACCATCTCGATCATTACTCGGGTATCGAGGAGATCGAGGCCACTTTTGCCAAGTTTATGAGTCTGGTGGGCGAGGACGGCACGGTCATCGTCTGTGGCGAGGACCCGCATCTGGTCGAGCTCGCCAGGTCGACCGGTCGCCACGTGCTCTCCTACGGCTTTGCCGAGACCAACGACATCGTCTGTTTGCATCCGGACGTCCAGGGTATCCAGAGCGACTTTGTCGTCCGCTTTGAGGACGGCACCGAGCACGCCGTCGAGATCAAGAGCAACCCCGGCCGCCACAACATGCTCAACGCCACGGCGGTTCTTACGGTCGCTCATGTTCTGGGGCTCGATATCGACGCCGCCGCAAAGGCGCTTTCGAGCTTTGAGGGCGTCCGTCGCCGCTTTACCCATGTGGGTGATATCGATGGTATTACCGTGGTCGACGACTACGGCCATCATCCCACCGAGGTCAAGGCGACCCTCGCTGCCGCTTCGTCGCTTGGTTACAAGCATGTCGACGTTGTGTTTCAGCCGCACCGCTACTCACGTCTGCAGGCTCTGTGCGACGACTTTGCCGATGCCTTCGCCAATGCCGACAAGCTGCTGTTGATCGACGTGTTTTCTGCCGGCGAGATGCCCATCCCGGGCGTCACGTCCAAGATGCTCGCCGATACCGTGCGCGCCAAGCACCCCGGTAAGGAGGTCGTGTACTGCTCGAGCCGTCTTGAGCTCAACGAGGAGCTCGAGAAGATGGTGGGCGAGGGCGATCTGCTGCTTACCATGGGTGCCGGCGACGTCACGACGGTCGGCCCCGAGTTCATCGAGTATCTGACTGCCAAGAAGGACGCTTAAACCCCATGGGTCTGTTTAACGCCGTCATGGCGCTTTCGGGCATGATCGATACGGACGTAATCGAGGATGAACGCCTCGCGCGCCATACGAGCTATCGTATCGGCGGCAAGGCGGACCTCTTTGTGACGTGTCACAGCTATCATGCCCTGCGTCGTGCCGTGGCGGTGCTCGACCGTGAGCAGGTGCCGTGGGTCATTATCGGCAAGGGATCTAATCTGCTTGTTGCCGATGCGGGCTATCGCGGCGCCGTTATTTCGCTGGGGCGCGAGTTCCAGCGTACGGTTGTCGCCGAGGACGGTTGCACGCTGACGGTCGGTGCGGGCGTGATGTTCGCTCGCCTGGTCAACGACGCGCTGTCGCGCAGCCTTTCGGGCCTTGAGTTTGCGGTCGGTATTCCCGGCTCCGTTGGCGGTGCCGTGTCCATGAATGCCGGCACGCGAACCGAGTGGATTGGTTCGCTGGTCGAAGATGTCGTTACATTTGACCCGGGCTCCGGAATCAAGCATTACGCGGGTTCAGAGATCGCTTGGGGCTACCGTGAATGCAGTTTGCCACGCAACGAGATCATTCTGGAATGCGTGCTCAAGCTCAAACCTGCGCCCAAGGCCGATATCCGTGAGCGTATGGAGCGGTATCTGACGCGGCGCAAACGCACACAGCCCATGGGCTGTGCATCCTGCGGGTCGGTCTTTCGCAACCCGCCCGATGCGAGCGTGGGAAAGCTCATTGAGGATTGTGGATCACAGGGATTTTCGGTTGGCGGCGCGGAAGTTTCGCCCGTACACGCTAATTTTATCGTTAATAACGGGACCGCCTCGGCCGATGACGTGGCCGCGGTTATCAGACATGTGCACGGAAAGGTGAGGGAGGCGTATGGCATCGAGCTCAGACCGGAAGTTAAATTCCTCGGCTTCTAGAGCATCGAAACCAACCTTCCGCCGCGCCGGAGGGCGTTCCGGCGCACCATCTCAGCCTCAACGTAAATCCGTCATGCCTTCTAAGCCCGCCGGGTCCGTGCGGCCTGCCAAGCGTCCGACTGCCGGCTCGCAGCTTGGTGGACGCCCCGCGGCCAAAAAGGTTGCTCGTCCCACGGTACGCCCCTCGGTGACGCCCAAACCGTCGACGGGCGCCAAGCCTTCTCGTCCCATGGCGTCGGCCAAGCCCTCGTTGGGGGCAAAGGCGACGCGTCCCGGTCGCGCGCTGGGTGCATCTAAGCCACGTATGCTGACGTCGGTGTCGGCCTCCGCAAAACCGCAATCGGGCAAAAAGGGCTCTAATCCGCTGTCATCGATCGGCGCCCTGGCAAATCATGCGGCGGGTGCCGCTTCTGCCGTTAAGGGCAAGGGCAAAATCGTGGGCGGCATCCTTGCCGCTCTGGCAGTGCTTGCAGTCGTTGCTGTCGTCGTCATTAACTCTGGCCTGTTCGCCGCTACCGATATTCAGATCCAGGGCAGCGAGCATGTGACCAAGCACGATGCCATCCAGCTGATCGATTTGCCCGAGAACACGTCGCTGTTCAACGTGAATCCCGACCAGATCACCGAGGGCCTCAAGCAAAATCCGTGGGTCTCGGGCGTGGATGTCCAGCGTCAATTTCCCCATACGCTCATCATCACGCCGACGGAACGCAAAGTTATCGCAATCGCCTACATTAGCTCCGACGATCTTGCATGGGCGATCGGGGACGATGACACATGGATTGCACCGCTGTCTACCTCGGTCGATGTTGACGACCAGGGCAATGTCACCACAACGGGGGAGGGTGCCAGCACCCTGGATGGCATCGATGCCGCTCTGGCGCTCGCCAAACATTACGGTGCCGTGCTGCTGACCGATGTCTCGGCCGATGTCGCACCGGTTTCGGGGCAAGCGGTAAACTCCAAGGCCGTTAAGGCCGGCCTGGATTACGTCCGCGGTTTCTCGAGCGAGTTCCTGGGCCAGGTCAAGGATATTTCCACGCCCTCGGTCGAGGCCATCTCGGCGAACCTCGATAACGGTATCGAGGTGTCGCTCGGCGATTCGGACGACATCGCCAAAAAGGAGCGTATCGTTACCAAGCTGCTTTCGCAGGTGGAGGGCGTGACGTATATCAACGTTCGATCTCCTGGCAACTATACGTTTAGGAACGCGCCGACCTCGTAGCGTCTTCTAGCCTTTGTTGACGGGGTATACCGCGCCGTTTATCTGGTTTGTTTGGTTTTCACCGTCAATTATTTGACTGATACGTTCATAATGTGCAAACATAATACGGTTTACCTTTGCATTTACTTTCAACTTGAAGGTTAATGTGCGCAGGGGTCAACCCATGCTATGGCTATAACCTTTGTTCGGAGGACCGACATGCACGAGACAGAGATCAACAACTACCTTGCCGTCATTAAGGTGGTCGGCGTCGGTGGCGGCGGTACCAACGCGGTCAATCGAATGATCGAAGAGGGCATCCGCGGCGTCGAGTTTGTTGCCATCAACACCGATGCTCAGGCACTCGCGATCTCTGATGCCGATATCAAGGTACACATTGGCACCGACCTGACCCGCGGCCTGGGCGCTGGTGCCAACCCCGAGGTCGGCCGTAAGGCTGCCGATGAGTCCCGTGACGACATCGCCGAGGCGCTCGCTGGCGCCGATATGGTGTTCATCACCTGCGGCGAGGGCGGTGGCACCGGTACCGGCGCTGCTCCCATCGTTGCCGATATCGCGATGAACGAGGTCGGCGCGCTGACCGTCGCCGTCGTGACCAAGCCCTTTACCTTTGAGGGCCGCAAGCGCAAGAAGAGCGCCGAAGAGGGCATTAAGACGCTTTCCGACTGCGTCGACACCATGATCGTTATCCCTAACGACAAGCTGCTCGACATCGCCGAGAAGAAGACCACCATGCTCGAGGCCTTTGCAATCGCCGATGGCGTCCTTTCCCAGGGCACCCAGGGCATCACCGACCTCATCACCGTTCCCGGTATCATCAACCTGGACTTCGCCGATGTTAAGACCATCATGAAGCAGGCCGGTACCGCTATGATGGGCATCGGTACCGCTTCTGGGGACACCCGTGCCGTCGACGCAGCCCAGCAGGCTATTTCCAGCCCGCTGCTCGAGAGCTCCATCGATGGTGCCACGCGCGTCCTGCTTTCCATTGCCGGTTCCAAGGACCTGGGTATTCAGGAGATCAGCGACGCCGCCGACGTTGTCGCCAACGCCGTCGACCCCGAGGCCAACATCATCTTCGGTACCGTTGTGGACGAGTCCCTGGGCGACCAGGTGCGTATCACCGTTATCGCCACGGGCTTCTCCGACTCCAACGTCAACCGTCAGGACGAGCTCTTCGCTGCTCAGCAGTCCCAGAGCAAGGCCGCTGCTTCTGCCGAGCCGCAGCGCACCGCTCCTGCCACGAGCCCGGCTCAGGCTGCCCCGACTCGCAACGTCGGTGGTACCGAGCTCCCCAACTTTGGCAACGACCAGTTTGAGCTTCCCGACTTCCTCAAGCGCGGCAGCTTCTAGTTCGTTTTTCTCAGTGACCTGCATGGGGTGCGTCCGATTGGGCGCACCCCTTTTTGTTGTGTTTCGCCTTTGTAAACGAAAGTCTCCAATCTCCTTACGTTCCCCTTACGTTTGGTTCCTACCGCTGCGGGTATCCTTTTGATGAAGTATGGCAGCCGTGTGGCACGGACTGCTGCGGCGTCGCCGCGATACTTGTGTTATTAGGAGGCTTTAGTATGGCAGTACGTGCGGACAGCGTTTCGCGTGTCGACCATGATGGGGTTACATTGGTGGAGGGCGCGACGCACGATGTTCGCTTTGCCTTCACCGAACGCGCCGGCGGTGTTTCCGAAGATGTGTACTCCTCACTCAACTTGGGCTCGCATGTTGGTGATGACCCCTTTGCCGTTCAAGAAAATCGTCGTCGCGTGCTCGAGGCTATGGGTGCCGCCGAGTGCGAGCACAACCTGCTTGTTCCCAATCAAGTACACGGTGACCATGTCGTGACGGTGACCTCGAACGGTGCCGATGGTCTCGAGAACATTCGCGAGCAGATTGCCGAGGGCTGTGATGCCATCGTCTGCACGGCCCGTGAGGTGCCCGTGATGCTCTGCTTTGCCGATTGCGTTCCCGTGGTACTGGTGGCTCCCGGCGGCTTTGCCGTGGTGCATTCTGGCTGGAAGGGTACGATTGCGCGCATTTCCGCCAAGGCGTGCCAAGCGCTCTGTAAGGCGGCTGGCTGCAAGTCGGACGACATCTCTGCCTACATTGGGCCCCATATCCTGGGCGACGAGTACGAGGTGTCCCAAGAACTTATGGATCGCTTTGCCGCCGAGTTCGCGTGCATCGATGCCTCCGCTTCTCGTATGCTCGATCTTTCCGCCGCCATTCGCGAGGCGCTGATGGACGCCGGCGTCGAGGCGAACAGCATTGTGGACACCAAGCTTTCCACCGTTCGTCGGAACGACCGCTTTTATTCCTACCGCAACGAGGGCGGCACCTGTGGGCGCCATGCTGCGATCGGCGTGATGCTATGAGAAAGATCGCATCGGTCCTGAGTGCTGCAGTGCTTACGCTCACGCTGTGTGCTTGCTCCTCGGGATCTTCCACATCTTCTATTACCGTGGCCGGCTCGACCACGTGCCTTCCCATTGCTGAGATCGCAGCCGAGGGCTTTAAGGAAGAGGCCGGCACCGATGTGCTCGTCTCCGGCCTTGGCTCCTCTGCGGGTATCGAGGCCGTCAGCAACGGCACGGCCGACATCGCCAGCTCGTCTCGTGGCCTCAATGCCGACGAACAAGACCTTGGCCTGACCCCGATCGTAATCGCGCACGACGGCATCGCAGTCATCGTGAACGACGACAACCCGGTCGACAATCTCTCGACCGAGCAGCTCCGCGATATTTACGCCGGCAAGATCACCAACTGGAAGGAAGTCGGCGGAGAGGACCTGAAGATTCAGGTTATCAACCGCGACGAGGCGTCCGGTACGCGCGAGGCCTTCCGTACCATCGTGATGGACGGCACGCCGTTCGATCGCCGCTCGGCCGTTCTTTCGGGTACGGGCCAAGTGCGCGACGTCGTGTCCCGCTCGCATGGCGCCATTGGCTACATCTCGCTGGGTTTTGTCGAGAGCCTCAACGCCACGACCTCGGTTAAGGCCGTTTCGGTTAACCATGTCGAGGCATCCGAGAAGACGGTCGCAAGTGGCGGCTATCCCATCTCGCGCGACCTTTACTTCTTTGTGAAGGGTACGCCTTCGCATCAGGCGCAGGACTACATTGACTATGTGACGTCCGAGAAGATGGACGAGCAGATTCGCGAGGCGGGCTTTATTCCCGTCACCAACGACGGAAAGGGGAGTGAGTAGCGTGGAAGCACAGGAAACCCCCCAGATTGAGCAGGAGGCTCAGACGCCCAAAAAGCGTGAGTTGGCGTTGGTGTCGCGTAGCACCTATCTCAAGGAGAAGGCGCTGCAGTGGATCTTCTTTGCCTGCGCGTTCTTGGCGGTCGTCACCGTCATCCTGATTTTTGTCTTTACCACGTACTCGGCGCTGCCCGTCTTTACCGACATCGGCCTGGCGGACTTCTTTAGCTTTACATGGGCGCCCTCTGAGGGTCACTACGGCATCATGTCGCTGCTGGCGGGCTCTGGTCTGGTGACGGTCGGTGCGCTCGCCATGGGCGTGCCCCTGGGTGTGGGCACGGCCGTGTATCTGGTCGAGATCGCCAGCAAGCGCGTGCGCAGGCTCATCAGCCCCGCCGTCGACCTGCTGGCGGGCATCCCCTCCATCATCTACGGCTTCTTTGGCATGGTCATCATCCGCCCGTTTATCGCGCAGCTGACCGGCGGTCTTGGCTTTGGCGCGCTGACGGCTTGGTTCGTGCTCGCCATCATGATCGTTCCCACCATCACCACGCTCACGATCGATGCCCTCAATTCCATTCCCATGGGCATTCGCGAGGCGTCCTATGCCATGGGTGCCACCAAGTGGCAGACCATCTACAAGGTCGTGCTGCCTGCAGCCAAGCTGGGCATTGTCGATGCAATTGTCCTGGGTATGGGACGCGCCATCGGCGAGACCATGGCCGTGCTGATGGTCGTGGGCAACGCCCCGGTCATTCCGGATAGCATCTCGAGCCCCATCTCGACGCTCACGAGCCAGATCGCGCTCGACATGAGCTATTCCTCGGGCCTGCATCGCTCGGCTCTGTTTGGCATGGGCGTGGTCCTGTTTATCATCTCCGCTGCACTGGTGGGTATCGTCCGTCTGATTTCCAAGAAGAAGAGGGGGTAGGCTATGTCCGATTCCGTTGACACGACGGTCGATACGACCTCGTCGCGCGAGCGCATCAAGCGTGCCCTTTCCCATGGCAAGAAGGGCCGCATTAACAAGGACCTGTCCAACAAGATTATGCTCGGCGTGTTTCGCGCCGCGGCCTATATCACCACCCTGGTGTTGCTCGCCATCATCGCCTACGTGGTCATCAACGGCCTTCCGCATATCTCGCTCGACTTTATCTTTGGCTGGCCGCAGGGCGTAAACGCCGAGGGTGGCATCTGGCCCACGATCGTCTCGACCGTCTACGTGACGGCGCTCGCCATGCTCATCTGCACGCCGGTTGCCGTCTTGGCTGCGGTCTATCTGGCCGAATACGCCAAACAGGGCAAGGTTGTCGACATCATTCGCTATGCTGCCGATGCCCTGGCCTCGGTGCCTTCCATTGTTATGGGCCTCTTTGGCTACGCCTTGTTTGTCGAGGCCATGGGTCTGGGCCTTTCGATGGTCTCGGCCGCCCTGGCGCTGGCGCTTCTGATGCTGCCCATCGTCATGCGCACCACCGAGGAGGCAATCCGCGCCGTTCCGCGCTATATCCGTTGGGGCGCATATGGCCTGGGCGCCACCAAGTGGCAGGTCGTCTCGAAGATCGTGCTTCCTTCAGCCTTTGGCCGCATCGCCACCGGTATCGTCCTTGCCATCGGTCGCGCCATCGGCGAGACCGCCGTGGTGCTCTACACCATGGGTCAGGCCATCAACCTGCCTATTTCGCCGCTCGATTCTGGTCGTCCCATGACCGTTCACCTCTATTTGCTTGCCAACGACGGCATCAACATGAACGCAGCCTACGGTACTGCGCTTTTGTTGATGGCGATTATTCTGGCCTTCAACCTGTTTGCGCGTTATCTGTCGCGCAAACGCCGCTAGTTAAGGAGTCCCATGTCCGTCTATCAGTCCGCTCCCACGCCGGAGCAAGCGGCCATCACGGCCAAGGATTTCAACTTTTGGTACGGTGACTTTCACGCGCTGACGGGGCTCGACCTCAACATCGCCAAAAACGCCATCACCTCGTTTATCGGCCCTTCGGGCTGCGGCAAATCGACGTTTTTGCGCTGCATCAACCGTATGAACGACCTCATCGAGGGTACTCGTGTCGAGGGCACCATGACGCTCGACGGTAACGATATCTATGCCGAGGGCGTCGACCCGGTCGACCTTCGCCGCCGCGTGGGCATGATCTTTCAGCAGCCCAACCCGTTTCCCAAATCCATCTACGAGAATGTCGCTTTTGGCCCTCGTTTGCAGGGCGTGACTAGCAAAAGCGACCTCGACGACATCGTGGAAGAATCGCTCAAGCGCGCCAACCTCTGGAAAGAGGTATCCAATCAGCTCAACAAGGATGGTTTGGCGCTCTCGGGCGGTCAGCAGCAGCGTCTGTGCATCGCGCGCGTGCTTGCGGTGCAGCCCGATGTCCTTCTGATGGACGAGCCCTGCTCCGCCATCGACCCCACGTCCGTCTCTAAGGTCGAGGATCTGATGGCCGAGCTGGCGCCCGAGATGACGATCATCATCGTCACGCATTCTATGCAGCAGGCCGCTCGCATTAGCGACTACACCGCATTTTTCTTGCAGGAAGTTGCCGGCGAGCCCGCCACGCTCATCGAGTATGGTCAAACCGACGCGATCTTCACCAGCCCGGTGGATTCGCGGACGGAAGACTATATCACCGGCCGCTTTGGCTGATCGGTGCGACTAGTCCCAAGCCGATCGGACCTTGTCCGGTGTGTATTCACTGTGCGGGCGGCATGACCGCACCCAACTGATTGGAGTGAACCATGCGCAAACTGTTTTCCCGTCAGCTCATCGAGGCCCGTCACGAGATGCTGGGCATCTACGAGGCCGTCGATCTGGCCCTTCACGACGCCGTGAAGGCCTATGTGACCGATGACCGCAAGCTCGCCACCAAGACCAAGAAGCGCACGCTCTCGATTGATGCCCGCTGCGCCAACTTGGAGGCCGTGTGCTACAACCTGATTGCTACGCAGTCGCCGGTCGCCTCCGACTTCCGTTTGCTGCAGACGATCATCTATGTCGACTTTAATCTGCAGCGCATGACCGATAAGGTTCGCCAGATCTGCCGCGCCACGCGTCATATGGTCAAGGCCGATATCTCGCTGCCCCAGGAGCTCGTCGGTACGGTAGAGGCCGAGGCCGAAGCTGTTTACCAGGTGCTGGGCTCGTCGCTTTCCGCGCTCGTTACCAATGACATGTCCATCATCTGCAACCTGGCCGTCGAGGACGAGCCGGTGCATGCGGCGTACGAGAAGTTCTTCCGCACCTTTAACCGCATGGACACGGGTGATTTTATGGACGACGACAGCAACTATGACGACTTGCGCCGCGCCATCATGGTTTCGCGCTACCTCGATCGCATTGCCTCGATCTCCATCGACGCCGCCTGCCGTCTGACCTTCCTTTTGACCGGCCAACGTATGACTGTCGGCGATATCGCCCGTACGGACGAGGACGAGCTCGAGAGCATGCGCGTGCCTTCGGGCGAGGGCGTCATCATGAGGCCCGCCGTGGATGCACGCTTTGTTGCCAAGGTGCCCGCTCACGAGGTGAGCGAGGGTCTTCGCTACCTGTTGGATCATCTTGAGGACGAGGATGATGCCGAGGACGACGAGGAGTAGGGTGCCCCCCGTTCGTTGAGAGATTGTAAATACCTAAGGGAGCGCGGCCTTGCGGATGCGGGGCTGCGCTCTTGCGTTAGCATGGGACTACTTGTTGTGCTGTTAGCGGAGGCGATTGGCAATGGATAACTATTTGAATGTAATGCGCGCTCGCCGCGAGCAGATACTCGAGCGTTTCTATGCCGCGCTCGATCGCGCCGGGAGGTCCCGCGATGCTGCGCGTTTGATTGCCGTGTCCAAGACCGTCGGCGTCGATGAGACCATCGCGGCCATCCAGGTGGGATATCGCCATTTTGCCGAGAACCGCCCACAAGAGCTCGTTCGCAAACTTGCAGGTCTGGCGGATCATCCGGAGCTGCCCGAGGTGCGCTTCGACATGATTGGCAACCTTCAGACCAACAAGATCAACGCGGTGTTGGGCTCGGCCGAGCTGATTCATTCGGTGGGGTCGCTTCATTTGGCGCAGGCGATCTCGAGCCGTGCTGTCCGCAAAATCGAAGCGGGCGAGCTCGCCGCTCCCCAACAGGTGCTGATCGAGGTCAACGTAAGCGGCGAGGAGTCCAAGGGCGGCTTTTCGCCCGATGAGATTCGAGGTGCTGCCGGCGAGCTTGCGGAACTTGAGGGAATTTGTGTGCAGGGCCTTATGACTATGGCCCCTCGGGGGAACAAGGATGTGGCGCGTCGCACCTTTGCCGGGCTGCGAGAGCTGAGGGATGAGCTGGAGGCGGCGCATCCCGATTTGAGGCTGCCCGAGCTCTCTTGCGGCATGAGCGAGGACTTTGAGCCCGCTCTTGAGGAGGGCTCTACGCTCGTTCGCCTGGGCAGGGTAGTATTTAGCCCGGAGTTTGCAGTAAAATAGGGCTCTGAAGTGCGCACTGGTTTACAGAGCGCCTGCACTAAACCGTGAGAGGACACAACCATGGGCTTCCTTGACGAGATTAAAAATAAGATGCACCTTGGCGGCCAGCAGGGTTACGACCAGGACTATGGCCAGGATGACGACTACGGCTACGATGACGGCTACGACGATGGCTATCAGAACAACGGCTACAGCGGTGCCTCTGGTGAGGGCTTCTATACCCAGGACGAGCCGAGTAACGGCCTGCTGGGGCAGACGCGTCGCGGTGAGGCCGAGTCGGTCGCCGTGTATACGCGTTCCGGCCAACTGGTCGGCGACGACTCCCGTCATGCAACGACGTACAATCCGCCGTCGCGTTCACAGGATAGTGCCGCGGGCGGCTATCGTCCCGGCGCTTACGACACGCCGTCGAGCTATGCCGAGAGCGCTCGCGCTCGCGCCGCGGCACCTGCGCCCGCTTCTGCGCCGAGCGACGCCTCGGCCTATGCGAGCAACATCATCAACGCCACGCCGCAGCTGCCTGCCTACGTCCTGCGTCCCGAGAGCTATGACGATGTCGAGACCGTTGTCCGCCGTGTGCGCACCAAGCAGCCCGTTGCGCTGATTTTTGTTGGCGTTCGCACCGAGGTCGCCAAACGCGTCCTGGACTTTAGCTATGGCTTTGCCTGTGGCCTGGGCGCTACGGTCAAAGAGGTGGGCGATCGCGTGTTTATGGTGCTGCCCGCCGGCTGCGAGGTCAAGGATTCGGACCTCAAGAAGCTGCGCGCCGACGGCTACCTTAAGTAAACCCAAGACGAGGAGATTCTCATCAACATCTACACCATTGTCCAGCTGGTCAACACGCTGTTCAACTTCTACTCCACGCTCATTGTGGTCTATTGCTTTATGACGTGGATTCCCATGAAGCAGGGCGGCCTGCTGCAGGATATCGCCGCGGTGCTCGATAGCGTCTGCGGCCCGTGGCTCAACCTGTTTCGTCGGTTTATTCCGCCGATGGGCGGCGTTGATTTTTCGCCGGTCGTTGCAATTATTGCGTTGCAGTTGGTGCAGAGGCTGATTCTGCAGCTTCTTATAGGTATACTCGTATAGTACTGGCTCAGTAACTTACGTCGGGCGCCCGGCGCCGAGGCGATGAAAAAGGAGAACTTGTTATGGCTATTACCCCTGCTGACATCCAGGCTCAGACTTTCTCTGAGGCCAAGCGCGGCTATGATCCCGCCGAGGTCGACGTCTTTTTGGAGACGCTGTCCTCCGAGGTTGACGCTATGCTTGCCAAGATTGTCGATCTTAAGGGTCGTCTGACTGCCACCGAGCAGCAGCTTGCTGACACGCAGGCTCAGCTTGCCCAGGCTCAGGACGCTGCCGCTCAGGCCGTTCCCGCCGCTCCCGTGGCCGCTCCCGCACCCGACTTGTCCGCTCAGGAGCGCCAGATCTCCGCTGCTCTGATCGCTGCCCAGCAGACCGCCGAGGGCATCGTCAACGACGCCAACGAGAACGCTGAGCGCATCCGCAACGAAGCCGACGCCAAGGCCCGCGAGGTCATCCGTCAGGCTCTGACCGAGAAGCAGGCCGAGCTCGAGGAGATCGACCGTCTGAAGGCTTCCCGTGAGGAGTTCAAGGCCGAGTACCTCAAGCTCATCCAGCACTTCATGGACGACGCCCAGAATTCCTTCCCGGCCGACCTCATGGCCTCCACGCCGGTCGGTTCTGCCGCTTCTCCTGCGGTGACCG
>CABSMX010000022.1 GCA_902478945.1 uncultured Collinsella sp.
CGGCATGGGCGAGGGCATACACCGCGTGAGCGGTTTTGGCGACAACGCGTTTTTGCGCGCGCTGACGGGCGGCATTCCCACCGTGCATTATGGCTACCTGACCAGTGGCGTCGAGGCGACCAATATGTTGCTCAACACGCTCGATGGCGTGGAGGGGGAGAGCGGTCTCAAGACGCTCAAGCTCGGCCATCAGCTTATGAATGTCTAGGTTTTGGGCACGTCTGTCTGCTTCTGAGTCGCCTGTTTTTGCCTTAAAACTACCTTTCGCCGGCCTTTTCCTACCGTTCACCGTTATATGAAAACGATTACAGACATATGAAACTGAAAACGATTACAGTGTAAGTGTCAAAGATGGCCGGGTGCACATGCGCCCGTTGGAGGAAAGGGAAGTCATGGACTACCGCAAATCAGCCCAAGAGGTGCTCGACAACATCGGTGGCGCCGACAACGTCGTCTCTGCTGCGCATTGCGCCACGCGTTTGCGCCTGGTGATTGCCGATAACGCCAAGGTTAACAAGGAGGCCCTCGAGAATATCGACGGCGCCAAGGGCGTCTTTGAGGCTCAGGGCCAGCTCCAGATTATTTTTGGTACTGGCACCGTCAACAAGGTCTACGACGAGTTCATCGCGCTCAGTGGCGTCGAGGCTGCCACCAAGGCCGAGGTCAAGGAGGCCGCGGCGCAGCAGCAGAACATCTTTATGCGCGCCATTAAGGTGCTCGGCGACGTCTTTGTCCCCATCATCCCCGCCATCGTGGCTTCGGGCCTGCTGTTGGGAATCATGAGTGCTCTCAACTTTATGGCCTCCAACGGCTTTATCGCGCTCGACACCAATAACTTTATCTATAAGATCGCCGACCTGGTCTCGGGAACGTCCTTTGGCATTCTGCAGATCCTGATCGGCTACTCCGCCGCCAAGGCCTTTGGCGCCAACCCGTACTTGGGTGCCGTCGTCGGCGGTGCGTTCATCAACTCCTCGCTGCAGAGCGCCTACACGGTTGCCTCCGAGGGCGTTCAGACCATGGTCACCGTCATCCCCGGCGTGTACAGCTTTGAGTGGGTCGGCTATCAGGGCCACGTGATCCCCATCGTTATCGCCTGCGCCATTCTGGCCTTCCTCGAGAAGCGTCTGCACAAGGTCGTTCCCGAGATGTTCGACCTCTTTGTGACCCCGCTCGTCTCGGTGTTCGTGACCGTGCTCGTGACGCTCGTTGCCGTCGGCCCCATCTTCGTGTGGGCCGAGAACGCCATCCTCGGTCTGATCCAGGCCCTGCTGACCCTGCCCTTCGGCATCGGTTCCTTTATCGTCGGCCTGTTCTATGCCCCCACGGTCGTTACCGGTATCCACCAGATGTACACCGCCATCGACCTGGGCCAGCTCGCTCAGTACGGCGTGACCTATTGGCTGCCCATCGCCAGTGCAGCCAACATCGCCCAGGGTGGCGCCGCGCTCGCCGTTGCCTTTAAGACCCGCGATGCCAAGATCAAGGGCCTGGCGCTTCCTTCAGCCCTGTCCGCCTTCATGGGCATTACCGAGCCTGCCATCTTCGGTGTGAACCTGCGCTTCTTTAAGCCCTTCATCGCCGGCTGCATCGGCGGCGGTTGCGGTGCCCTGGTCTGCGCGCTCACTTCGCTGGCTGCCTCCGGCACGGGCGTTACCGGTATCTTCGGCATCCTGCTGTGCCTGGCCCAGCCCGTGCAGTACGCGATCATGTTTGCGGTTGCCGCGCTGGTCTCCTTTGCCGTCTCGTTTGTCCTGTACAAGGACGAGCCCAAGGCTTCCGAGCAGGCCTAAGAGCTTTTGATTGAGGGGATGCCCGCGGGTCGTATGCTCGCGGGCGTTTCCCGTATCTGGTGCCGATCTCTGGCGCCTTGTTACTTTCGATTCGTTAGGACTTTGATATGTCTAATGCCCTTGGGCGCGATCTTGCACAGCTGGTCGCCGCTGTTGACGCCGCCGCCTCTGAGTGCGGTCATGGCGCGTATGGTCAGCGCTTTCATATTATGCCGCCGGCGGGCTGGCTCAACGACCCCAACGGTCTTTGCCAGGCAGATGGCGTATTTCACGCGTACTTTCAGTATGCCCCGTTTGATGTGAACGGCGGCGTCAAGATGTGGGGCCATGCGACGAGCCGCGACCTTATGACGTGGGACTACGTTGGCGCCCCGCTGCTGCCCGACGAGCCGTTCGATTGTCACGGCGTGTATTCGGGCTCCGCGCTTGCCGAGGACGGCCGCATTCGCGTGCTGTACACAGGCAACGTGAAGCTTTCCGATGCGGACGGTACGTACGACTACGTTAATACCGGCCGTCGTGCCGATACCGTTTATGTCGAGAGCGTTGATGGCCTTGCCGGTCGGGAGTTCAGCCAAAAGCGTGTGGTGCTGGCGTCCGAGGATTATCCCGAGGATTTGACCTGCCACGTGCGCGATCCCAAGGTGTGGCGCGATGACGATGGGCGTTACCATATGGTGCTGGGCGCGCGTCGTCGCGTGGATGGTCCGCATGTCGATAGTCGATTTTGCGCCATGCACGGCGAGGGTGCCGGGCGCGATGTGGGTGAGATCCTGGTGTACGGTTCGGCGGATATGCTGAACTGGGAGCTCGAGAGCCGTGTGTCTACGCCCAAGCGTTTCGGCTTTATGTGGGAGTGCCCGGGGTATCTTGAGCTTAAGGCCGATGACGGTGTGCCGGTGAAGTTCCTGTCCTTCTCTCCCCAGGGGCTCGAGGGCGGTCGTTGGGACCGCGGCAACGTATACGCTGCTGGCTACATGCCTGTAACGGGCGACATTACCGGTGGTGACGGTACCTATGAGCTGGGCGAGTTCCGCCTGTGGGACGCCGGTTTTGACTTCTATGCTCCGCAGGAGTTCACGGCCGAGGACGGTCGCCACATTCTGATCGGCTGGATGGGCATGCCCGATGAACCGACCTATGGCAACGCACCCACCGTGGTGTGCGGCTGGCAACACTGCTTGACGGTGCCGCGTGAGCTTACAGCCGGTGCCGGCGGCGTGGTGCTGCAGCAACCGGCGCGTGAGATCGAGCGCCATTATGCCTCGGTGCGTGTGGGGGAGGGCTCGTTGGAGGTTGCCGGCGATACCTGCTTTGACGTTATTTCTAGCGGTATCGACGGCGCATTTACCGCGACCGTTGATGGCGAGCTGCAGCTGGCGTTTGTGCCCGCCGAGGGCGAGCTGCCCGCGCGCTTTGAGATGCGATTTACCGATGAGTGTCGCGCTTCTGCCGGCTGCGGTCGCACCGTGCGTTGGGAGCCCGTCGACGAGGTTCGTAACGTGCGCATTGTCGGCGATGTCTCGTCGGTCGAGGTGTTTGTGAACGACGGCGCGCTCGTGTTTTCGACGCGCATCTATCCGGAGGCCTATGGCGTGTCCGTTGACGCCTCGGGTGCGAGCGTGACCTATCACACGCTCAAGATCTAGGCGATTCGTCGCATATCGGCGCTATACTGCAGCCGTTGCCCACGATGCGGGGAACACCCGCATCGTGGGTTTTTGCTTTTGAAGGGACGGTGCCGTGTGGATGTACAGCAGCTAGAAGAGACTTGGGCTTTGAGGGCCGGCGCGCGTGAGGCGCGGTTGCTTGCGGCCCCGCATGTGCCGGCAGCGCTGTCGCAGCTGGGGATCGTGCGTCCTGGTGACCGCCTGGTTGCGTTTGCCGATGACTTTGCCGATGCGTTTGCGAGCGGCTTTGATGCCTGCGACGTGGCTATGGTGGGTGAGCCGTCGGTTGCAGCGTTTGTCGCCGCGTCCGAGAACTTTGATGCTTCGTTTGATGCCGAGGGGCCGCACCTGTGGTGGTTCGTGAACTCCATCGGCGGGTTTGGTCTGCGCGTGCCCGATCTTCGCGCCCTGGGTCGCGCGGCTCGCGATGCCCGCGCGCTGCTTGTTGTGGACAACACCGTGGCGTCGGCTTTTGGCTGCGATCCGCTGCGGCTGGGTGCTGCACTGTCGCTCGAGGCGCTCGATCGCGTGTGCGCCGGCAAAGCTCCACGCAAGCTCGTTGCCGCTTCGGTGGCGCGCTCGCAGCTCAAGCGTCATCGCGTGGATGCTGCTGCCGAGTGCGCGCATGCGTTGTTTGCGGGATGCGGTGCTTTGGCGCTCGACCTTTCTACCGAGGAGGCCGGTGCGCTGGAGCGCGGGCTGGACTCGCTCAATACCCGCATGCAGGCACACTTCGACCGCGCCCGTGCGCTGGCCGAGTATCTGGCCGCCAACGAGATGATGCGCAACGTGCGCTATCCCGGACTGAGCTCGCATCCCGACCATGTGGTTGCAACGGGAATCCTCGAGCACGGCTTTGGCCCGGCAGTTGAATTTGACCTTATCGAGCGTAGCGCGGGAGAGCTGTTCGACGCTTTGCCGGGGGAGTTTCGTACATCGCCCGCCGGCGGCGCAACGACGCGCCTTTCGGCTCCACGCGGCAAGCAGGGGAGCACCATTCGCCTTTTCGCCGGCACCGACGACCCCTTGATCGTGGCCGCCACCCTAGATAATGCCCTCCGCAACTAGCTAAATCATCTTCAACTCCATAAGTTGCGGTGAAATAGGGATTGTTTTACGGCTTTAATCGCATAAACAGTCCCTATTTCACTGCAACTTATGAGAATGGGTTGTGTGGCTATAAAGCCCTGTCCAAAATTGGCTACTTTTTGATGCTGGCGATGAGGTCGTTTGCTTTGGTGGCAATGACGTTGTTGATCTCTGCCTGCAGCTCCTCGTAGACCGCTACGGCTCGCTCGCCAGCGGGGGTGAGTGTGGATCCGCGGGCGCCGTCGCGCTCGATGAGCTTGCAGCCCAGCTGGCCTTCGGCTTCGTTAACAATGCGCCAGGCCTTGGAATATGCCATGCCCATGCTTTTAGCGGCACGGTTGAGCGAGTGCTCACGGGCAATACCCTGCAGCAGCAAGACGCAGCCGTGACCGAACACGCCCGGCAGATCTTTGTCGCACGCTTGAATGACCAACTTTGCCGTCGTCTTGTACTCCATGTGCTCCGCATCTCCCCGCTAAAGTGTTTGCTGGGCAAACGCAAAGCATGCGTCAAACCCTCGTGTGCTCTTCTTAAATCATGCATTGTAGCAGTCAAAGTGCGTTAAGATACTTCCCCAGTATTGGGCGCCCAAGGTTGGGCTGGGTCCTACGAGGCCTGCAGCCGACCGGTCGCATGGAAAAAGGAGAAACATGGCTACGTTCTTTCCCGGTGAGTCCCACACGTTTTCGGAGTATCTGCTGGTCCCTGGTTACTCGTCCTCGCAGTGCATTCCCAACAACGTCTCTCTTAAGACGCCGCTAACCCGCTTTAAGCGCGGTGAGAAGCCGGCAATCACCCTGAACATCCCCATGGTTTCCGCCATCATGCAGTCCGTCTCGGGCGTCGATATGGGTGTCGCGCTCGCTACCGAGGGTGGCCTGTCCTTCATTTACGGTTCCCAGAGCGCCGAGTCCGAGGCCGCTATGGTCAAGGCCGTCAAGGATCACAAGGCTGGCTTCGTTCAGTCCGATTCCACGCTGACCCCCGACATGACCATGGAGCAGGTCATCGAGCTCAAGGAGAAGACCGGTCACTCCACCATGCCGGTTACCGACGACGGCACTCCCAAGGGTAAGCTCCTGGGCATCGTCACCAGCCGTGACTATCGCCCCAGTCGCGATGACCACCAGACGAAGGTCTCCGAGTTCATGACCCCGCGTGAGCAGCTCATCGTGGGCGACAAGAACATCAGCCTCAAGGTTGCCAACGACGTCATCTGGGACAACAAGCTCAACGCCCTGCCCATCGTCGACGACAACGATCACCTGATGGGAATCGTCTTCCGCAAGGACTATGACAGCCACAAGACCAACCCCAACGAGCTGCTCGACGGCGACAAGCGCTACATGGTCGGCGCCGGTATCAACACCCGCGACTATGCCGAGCGCGTGCCGCTGCTCATCGAGGCCGGCGCCGATGTCCTGTGCATCGACTCCTCCGAGGGCTTCAGCGAGTGGCAGAAGCGCACCATCGAGTGGATTCGCGCCAACTACGGTGAGGACGTCAAGGTCGGTGCCGGTAATGTCGTCGACGCCGAGGGCTTCCGCTTCCTGGCAGACTGCGGCGCTGACTTCATCAAGGTCGGTATCGGCGGCGGTTCCATCTGCATCACCCGTGAGACTAAGGGTATCGGTCGTGGCCAGGCCACCGCGCTGATCGACGTCTGTCGCGCTCGCGACGAGTACTACGAGGAGACCGGCGTCTACGTGCCCGTGTGCTCCGACGGCGGCATCGTCTACGACTACCACATGACGCTCGCCCTTGCCATGGGCGCCGACTTTATGATGCTGGGCCGCTACTTCGCCCGCTTCGACGAGAGCCCGACCGAGCGCGTCAACGTCAATGGCCAGTACATGAAGGAGTACTGGGGCGAGGGTTCTGCGCGTGCCCGCAACTGGCAGCGCTACGACCTGGGTGGCGCCGCGAAGCTCAGCTTCGTCGAGGGTGTCGACTCCTACGTTCCCTACGCCGGCTCCCTTAAGGACGGCGTGGGCGGCACGCTCTACAAGGTCAAGTCCACGATGTGCAACTGCGGTGCCCTCTCGATCCCCGAGCTCCAGGAAAAGGCACGCCTGACCCTGGTCAGCTCCACCTCCATCGTCGAAGGCGGCGCCCACGACGTAGTCGTCAAGGACTCCCAGCAGAGCGTTTCCTACCGCTAAGCGGCTTTCCTAAGCACCGCACCTTGCCGTTCAAACCGTCGCTCGCGTACCAAAGTACGCGTCGCTCCTCTTTCACGGCAATCTGCGGCACTTGGAAAACCCGACCATACATGGGCGGGTAACATTTAGCGGTTGATTCACAACCACGTTATTTAGATAAAGCGAGATGCCCGCAAGTCGCAGGCATCTCGCTTGTCGTATTTGCTATCATCAGTCAAGTTAACCTTAGGGTCGGGCGGCTTGGCTTTGTTCGCTACAAGTTCCGCACGCAAAGAAGAGCACTTAATGTGCTCTTCGTCTTGCGCAGGACTGTCCGCAGTAGCGAATAAAGCCAAGCCGCCCGACCCCAGCTAAGATTAAAGGAGCTGATATGTGCGATTGCACAGATCATAAGGACGAGATCCCTGCCTACGACGCGCAGGCCATTGAGTCCAAGTGGATGAAGGCCTGGGAGGACTCCAACCTCTTTGCCGTCGACACCGACGACAGCAAGCCCAAGAAGTACGTGCTCGAGATGTTCCCGTATCCGTCGGGCGACCTGCACATGGGCCACGCTCGCAACTATACCATCGGCGACGCTATGGCCCGTCAGGCCCGCATGCGCGGCTTTGACGTGCTGCACCCCATTGGCTTTGACGCCTTTGGCCTGCCTGCCGAGAACGCTGCCATCAAGCACAACACGCAGGCTGCCGCCTGGACGTATAAGAATATGGACCAGGCGCTCGCCACGATGAAGCGCATGGGCTTCTCCTACGATCTGGATCGCATGGTCAAGACCTGCAGCCCCGACTACTACCGCTGGGGCCAGTGGATCTTTGAGAAACTGTGGGAAAAGGGCCTGGTCTACCGCAAGAAGAACCCGGTCAACTGGTGCCCTAACTGCAAGACCGTTCTGGCCAACGAGCAGGTTACCGAGGGCAAGTGCTGGCGCTGCGGCACCGAGCCCGAGAAGCGCGACCTTGAGCAGTGGTACTTCAAGATTACCGAGTACTCCCAGGAGCTGCTCGACGACCTGGAGAAGCTCCCCGGCTGGCCCGAGCGCGTCAAGCAGATGCAGGCCAACTGGATCGGTCGCTCCGAGGGCGCCGAGGTCGACTTTACCCTGTGCGACCAGGATGGCGAGCCCATCGAGGGCGACGAGGGCAAGATCACCGTCTTCACCACGCGTGCCGATACCCTTTTTGGCGTCTCCTTCTTTGTCCTGGCTCCCGAGTACGCCGGCCTGCACGAGCTCGTCGAGGGCACGGAGTACGAGGAGGCCGTAACCAAGATCGTCGAGGACTCCAGGCATATCTCTGCCGTCGAACGTGCCCAAGGCACCCTCGAGAAGCACGGTGCCTTTACCGGCCGCTACGTGGTGAACCCCGTCAACGGCGAGAAGGTCCCCGTGTGGGTTGCCGATTATGTCGTGGCCGACTACGGCACCGGCGCCGTCATGGCTGTTCCCTGCGGCGACCAGCGCGACTTTGAGTTTGCCCGCAAGTACAACCTGCCGATCGTGCCGATCATCCTGGACGATGACGACCGTGCTGCCGTCGAGGCCAGCGGCGAGACCATCGATACCTTCCATGCCGAGACCGTCGACTGGGATTGCGCCCACGCTGCCGAGGGCACGCTCGTCCAGTCCGGCAAGTACACCGGCATGCGCGGCGGTAAGCACTCCGAGGGCGAGGCTGCCATCGTGGCCGACCTCGAGGCCATGGGCTGCGGTCGTCGCAAGGTCGAGTTCCGCCTGCGCGACTGGCTCATCAGCCGTCAGCGCTATTGGGGCAACCCCATCCCGGCCATCCACTGCGAGCACTGCGGCATCGTGCCCGTGCCCGAGGATCAGCTGCCGGTGACGCTGCCCGAGAACCTGGACCTGGGCGCCGGCGAGACCCTCGCCGAGTGCAAGGACTTCTACGAGACCACCTGCCCGGTTTGCGGTCGCCCGGCCAAGCGCGAGACCGATACCATGGACACCTTCACCTGTTCCAGCTGGTATTACCTGCGCTATACCGATCCGCATAACACCGAGCTGCCTTTCTCCCGCGAGGCGGCAGACCGTTGGATGCCCGTCGATAACTACATCGGTGGCATTGAGCACGCCATTCTGCACCTGCTCTACAGCCGCTTCTTTACCAAGGCGCTGCGCGACCTGGGCCTGCTGAGCGTGGATGAGCCCTTCACCAACCTGCTGTGCCAGGGTATGGTCAAGGACGAGAACGGCGACACCATGTCCAAGTCCAAGGGCAACGTCGTGCCCCCGAGCTCGGTTATCGAGCCCTACGGCGCCGACACCATGCGTCTGGCGATCCTGTTTATCGCCCCGCCCGAGAAGGACTTCGACTGGGATCCCAAGGCCGTCGAGGGCGCCAACCGCTTCATCAAGCGCGCTTGGCGTATCGTGTGGCAGCTCGTCCAGTCGGGTGACGCCAACGTGGCCTTCGACAAGTCCGTGCTCGACGAGACCGCGATGAAGCTCTACCGCGAGCGTCACCGCACCATTGCCAAATGCACCGAGGACTTCGATCGCGGCCAGTTCAACACCGCGATCTCTGCCGTCATGGAGCTCGTCAACGCGGCGAGCGCCTACCTCAACGCCACCGAGGGTGCTGACCGCGACAAGGCCCTGTGCTACGGCGTGGCCAAGGACATCGTGAGCGTCCTGGCGCCCATCTGCCCGTTCTGGGCCGACGAGCTGTGGCACGAGGCGCTCGGCTGCGAGGGCAACGCCTACACCGCCGCCTGGCCCGAGTTCGACCTGGCCGAGTCCATCGAGGACACGGTGCAGATCGTCGTCCAGGTACTCGGCAAGGTCCGCGGCCGCATCGATGTGGCTCGCGATGCCTCCAACGAGGAAATGCAGGCTGCCGCCGAGGCCGCCGTTTCCAAGTGGACCGAGGGCAAGACGGTCGTCAAGGCCATCTGCGTGCCCGGCAAGCTGGTCAACCTGGTGGTCAAGTAAGCACTGCGAGCATAACTGACGCATAAAAGACGAGGGGCGATCCATTTGGGTCGTCCCTCGTTTTGCGCTGTGTGTCCTGTTTGGCTGGTGCCTAGCGCCACCCTCTACGGAATGTGCACCAGGTCCCTAAAGTAGACATTGCCCGTCTGCTCTTCGAACATCCAGATATTGAGGTAGATGTCGTTGAGGTCGTTGTTCACGTCAAAGTCAGGATCGTCGAAGGTGCCTACAAAGGTGAGCATTGCGGTCGTTTCTTCGCCTGCGGCGACGGGCTGGCGCATGCGCACGTCGCGGACGACACCGTTGACGTAGGCATAAGCATCAACATCGCCAAACATCATGTCGGCATCGGTGTTGTTTGTCACCGCAAAGACCAACACGGCGTCGCCGTAGCCATCCGTGTCCTTGCCCACGCAGGTAACATGGACGTTCTCGTCTGCCTCAAGATCGATGGGGAACTGTTCTTGAGGGTCGGGACCTAAGCCCTGGGGGTCGACTATATCTTCGTCTATTTTGTCGAAACGCTCCGTGGGCGCCGCTTTCTCGATGGCTTTGGTGCTGCCGAGATTCGGCTCGCATGGTCCGGTGCTGCCATCGACGTTGCCGCAGCCCGCCAGGGCGAACGCGCAGGCTGCAATGGCGAGCGCTGTCGTGCAGTGGGTGCCTAGGCGTTTCATGGTGCCTCCTTGCCGTAGAAGATCTGGAAGATTGTGCGGTCAACGCGTGCGGCAGGCTTTCTCGCTACAGAATGCCTTTCAGCTCTAGTCTGGCCGATGTGCGCCCAGGGATGGAATGCCCATGGGGCCCGATTCGGTCGGCGCGCTGGGACGCATGGCCCGTTTTGGGGCTTTTGGGGAGCGCCGCACAGGAGTCCTCGCCTAATTGTCCTATTCTTGTGGAGAAGCTGTGGGCGCGCTGACCTGCGAATTTCTTTGACGCTTGCACGTTTTCGCAGGTATTGGTATAGTTTGCTTGCAAATGAAGTTGTAATTGAAAGAAGTGGGGTTTCGGCCCCGCTTCTTTTTTGTATGGATGGAGGTGCCGCAATGGTCAAGACCAAGACCGAGCAGGCGATCATCGACGCGCTCGAGGCCGTCGCTCCCCAGCACGATGTCGATATTGTCGACGTTGAGCTCGTGGGCGCCACCAAGGCCCCCTGCGTGCGTGTGCGTATCGAGGGTGCCGAGGGTCAGAGCCTGTCACTCAACGACGTCACGGCCAATACCAAGTGGGTCGGCGACGTGATCGAGGAGCTTGACCCCATTTCTTCGAGCTACACGCTCGAGGTGTCGAGCCCGGGTATGGCGCGCCCGCTGCGCCGCCCGCGCGACTTTGCCCGTTTTGTGGGCGAGGACTGCGAGCTCACCTCCACCGCCACCGAGGGCCGTCGCAAGTACTCCGGCAAGATTGCCGCCGCGACCGAGACGAACGTGACTCTCGGGCTCGAGGACGGCGAGTTCGTCACCCTCGATTTCTGTAATGTTAAAAAGTGCAAGTTGAAGCCCACCTACGACTTCAAGCCCGCGAAGGAAGGAAACTAACATGGCAGCATCCGACATGATGTCCGCCCTGATGGAGCTTTGCCAGGAGAGGCACATCGACCAGCTCTACCTGATCGACCGCCTGGAGCAGTCGCTCGCCAAGAGCTATGCCGAGATCCTGCATCTTGAGTGGGGCGCCAAGGTGACCATCGACCGCACCACCGGCAAGATCTACGTCTACCGTCTGGAGCCGATTGACGATTCCATGGACGAGGAAGGCAACTTCACCGAGTTCGAGGAGATCGACGTCACCCCCAAGAACACGAGCCGCATCGCCGCCCAGCACGCCAAGGCCGAGATCAACGCCATCGTGCGCAACTCCGCCCGCGAGCAGATCTACGAGGAGTTCTCCGGACGTATCGGTGACCTCATCAGCGGTACCGTGCTGCAGTCCACGCCCGACTTCACGATCGTCAAGATCCGCGATGGCGTCGAGGCCGAGCTGCCGCATTTTGACCAGCGCCGTTACGAGAACGAGCGCAACGAGCGTCCGATGGGCGAGCGCTATCTGCACAACCAGCACATCAAGGCCGTGATCATCGACGTCCGCGATCCCAACTCCAACCTGCAGCCGGTTCGCGGCGAGCACAGCCGTCCGCCGATCGTCATCTCCCGCACCCACCCCGAGCTCATGCGTCGTCTGTTTGAGCAGGAGGTGCCCGAGATCTATGAGGGCACCGTCCAGATCAAGTCGATCGCCCGCGAGCCCGGCCAGCGCTCCAAGGTCGCCGTCCACTCGCTCGACGATCGTCTGGATCCCGTAGGCGCCTGCGTCGGCCCCAAGGGCAGCCGCGTTCGCGCCGTCGTGGGCGAGCTCCGCGGCGAGCGCGTCGACGTCATCCTGTGGGATGCCGATCCGGCCGTCTACGTCGCCAACGCCCTGTCGCCCGCCAAGGTCACCCGCGTCCTCATCGACGAGGAGAAGGCCTATGCCGGCGTCATCGTGCCCGACGACCAGCTTTCGCTCGCCATCGGCAAGGAGGGCCAGAACGCCCGCCTCGCCGCTCGCCTGACCGGCTGGCACATCGACATCAAGTCTGAGACCCTTGCTGCCGACATTCTCAAGAACGTCCCCGTTCACGAGGATCCCGCCGCCGACCTGATCGGTGACGAGGAGGACGACGACGTCCGTCGCTGCGAGTACGTGTCCGAGGACGGCATTCAGTGCCGCAACCAGGCCCGCCCCGGCTCCCGTTTCTGCGGTGTCCACGACACCGACGCCTTCGATGATGCGGAGGACCTGATCTAGCGCGCGGTCGCGCCGGGCGGGTCCCGGCGCATCTCCCACGCTCGTTCAGTCTCTAGGCACCCAAGGTGCCAGAAAGGGTAGGTGAAGTCATATGGCAAAAGTCCGTGTGTCCACCCTGGCCAAAGAGTTCGGCATGACCTCCAAGGAACTGATGGGTCATCTCACCGAAATGAAGATTCCCGCTAAGTCCGCTTCCTCCGCTCTGGAGGACGCTTATGTCGCCATGGTCCGCAAGCAGCTCGCCTCGGTGATCGAGGCTCGCGCCAAGGAAGTCGAGGCCGCCAAGCAGGCCGAGGAGGAGGCAGCCGCCGCCGAGGAGGCAGCGCGCGCTGCCGAGGCCGAGCGTGAGCCCACCGCCGCCGAGAAGGCACGCGAGGAGGAGCGCCGCCAGTTCGCCGCCGCCCAGGCTGCCGAGGAGGCCGCCCGCGCCGAGGCCGAGGCCAAGAAGAAGGCCGAGCAGGAGCGCCTTGCCCGCGAGAAGGAGGAGGCTGCCCGCGAGGCCCAGCGCCGCGCCGTCCCCGCTTCCGACTCCGGTTCGCGCTTCCGTTCGCTGCTCGACCAGATCGCCGCACAGGAGACCGTGCTCAAGGAGAAGAAGGACGCCGAGGAGAAGGCCAAGGCCGAGCGCGCCTCCGAGCGCGGCAACCGTCGTGGCGGCAACAACGACCGTCGCGGTGGCCGTCGTAACGATCGCAACGCCTCCGACAGCAACTCCGAGCGTAACGCCTCCGAGAGCCGTCCGCACAGCCATCGCACCAACGCCAGCAACAACGTCGCTGCCGGTATGGACTTCCCCAACCCCGATAAGCAGGGCAAGGGTAAGAAGCGCAAGGGCGGTCACGGCAACGATGAGGACCACTACAGCCGCATGGCTCGTGAGGCCGAGGAGTACAGTCGCGAGAAGGTGCTCGAGGAGGCTCGTGCCGCCGTCGAGGAGGCCTCTCGCGAGTCCACTGGTCGCCGCAAAAAGCGCAAAGAGAAGCGCGAGCGCGAGGCCGCAAAGGCTCAGGAGGAGCGCAAGATTGAGGAGGCGCTGGCCCAGGGCGTGAACCCCGAGGAGCTCGACGCCATCAAGGTCTCCCAGGGCGTTACCGTCCAGGAGCTCGCCGAGGCGCTCGACGTTCCGGCCAACGACATCATCAAGCGCCTGTTCCTGCTGGGCACGCCGCTTACCATGACGCAGTCCATGTCCGACGACCTCGTCGAGCTCGTTGCCGACGACCTGGGTCGCCAGATCAAGATCATCACCCCCGAGGAGGAGAACACCTTCTCGTTCTATGACGATCCCGCCGACCTTAAGCCGCGCGCCCCGGTCGTCACCGTCATGGGCCACGTCGACCACGGCAAGACGAGCCTGCTCGACGCCATCCGCCACACCGGTGTCGCTGCCGGCGAGGCGGGCGGCATCACTCAGGCCATCGGCGCTTCGCAGGTCATGATCAACGACCGCAAGATCACCTTCATCGATACCCCGGGCCACGCCACCTTTACGGCTATGCGTGCCCGCGGCGCCAAGGTGACCGACATCGTCATCCTAATCGTGGCTGCCGACGACGGCGTCATGCCTCAGACCATCGAGTCGATCAACCACGCCAAGGCCGCCGGCGTACCCATCGTCGTCGCCGTCAACAAGATTGATAAGCCGGGCGCCAACCCCGACCGCGTGCGCCAGGAGCTCACCGAGTACGGCATCATCCCCGAGGAGTGGGGCGGACAGAACATGTTCGTCAACATCTCGGCCAAGCAGAAGATCGGTATCGACGACCTGCTCGAGACCGTGCTGCTCCAGGCCGACGTGCTCGAGCTCAAGGCCAACCCCGACACCTTTGCCTCCGGTAACGTCCTCGAGGCTAAGCTCGACAAGGGCCGCGGTTCGGTTGCCACGGTTCTCGTGACACGCGGTACCCTGCACGTGGGCGATACGCTGGTCGCCGGCCTTACCTACGGCCGCGTCCGCGCCATGCTCGACCCCAAGGGCAATGCCGTCACCGAGGCCGGCCCCTCCGACGCCGTCGAGATCCTGGGCCTGCAGTCCGTGCCCAACGCCGGTGACGAGTTCCGCGTGTTCGAGGATGAGCGCGAGGCTCGCGCCCTGGCGGATGAGCGTTCGCTCAAGGCCCGTATCGAGGAGCAGAGCCGCGTGAAGCACGTCACGCTCGAGAACCTCTTCGAGACCATCGCCGATGCCGAGGTCAAGGAGCTCAACCTGATCATCAAGGCCGACGTCCAGGGTTCCATCGAGGCCCTTCAGGACTCGCTCGACAAGATGGATCAGTCCGAGGTCCGCATCAACACGATCCACTCCGCCGTCGGTGCCATCAACGAGACCGACGTCGTCCTGGCCGACGCCTCCAACGCCATCATCATCGGCTTTGGCGTGCGTCCCGACGGCAAGGCCCGCTCCGCAGCCGAGCGCGAGGGCGTCGAGATTCGTTGCTACGACGTTATCTATAAGTGCCTCGAGGAGCTCGACGCTGCCCGCATCGGCATGCTCAAGCCCACCGAGGTCGAGGTCTCCACGGGTACCGCGACCGTCCTGGACACCTTCAAGGTGCCCAAAGTCGGCATCGCCGCCGGTGTCCGCGTCGAGGAGGGCGAGATCGCCGCGACCGATTCCGTGCGCCTGGTGCGTGACGGCATTGTGGTCTTCAACGGCAAGATTGCCTCGATGCGCCACTACAAGGACGAGGCCAAGAGCCTCAAGAGCGGTTCCGAGGGCGGCATTGGCCTGGAGAACTTCCAGGACATCAAGCCCGGCGATCAGATCGAGGGTTACCGCATCGACCAGGTTGCCCGTACCGAGTAGGGGGTAGCGCTATGAAGCAAACGCAGGCAACCCGCCGTTTGGGCGAGCAGCTTCGCGAGAAGCTTGGTTATATCCTGCTCTTTGAGGTTTCCGATCCGCGTCTCGACCTGGTCACCCTGACTGCGGTCGAGGTCGCGGTGGACCGTTCGTTCGCACGCGTGTACGTGTCGTGCGATGCGAGCCGCTACGATGAGGTCATGGAGGCGCTTGCCAGCGCCAAGGGCCGTATTCGCAGCCTGTTGGCTCGCTCGCTCGATTGGCGCGTCACGCCCGAGCTCGATTTTCGCATCGATCGCTCGACCGATGAGGCCGAGCGCATCACGCGTGCGCTGGAAAACGTTCCGGCCACGCTTGCGATCGAAAAGGACGAGGACGGCTACCCCATAGCGGATGCCGCCCAGGAGGCAGCTTTAGATGACTAATTCCGCCGATCTCGCCTCGTGCGAGTCTGCAGATATTAAACGACGCATCCTCGAGCTCATCGAGGGTGCGTCCTCCATTGCGATCTCGGGTCACACCTCTCCCGACGGCGATGCCCTGGGCTCCGTGTTGGGCCTGGGCCTTTCGCTTATGAAGGTGTTCCCCGACAAGGACATCGCCCTGCTGCTGGCAGACGACGATCCCGTTCCGCGCATCTACCGTTTTATGGAGGGCGCCGATCTGCTGGTGCCGGCATCTGCCTACACCGGCAACCCGGACCTGTTCATTTCGGTAGACGTGCCGGTCGTCGAGCGCCTCAATAATTCCGCCGAGGTGTTGCGTCGTTCGGCTCACGTGGCGTGCTTTGACCATCACCCGGCACGCGAGGAGTTTGCCGAGGTCAGCCTTAGGTGTGTCAATGCCGCTGCTTGCGCCATGATCATCGACCGCTTTTTGGCCGATTGCGGTATTACCGCAAGCGACAGCATCGCCACCTGCCTGCTGTGCGGTCTGGTCACCGACACCGGTCGTTTTCAGTATCAGAACGCCGATGCTGCAGCGTTTCATGCCGCCTCGCGTCTGGTGGCGCACGGTGCCGATCCGGCGCGCGTCGCGCTCGAGGTCTACCAGAGCATGCGTGTCGAGTTCTTGCACCTCAAGTCCATCGTCATGGGTCGCATCAAGACGGTCGCGCGCGGGCGCGTGGCATATAGCTACGCGTACGAGAGTGACCTCAAGGAATGCGGCGTCACCTCGGATGAGTGCGACGGCCTGGTCGATGTGGTGCGCTCGGTGATGGGCGTCGAGGTCTGCCTGTTCCTTAAGGGCATCGAGGGCGATACTAAGGTGCGCGGCAACCTGCGCTCCAAGGGCGATCTTGATGTTTCCGAGATTGCGGCCAACTTTGGCGGAGGTGGGCACCACGCTGCCGCCGGCTTTACCAACGCCGGAACGATTTCCGAGACGCTCACCGCGGCACTTCCCATGCTGGCCGAGCTGGTAGGGGAGGATCCCGCTTCGGTGACCGTCGAGCTCTAACTTTTTGGATGGTACATGGCTCGTCGTACACCTTCTCAACTCAATATGCTGCTCGCCGTCGATAAGCCGGTGGGCTGCACGTCCCACGACGTGGTTTCGCAATGCCGACGCGCCCTCCATGAGCGGCGCGTCGGTCATGCCGGAACGCTCGACCCCATGGCATCGGGTGTCATGGTGGTGGGCGTAGGCCAGGCAACGCGTCTGCTGGGCATGCTCACGCTCGATACCAAAAGCTACGTCGCCGACATTTCGTTTGGCGTCGAGACCAATACCGATGATGCGGAGGGCGAGGCCGTCCGCACAGTGCCCATTGCCGCCGACTTGCGCGATCCGGCCTATGCCCGCGAGCGCCTGTGCGCCATGCTGGGCCCTCAGATGCAGGTGCCGCCGGCGTTTTCGGCCATTTCGGTCAACGGCGTGCGCGCCTATAAGTCTGCGCGCGAGGGCAATGCCGTGTCGCTGCCCCCGCGTCCGGTCGAGGTGTACTCCGCTAACCTGATTGCCGTGAGCGGCGAGGGCGAAGCGTGCGTTTGGACCGTGGCGTTTTCGGTGAGTAAGGGCACCTATATCCGTGCGCTCGCTCGCGACCTGGGTCGTGCCTGCGACAACGCGGCGCATATTTCTGCATTGCGCCGTACGGCCTCCGGTGTTGTTTCCATCGGTGCCTGTCATGCGGTCGAGGAACTTTCTGCCGAGTCCGCTGCCGGCTTTGCCCTGGATCCCATTGCGGCACTGGGCGCCACGCGCGTCGACTTGCCGGGTGATCTTGCCGACGATCTGCTGTGCGGACGTCGTATTCCTATTGAGCGCGCGCTTGCGAGCTTCGATGCGTCGAAGGCGCCGTTTGCGCTGGTGCTCGATGGCGGGCTCAAGGCGCTTGCCCGTATCGAGGGCGGCCGCTTTGTTATGGAGCATGTCTTTCCGCAGGCGATCGGCGGTGTTCGATGATGCTGGCCTCCCACGAGCTCGCGCGTATTTTTTTCGCGGGCGAGTCGGATGAGGCCCGCATCGTCGCCGCCGATGCATTTGATGATTGCGCGTGCCTGGGTGCCGCGTCGATCGCCATCGGCGTGTTCGACGGCGTGCATCGGGGGCATCGCGAATTGATCGACGCGGTCGTTCGCGATGCGCGTGACCATGGCTGCAAGGCGGTCGTGGTCACCTTCGATCCCGACCCGGACGTGGTGGTGAGCCCTACGCCCGCGCAAAAATTGATGACGACGGCTGACCGTCTGCATGCCCTGGCTCTCACCGGGGTCGATGCGGTCGTGGCCGTTCCCTTTACGCCCGCGGTGGCGGCACTCGACCACGTAGGCTTTCTTAAGCTGCTGTCGCGCGTCGTCGATATCCGCTCGATTCGCGTGGGTAGCGACTTTAGGTTGGGCCGCGGCGGTGCCTCGGGCGTTGCCGAGATGCAGGCATGGGGAGCCGAGCGCGGCGTTGACGTCTATGGCCACGAGCTGCTGTGCGTCGATGGGCAGACGATCTGCGCCACCCGTATTCGCCAGGAGCTGCGCCGGGGTCATGTTGAGCTTGCCGCCGAGCTGCTCGGCCGCCCGTATATGCTGCGAGGTATTGTTGCCGGCGGTCGTCACCAGGGCTCCGACATGGGTTTTCCCACGGCAAATATTCAGGTGCCCGAGGGCATTCAGGTGCCTGCCGATGGCGTCTACGAGGGCTTGGTGCTGGTCGACGATACCGTATGGCCTGCCGCCGTCAACGTGGGCCTGCCGCCGACGTATGCCGACGATGCCGCCTCGGCTCATCTCGAGGCCAACTTGATCGGGTATGCAGGCGACCTGTACGGCGCCTCGGTTTCGCTGGCGTTTACACGTTGGCTGCGCCCGTCGCGCGTGTTCGATTCGCTGGACGAGCTTATCGCGACCGTCGAGGGTAATATTGACGATATCCGTCATCATTTGGGTGAGCAGGGGGTGAGCATCCGTGATTAGCGATGAGGAAAAAGACCAGGTGCGCGCTGCGTCCGACCTGGTTGCCATCGTGCAGGAAACGGTTGAGCTCAAGCCCCGCGGCCATGAGTTTTGGGGTTGCTGCCCCTTTCATGGCGAAAAGACCCCGTCGTTTCACATTATCCCCGCCACGCAGGTGTGGCACTGCTTTGGCTGTGGCGAGGGCGGCGACGTCTTCACCTACATCATGAAGCGCGAGAACCTGAGCTTCCCTGAGTCGATTCGCTACCTGGCCGACCGTGCCGGCATTGAGCTGCACGATACCGGCGCCTATCGCGAGCGCGGCACCAAGCGTGCCCGCATCTACGACCTGTGCGCCGAGACCGCCCAGTTCTACCACACCATGCTCATGCGCGGTAAGGACAGCCGTCCGCGCGAGTATTTCGCCAGCCGCGGTATGGGCGGCGACGTCTGCCGCCGCTACTGCCTGGGTTTTGCGCCGGGTCGCAACGCGCTGGTGTCGCATCTGTCGCAGGCAGGCTTTACCCCGCAGGAAATGATCGATGCCAACGTGGCCGTGAGCCGTGGGCGCGGGCAGCTTGCCGACCGTTTTTACGACCGCGTGATGTTTCCCATCTTTGATGAGCAGGGTCATAACATCGCCTTTGGCGGGCGCATTATGGGCGACGGCCAGCCTAAGTACCTCAACACCGCCGAGACGAGCGTGTTCCATAAAAAGCGAAACCTCTACGGCTTTAACTGGGCTAAGGAGTTTATCGTCGCGCAGGATACCGCCATCGTGGTGGAGGGATATACCGACTGTATCGCCTGCTGGGAGGCGGGGATCAAAAACGTCGTCGCCACGCTGGGTACGGCGTTGACGGAACATCATGTAAAGACGCTCACCCGTTTTGCCAAGCGCATTGTATATATGTTCGATGGCGACGCTGCCGGTCAAAAGGCCGCGCGCCGCGCGATTCAGTTTATCGAGCAGGATTCGATGGACCTGCGCTGCGTGGTGCTTCCCGACGGCAACGACCCCATGGAGTTCATCACCGCGCATGGTGGCGAGGCGTTGCAGGCGCGTATCGACGCCGCCGAGCCCCTCATGGACTTTGTGTACCGCTCACTGCAGGAGTCGAGCGACATTTCCACGCCGGGCGGTCGTGCCAAGGCGCTCGAGGATGCGCTGACGCTCATCTATCCGTTGCGCAATAGCTACATGATCGATACGTACTTTATCCAGATTGCCGACCTGCTGGGGTTGGACTTGGAGACGGTGCGTTCGAGCTCGGGCCGTGTGTTTCGCGATGTTGCCAAGCGCGAGGACGCCGAGCGTCGTCGCGAGCAGAACTACGAGCGCCAGCGGGCGCAAACCGAGCGTGCAGGCAGCGCGGGCGTTCGGGCATCAGGTTCGCAGGGGGTGTCTCGCGGTGTCTGGGCGTCGGGGGTGACGCCGCCGGTGTCCGCACCGGTCGAGGAAGAGCCGTATGACTATGTGCCGCTTGAGGCCTACGGGGCCGCGCCGGCCGAGGTCGTCGACGATATGCCGCCTATCGATGTGCCGGCTGGTATGGATGGCGCGGCGCCGGCCGCCGATGCTTCTGGCGCGTCCGCGCCGACGATGCCAATCGTGCTGACCGACCTGGAGCGAAAGTCTTTGGCGGGGGAGCGCGAGCTGCTGACGATGCTCACGAGCTATCCCGACCTGTTCCGCACGTATGCCGACCGCATCTGCTCGATCGAGTGGGTAGATCCGCGCCACGAGTCCATCGCATGGGCCGTGCTCGCGACGCCGCCGGGCACCGACCCCACGGCGTGTATGGATGCGGCGCGCGCGGTGTGTCCCGAGGCAGCGTCGCTTGTCAGCGCCGGACGCATTTCGTCGACGAGTAAGCATCCCACCGAGACGAACATCGTGTTTATGCTTGATACCCTTGAGCTCTACACCATCAAGCGCCGCATGCGCGCCGCGCAGGCAAAGCTTCGTCAGGACCGGTCGCTCGACGATGAGGCGCGCCGTGTGCTGACGATGCAGGCGATGCAAGATTCTCAGCGCCAGCGCGAGCTCCAAAAGTCGATCGGCGGCGTGGCTGACCCGTTCCGTTTGATCGGTTTGGAGACAACGGGTGCCGATCAGGCCTAGATGTTGTGGTCAACCAGCGTATTTGCGCCTATATCCAGTCTGATTTTTGGGTATAGACGTCAATGTGTGTGCTAAAGTAATGAGTCCTGTGGACTATGAAGGGAGAATCTGTGCCAAAAAAGAGTGAGAGCACGGGTACTGGGCTGGAATCCTACGTTGCAAAGCTCATGGGCAACGGCTCAAACAGGACTTCGGTAACCGAGGACGAGATTCAGGTCGCCCTGAAGGATATCGATGTGTCTGACGAGCAGCTCAACGCGGTGTATTCCGCGCTGCGCAACAGCGGCATCCAGATTATCTCCGCGAGCGGAAACGACGACGCCCCCATGGACGTCGACGATGACGATAACGATAGCGATACCGATGATTTCGATGACGACGAGCACGATTCCGGCTCGCTCGACGATCACGAGCTTAAGATGGCCCGTCAGGCCGACGCCGAGATGGGTTCTTCCAAGAGCAAGAAGAAGCGCACCGTGCGAACGTCCCGTTCGCGTTCGCGCGTGCGCGGCATCGATGCCTCCACGGTGATGCTGACCGGCGACCCGGTTCGTATGTACCTTAAGGAGATCGGTAAGGTCGACCTGCTGACCGCCTCAGAAGAGGTCGATCTGGCCATGAAGATCGAGGCCGGCCTTGACGCCACCGAGAAGCTCGAGGCTGCCGAGGCGGGCGAGATCGAGCTCACCCGCGTCGAGATGCGTCGCCTGACCCGTATCGAGAACGTGGGTCTCGAGGCCAAGCAGGCGCTCATCAGCGCCAACCTGCGCCTGGTCGTCTCCATCGCCAAGCGCTATGTCGGTCGCGGCATGCTGTTCCTGGACCTGATCCAGGAGGGCAACCTCGGTCTGATTCGCGCCGTCGAGAAGTTCGACTACCAGAAGGGCTTTAAGTTCTCCACGTACGCCACATGGTGGATCCGTCAGGCCATCACGCGTGCTATCGCCGACCAGGCCCGTACCATCCGTATTCCCGTGCACATGGTCGAGACCATCAACAAGCTCGTCCGCGTGCAGCGCCAGCTTCTTCAGGACCTGGGTCGCGACCCGACCCCCGAGGAGATCGGTGCCGAGATGGACATGAGTGCCGACCGCGTCCGCGAGATCCAGAAGATCTCGCAGGAGCCCGTGTCGCTCGAGACCCCCATCGGCGAGGAAGAGGATTCCCAGCTGGGCGACTTCATCGAGGACTCCCAGGCTATCGTTCCGCCCGATGCCGCCAGCTTCTCCATGCTGCAGGAGCAGCTCACCCAGGTGCTCGACTCGCTTGCCGATCGTGAGCGCAAGGTTATCGAGCTACGTTTTGGCCTTGTCGACGGACATCCCCGTACGCTCGAGGAAGTCGGCCGCGAGTTTGGCGTCACGCGCGAGCGCATCCGCCAGATCGAGTCCAAGACTCTGGCCAAGCTCCGCCATCCCAGCCGTTCCAGCAAGCTTAAGGACTACATCGAGTCTTAACCTCGCAAGCAAGAAGCGCCCTCAAGCACATCCGCTTGGGGGCGCTTTCATGTAGTCATTGGGGACGTCCCCAATGACTAGGTCGGAAAAATTCTCAAAAAAGTTCTTGCCCTAAGCTGATTCGTCCGTATAATAAACTTCGTTGCTTGAGAGCACGCACCTATTCCTCGGTAGCTCAATGGTAGAGCACGCGGCTGTTAACCGCGCTGTTGTAGGTTCGAGTCCTACCCGGGGAGCCAGGTTGTAAAACCCGTCGCTTATGCGGCGGGTTTTTTCATGCCGCGATCTCCTAGCGCGAACGTTGCCATATCAACATTTCGTGTCGAGGATGTAATCCCGCGGCCCACCACCTCAACACGGCGCGGTCGTTGTAGAATATTGCAATGATTGCTCCCACGAGATGGTGCCGCGAGCACCAGATAAGGAGATTCTTGTGTCTGAGACCATTAACGGCAGCCTGAGCGTCTCGAACGACGTTATTGCCGATATTGCCGGTTATGCCGCGATGACGTGCTACGGCGTCGTCGGTATGGCCGAACAGCTCCAGGGCGCCGAGAGCGTGCGCCTGCTTGCCGGTCAGCGCCTCCGCAAGGGCGTGCTTGTCTCCGCCGACGAGAACGGCCTTACGGTCGATCTTCACGTCGTGCTCGAGAGCGGCGTCAACATGAAGTCCGTCTGCCACAATCTTTCGAGCTCCGTTGCCTTCACCCTGCAGGAGATCGCCCAGATCGATCCCGCCAGCCTTAAGATCGGCATCCACATCGACGCGCTCAAGAGCCGTCTGAACTAGCATCCGAAAACGGAGATTCAAATACCCATGATTGCAAAGACCATTCGCACCTGTTTTCCGATCGCTGCGGCTGCCGTTTCCGACAAGGCCGAGGAGATCAACAAGCTCAACGTCTTCCCCGTACCCGACGGCGACACCGGCACCAACATGTCGCTCACGCTCGCCTCGGTGACCAAGGAGCTTTCCGCCCTTCCCGCCGATGCCGATATGGAGGCCATCGCCGGCGCCATCACCCACGGCTCCCTGATGGGCGCCCGCGGCAACTCCGGCGTCATCACCTCGCAGATCCTGCGCGGTGTTGCCGAGGGTCTCGTTTCTGCCGATGAGCCCATCACGTCCGCCAACATCGCCTTCGCTTTCCGCCGCGCCGTCAAGGTCGCCTTCCAGGCCGTCCGCAAGCCCATCGAGGGCACGATTCTCACGGTCCTGCGCGATGTCTCGACCAAGGCCGACGAGTGCGAAAAGAAGAAGTTCTCGGCCGAGGACGCGCTCGACGCCATCGTCGTCGAGGCCTACCAGTCCGTCGCCCGCACGCCCGACCTGCTGCCCGTTCTGAAGGAGAACGG
>CABSMX010000023.1 GCA_902478945.1 uncultured Collinsella sp.
CATGCGAACCTCCAGTCCGGACCGCTTCACGGTCCAACTTTCTGTCCGCACCCCCATCCAGGAACTATTTCACCGCAACTTAGAAGGGGATGGGGATTAGCTGCGGGGGCGGTGGCGGAGTTTGTCGATGGTGGAGTCGGTGCTTCGGCTGCGGGCGTCGGCGGCGGTTTGGCGTTTACGGCGGTAATCGATCATGCCTTGGATGATGGGCTTGCCAAAGCTCACGACATCATCGTTGTAGATGGCGGTTCGGGCTGCGAGGAGGCAGTCGGTAAAGTCCATATGGGTCTTGCCGAAGAGTTTGACGGCAAGGGCGACAACGGTGGGCTCGTCGACCATGACGTCATCGAGCAGCCTTTTCATGGCCGCAGCAATTTCAACGCGGGGAACCTTATAGACGTCGCGCAGCGTGACCACGACGCGCGTGATGATTTCGGGGTAGACACGTGCGGTGCGCGTGGCGATGACCTTGGCGGCGCGCGGTGACAGGACCTCGTCGTCGTCAAGCAGGTAGCGCAGGATGACGGTCTCGTCGATGATGGTGCTACTCATGGATATCTACTTCCTCGGGACCCAAAACCGACTCGTCGCTTTCTGTGGCTAGGTATTCAATCCAGGCATTGCGCTCCTCGGAGCGGCGATTGGGGTCCCCATATGCTTTGAGCAGTCCATAGGCGGCCGTGCCGTCCTTGGAGCGCACGGCGACCGGCTGAAAGGGGAGCTTGCGCATCAAAATACTCTGCGCGACAAATAGACGGACAGCCTCGGCGAGCGATGTGCCCATGGCGTCGTAGAGACGTTCGGCATGCTGCTTGTCTTCCTCGCGAATGCGCACCTGCAGGATGGCTCGTTTTTGAGTCGATGACATCACTGGCCTCCCTTAATGAGCGTGCAATTTGAATAGTCAAATACAACATCGGCTAATAATAGCCAATCTTACAACCACTACTTTATTGCACTAGAGTAATTGAGTGTAAACGATATTACAAACGTACTACATCCTTCAGAAACGAGCGTGAAATCTCCCTTGGATGTACGCATGTAATACACTCACCTTTATAGCTTCTAGAGAATAATTCCAACCTGCCAAAACCCCTGCAATACACTCGTATTGCAGGGCCTATGCTCAAGTTTGCCCCCTGCAACTTCGTATATTTAACCTGTATATCGTTGGAGGAATTCTATCGAAGTGCCTGTTTCGCCGCATGCACTCGATACGTCGATGCCGGACCACGGGCGGTCCGGGGCAACGTCGACAGGGTCTCTCCGGCATGGGATTCAGGAGGGAGTGAACAACATGGGCAATAAACGAGTCGTGGCTGATTCCTCACGCTGCATTGGGTGCCAAACCTGTATGGCGGCGTGCATCGAGGCACACGATATTCCCGGCAACATCGCCGCGCCGCGCCTGCGCGTGACGCGTACGTACGAGATCTCCGCACCGGTGGCATGCCACCACTGCGAGGACGCTCCGTGCGCCAAGGCCTGTCCTACGGGCGCCTTGTTCTTTGATCCAAAGAACCATCGCATCGGCGTCAACGAGGACAACTGCATCGGCTGCAAGAGCTGCGTCATGGCATGCCCCTTTGGCGCCGTGAGCGTGGCGACCACGCAGGTCCCCGTCTTGATGGGCGACGTTCGCGTGGGTTCGCAGACTAAGAGCTTCGTGCTCAAGTGCGACCTGTGCGTGGACCGTCCCGGCGGTCCGGCGTGTGCCGAGGCGTGCCCGACCAAGGGTCTCACCCTGGTAGACGAGGAGCGCCTGGCAGAACTGACTGCCGAGCGTGCCCGCGCCACCATCGAAAACGAGGCGTAAGCGTTGGGGCGACAAGCCCAATGATTGTCAAATAAGTACCGAGTATTCGGTAGCAGAGAAAGGAAGGAGGGTGTCATGGAGAAGCATAAAGTGATTTGCCCGTACTGCGGCGCCGGTTGCCAGTTTAACCTCTTGGTCCAAAACGGCCAGGTCGTGGGTACCGAACCGCTCAACGGCATCACCAACCAGAGCGAGCTGTGCCTTAAGGGCATGAGCGGCTACGACTTCATCAACGACACCAAGATCTTGACTCCTCGCGTACTGCACCCGATGATCCGCCGCACTAAGGGCGCGGATCTTGAGCGCGTAAGCTGGGACGAGGCACTGGATTTCACCGCATCTAAGATGCAGGCCATAATTGACGAATATGGTCCTAACGCTGTCATGACCACCGGCTCTTCGCGAGGCGGCGGCAATGAGGCGAACTACGTCATGCAGAAGTTTACGCGTGCGTGCATCGGCACCCACAGCGTAGACAACTGCGCCCGTACTTGACACGGCCCTACTGTCCTCGGTCTGATGGACACGGTTGGTTCAGGTTGCATGTCATGCTCCATCCCCGGTATGGAGGATGCGGGCTGCATTTTCCTCTTCGGCTATAACCCTGCCGATTCGCACCCCATCGTCGCAAGGCGTATCGTGCGAGCCAAAGAAAAGGGTTGCAAGATCATCGTCGCCGACCCGCGCCATATCGAAACCGCGCGTATCGCCGATCTCTACCTTCCGATCAAGAACGGTTGCAACGTCGCGTTCCTCAACGCCTTTGCCAACTGCTTGGTCAACGATGGCCTCTACGACAAGGAATTCGTCGCCGAGCATACGAACGGCTTTGACGAGTGGTGGGAGACCATCAAGAACTACACTCCCGAATCCGTACAGGACATCACGGGTGTCGAGCCCGCGTTGATCCACCAAGCTGCCGAGATGTACGCCACGGCGAAGCCCTCTGCCATCATTGGCTGGGGTATGGGCGTATGCCAGCAGAAGCAGAACCTGAAGACGGTGCACACCATCGCCTCCATCGCCTGCGTTGCCGGCCAGATCGGCAAACCCAATTCCGGCCTCGCGCCCGTGCGCGGTCAGAATAACGTCCAGGGCTCCTGTGATATGGGCATGCTGCCCAACCTGTACCCTGGCTACCAGAAAGTCACCGACCCGGCAGTGCGTGCCAAGTTTGCCAAGGCTTGGGGCGTGCCCGAGGAAAAGCTCCCGCTCGAGGAGGGCTACAAGCTCACCGACCTGGGCCACCTGGTCGACGAGGGCAAGGTGCACTGCTTCTACAACTACGGCGAGGACCCGGTGCAGACCGAGCCCGATTCGGCCGGTATGCGCAAGACGCTCTCCGAGCTGGATCTGTTCATTTGCCAGGACATCTTTATGACGCAGACGACCATGCTCGCCGACGTCATCCTGCCTGCCACCTCTTGGGGCGAGCACGAGGGTGTCTTTACCGCATCCGACCGTAGCTTCCAGCACTTTGACGCGGCCGTTCCGCCCAAGGGCGAGTGCCGTCACGACTGGGAGATCTTCGCGGACCTGTCCACGCGTATGGGTTACCCCATGCACTACGACAACACCGAGCAGATCTGGAACGAGTGCATTAGCCTGTGCCCCAACTTTGTGGGTGCAACCTACGAGAAGATGGTTCCCGAGGGCGGCTACGCCCAGTGGCCGGTCAAGAGCACCGATGTGAACGACCACGGTACGCCCGACATGTTCGCTGGTGGCAAGTTCACCACCAAGGACGGCCGCGCCAACCTGATGGCGCACGACTGGGAGGCGCCCTCCGAGCTTCCCGACGATGAGTACCCGCTCATCCTGTGCACCGTCCGCGAGGTCGGCCACTATAGCTGCCGCTCGATGACCGGCAACTGCAAGACGCTGGCGCTGCTTGCCGACGAGCCCGGCTTTGTCCGCATGAATCCCGCGGACGCCCAGGCACGCGGCATCAAGAATGGCGACATCGTCTCGGTCCACAGCCGCCGTGGCCAGGTATATAGCCGCGCCGACGTGAGCGATCGCATCAACAAGGGCACGGTCTACATGACCTACCAGTGGTGGATCGGCAAGTGCAACGAGCTGACCATGCACAAGGTCGACCCGGTCTCGCATACGCCCGAGGACAAGTTCTCCGCCTGCCAGGTCGACGCTATCGCCGACCAGGTCTGGGCTGAGGGCGAGGTGGAGCGTCAGTACACCGAGCTCAAGCAGGCTCTGGTGGACGCAGCCGCTCCCCAGGATGTTGAGCCCGGCGCCGCCAAGTTCGACGACGAGACGCACGTGAACCAAATCGTGTAGTCCCGTTCTCGTTGGCTTTTTGGGCCGGGCGTCCAAGCGCATCGGACGCCCGGCCCGTTATTTTGAAAGGAAGTGGGGATGAACCGCTTCATCGATATCAACCCGGAGAGGTGCATCGGCTGCGGAACATGCCAGTCCGCCTGTGCAGATGCCCACCGGATGCAGGGTCTTCAGGACACGCCGCGTCTGGCGCTCGTGAAGACCGGCGGCATTTCGGCCGCCCTGGCCTGCCACCATTGCGAGGGTGCCCCTTGCGCCGAGGTCTGCCCGGTGAACGCCATCGAGCACGATGGCGACCGCATCCACGTTAAGGAGCAGGAGTGCATCGGGTGCAGGCTGTGCGCCATCGCGTGCCCCTTCGGCGCCATCCATCCGGACGGCACGTCTATTGCCGGTGTCGCAGGCATGTGCGACCCGACGCCTTCGTACCCTAAGTCCCTGAGCAGCCTGCTTACGTGGGCGCCCGGCCAGTACACCTGTGCCGTCAAGTGCGACCTGTGCGCCTTCGACCCCGAGGGTCCGCACTGCGTGGCGGCTTGCCCCACCAAGGCGCTCACCGTCATGGGCGGCGCGGCAGATCGCGAACTCGACGAGGCCAAGCGCCTGCGCTCGATCGAAAACGGTCCGGTCGTCGACGTTACCGCTGTGGCCCAGGGCCTGTCCGAGAAAGCAGAAGGGAGCGTAAACAATGGATAGCATGACGCTGTTTGTCGCATCGCTTGCCGTCTCGTGCATCGGTGCGCTCGCCTCGGTTCTGCTGATCAAGGCCGATAACGCCGCCAAGACCGCCGGCTGCCTAATCGGCGCCGTCGCGGCCGTGCTGTCGTTCATCGCGGGCCTCGAGGCCGTGCTTGGCGACGTTTCGTCCCTCAACACGGTCTTCTTTTTCCCGTTCGCCCGTCTCGAGCTCTTGCTCAACGGCCTTGCGGGCCTGATCGTGGTCCTCATCTCAATCCTCGCCTTTGCGGGCTTCATCTACGGTCTGTCCTACTTCGATGAGTACCCGGGCAAGGTCGGGCGCGCCGGTTTCTTCATGAACACCTTCGTCGCCTCGATGATGCTCGTCATCACCGCCGACAACGTGTTCTGGTTCCTGGTCGCCTTTGAGCTCATGTCCCTTACGAGCTACTTCCTTGTCGTTATCGAGGAGAACAAGAACTCCATTAGGGGCGGTTGGCTCTACTTCGTCATCGCGCACGTGGGCTTTGTCCTTATCATGGCGAGCTTCCTGCTCATGACCAACGGCGTGGGCGGTTCCTTCAGCTTCAGTGATTTCCGTACGCATGACTTTGGACCCGCCGTCTCCTCCGCGTGCTTCGTCCTCGCGTTCTTCGGATTCGGCGCAAAGGCCGGTATCATCCCGCTGCACTCCTGGCTGCCCCAGGCGCACCCCGAGGCGCCGTCCAACGTGTCCGCCCTCATGTCCGGCGGCATGATCAAGATCGGCATCCTGGGAATCCTCAAGGTCGGTCTCGACCTGCTCGCGGGTTCGGGCGTCCAGCTCTGGTGGGGCCTCATGGTCCTGGTCTTCGGATCCATCTCGTCGGTCCTGGGCGTCGTCTACGCCCTCCACGAGCACGACATTAAGCGCCTGCTGGCCTACCACTCCGTCGAGAACATCGGCATCATCTTGCTCGGTGTCGGCGCGTCCATGACGGCGCACGCCCTGGGCAACGACGTCATCGCGACGATCGCGCTCATGGCCGCCCTCTACCACACGCTCAACCACGCCATGTTCAAGGGCGAGCTGTTCCTCGGCGCGGGCTCCCTGCTCTATGCCACGGGTACGCGCAACATGGAGAAGATGGGCGGCCTGTTCCGCCGTATGCCGGTCACGGCCGTCTGCTTCCTCATCGGTGCCCTTGCCATCTCGGCTATCCCGCCGCTCAACGGCTTCGTTTCCGAGTGGTTCACCTACCAATCCCTGTTCAACATCTCGACGCTCTCCGACCCGGTCGTCATGGTGTTCGCCGTCGCCTCAGCGGCCGCCCTCGCCATCACCGGTGCCCTGGCCGTCACGTGCTTCGTGAAGGCCTACGGCGTCTCGTTCGCGAGCAGCCCTCGTTCCCAGGAGGCCGCGAACGCCAAGGAGTCCCCGGCTCCGATGTTGTTCTCGCAGATGCTCCTCGCGGCCATCTGCGTGGTGCTGGGAATCGGCTCTCCCGTCATCGCCCCGGTTCTGGGCGACGTCGCCCAGAGCGTGCTTGCCGGCTCTGCCATCACAGCCACCTCGGGCGTGTCTCTGGTGAACGAGATTTCCGGTGCCGCCACCTCCACCCCCGCGATCGCCATCGCGCTCGTGGTCCTCACCGGCCTCGCGTTCGTGTTGAGGTCCTGCCTCGGCACCAAGGCCCCCGCTAAGAAGACCGACCCTTGGGCGTGCGGCTACGAGCCCAACGAGCACATGCCCGTCGTCGCCACGAGCTTCGCGTCAGACGTAGAGCTCTTCATGGGCCCGCTCTACACCCTGCGCGAGGTATGCACCAAGATCTGCTGGTCCATCGCGCACGTGTTCCAGAAGCTCACCGGTGTCGCCCAGGGCGTTGAGCCCCTGCCCGACCGCTTCCTGGTCGATGCACCGAGCGAGGGTGCCGATAAGCTGGCCGGCCTCGCCTCCAAGATCGAGGGCGGCAACTACTCCGTATACATCTGCTACATCGTCGCGGCGCTCGTGGTCTTCCTCGTGCTCGCCGTGGTCATGGTCTAGAGAGGGGAGAGGATATTATGAACATCGTTCTTGCGATAGCGCAGGGCCTCGTGGTCATGCTGGTCGCGCCCTTCTTCTCCGGCCTCGCCCGTGTGATTCGCGCGAAGATGCACAATCGCCGCGGTCCGTCCATCCTTCAGGATTACCGGGACCTCGCGAAGCTCATGGCGCGTCCCGAGTCCGTGAGTTCCGACTCGAGCTTCGTGCTGCGCATCATGCCGCCGCTGTTCCTCGCGGTGTCGTTCATGCTCGCCATGGGCCTGCCCATGTTCACGCTCGAGAGCCCCATGCCCGTCTTTGGTGACGCCATCACCATCATGTACGCGCTCGCGCTGTCCCGCTTCTTCTTCGCGCTGTCCGGCGTGGATTCCTCCAACGCCTACGCGGGCTTCGGCGGTATCCGCGAGCTCCTCATGAGCGTGCTCATCGAGCCGTCCATGCTCATCGCGCTGTTTACCGTCGCCATCGTGTGCGGCTCCACGGACATTGCGACCATGGGTCAGCACATCGTTACGGGCAACGTCTCGAGCGTCGTCGCCGTCATCCTCGCCGGCGTCGCCTTCGCGGCCGCCTGCTATATGGAGCTCGGCAAGCTTCCGTTCGATCAGGCCGAAGCCGAGCAGGAGCTCCAGGAGGGCCCGCTCGCCGAGCTCTCCGGCCCGTCCCTGGCCATGATGAAGCTCGCCATGGGCATGAAGCAGGTCGTGGTCGTCGCTTGGTTCACCTCCATCTTCATCCCCTGGGGAGAGCCCGCGACCATCGGCGTCACCGCTCTCGTGGGCGCCGTCGTCTTCCTTGTCAAGTGCCTGGTCGATTTCGTTGTCTGCGGCGTGCTCGAGAACTCCGTTTCCCGTTCGCGCTTCAAGGTGCTCGGTAACCAGACCTGGGCCGTCGTCGGCATCGCGGTCCTCGCGTTCGTCTTCGTCGTCGTAGGCGTGTAGGGAGAAGGGAGAAACTATGTCAATCGAATCGAGCTTGTCCCTCTTTGCCATGGTGGCGATCGCCATCCCCATGCTGGGCTCCCTGCTCATCGTCATGCTGCCGCGTCCCTACGCTAAATGGATCTGCGCCTTTGCCGGCGGCATCGCCACGGTCGCTTCCGTTGGCTTGGCCGCGACGTTTGCCGGAAACGGCATGAACGCGGTCGATGTAACCTGGGCGAGTATGGGCCAGACCTTGGTCATGGGCTTCATATTCGACCGGATGAGCACGCTGCTCGCACCCGCGTTCGTCGCTATCGGCCTGCTCGTCGTCATCTATTCGTTCCCGTACATGAGCGATAAGAACAAGGAGCATCCCGACGCGCCCCGTCGCCGCTTCTACGTGTACTTCTCCACGTTCATCGGCGCCATGGCCGGTCTCGCCTACAGCTCCACCATCGTCGGCCAGCTCGTTTTCTTCGAGATCACCGGCGTGTGCTCCTGGGGCCTCATCAGCTACTACATGACGCCCACGGCCAAGAAGGCCGGTATGAAGGCGCTCATCATCACCCATATCGGCGCTCTGGGACTCTACATCGGCGCGGCCTTCCTGTTCGCCGGAACCGGCACGTTCGCGCTGAGCGCGATCTCCCAGCTCGATTCCGGTATGAAGACCGTCGTGCTGCTGCTCATCCTGTTCGCCGCTTGGGCCAAGTCCGCCCAGTTCCCGCTCTACATGTGGCTGCCCTCCGCAATGGAGGCCCCCACGCCCGTTTCCGCCTACCTCCATGGCGCGTCCATGGTGAAGGTCGGCGTGTGCGTGTTCGCCCGCGCTCTTGCGAGTGCCGGCGATATCCCCGAGATCGTCGGTTGGGTCGCCATCATCGACGCCGTCGTGACCATGCTCTTCGGCTTCCTCATGTACCTGCCCCAGAAGGATATGAAGCGCCTGCTCGCCTTCTCGACGATCGCGCAGCTCGCCTACGTGTTCTTCGGCCTGGGCCTCTCCGTGTTCGGAAGCCAGATGGCGTTCAACGGCGCCGTCGAGCACATCTTCAACCACGCGTTCACCAAGACCCTGTTCTTCCTCATCGCCGGCTCCCTCAGCTTCACGCTGGGAACCCGTATGTTGCCCAAGATCCAGGGCCTCATGAAGAAGTACCCGGTCACGGGCGTGGGCTTCGCGGTCGCCGCGACCGCTATCGCCGGCGTGCCCCCCATGAGCACGTTCTTCTCCAAGTTCCAGATTATTTCCGGTGGCTTCGCGGTTGGTGCTTCCAACACGGTCATCTTCGTCCTCGTGTGCGTCATGGTCGTCGAGACCGTCGCCACCTTCGCATGGTTCCTGCGTTGGATGGGTAAGGTCCTGCCCGGTGAGCCGAGCGAGACCGTGGCCGCCGGCCAGCCCCTTCCGCGCGCCATGGCGTTCGTGTTCGTCGTCCTCATGATCATGGTCGTCGTCGCCGGTCCTCTGTCCTCTAGTTGGATGGGTTAGGAGGTAGGACATGGGTTATTCGTTAGTCAATATCCTGGGCGGTCTTCTGATCGTGACCTCCACCATGGTGGTCGTCTCGAAGACCATCCCGTCCGCCATTAAGTGGTACGCGATCCAGTCGGTTGTCCTGGTGGGCGTGCTGCTCACCCTGGGCCTCACCACCGGTGCCACCGAGCTTCTCATGTGGGCCGCGTCGGCCTTCGTCACCAAGGTGATCCTCGTTCCGTTCATTCTCAACCGTGCCTACAAAAAGATGGGTTCGCCTGCCGATAGCACGCTGACCTCCTCCATCAAGCCGGCCTGGACCATCATCCTCACCGGTCTGGAGGTGGCCATCTGCTTCGCGGTGGTCACGCGCCTGAGCCTGCCCACCGCTGAGGTGGCTACTCCGGCCCTCGCCATCAGCTTCGCGCACTTCTTCGTCGGCCTCACGTGCATCATCTCCCAGCGCAACATCCTCAAGCAGATCTTCGGGTACTGCCTTATGGAGAACGGTAGCCACGTGACGCTCGCCCTGCTCGCGCCCACGGCCCCCGAGATCATCGAGATCGGCATCGCCACCGACGCCATTTTCGCCGTCATCATCATGTCCGCCGTCGTCGTGAGGATCTGGAACGACACCAAGTCGCTCGACTCCCACGACCTGACCGAATTGAAGGGGTAGGCCATGGATGTTTCAATGCTGACGGTCGCCCTGCTCGCTTGTCCCCTCGTGTTCTCCCTGATTATGGCTGCGCTCCCCAAGACGACGTCCTACAGCGTCTTTGCGGGGCTCAACACCATCTCCGTCGCGGCGACCCTCGTCCTTTCGGTCGTCACCGCGGGAACCATGCTCTCGAGCGGGCAGAATATCGACGCTTTGGGCCTGTGGCTCCATCTCGATTCGCTCTCGTCGATCTTCGTCCTTCTGGTAGGCATCATCGGGTTCATCACCGGCGTGTACTCCATCTCCTATATCAAGATCGATATCGAGGAGAAGACCATGCCGGCCGAGCGCACCAAGCAGTACTACGCGCTGTTTAGCCTGTTCGTTTTCACGATGCTGCTCGCCTGCCTGTCCAACAACATCATCCTCACCTGGGCGGCGGTCGAGGCCACCACGTTGTCGACCGTGTTCCTCGTGGGCATCTACAAGAACAAGCAGGCGCTCGAGGCGTCTTGGAAGTACGCGATGGTCTGCACCGCCGGCGTGGCCTTCGGCCTGTTTGGCACGCTGCTCATCTACGCGAACGCCGCCGATATCATGCCCAACGCGCATGAGGCAGCCTTCCTCACCTCCATCATGCCCTACGCCGACCAGTTCGACCCGATGCTCGTGCGCCTCGCGTTCGCGTTCATCGTCATCGGCTTCGGCACCAAGGCGGGCCTGTTCCCCATGCACACTTGGCTGCCCGACGCGCACTCCCAGGCTCCGAGCCCGGTCTCCGCGCTGCTCTCGGGCGTGCTGCTCAAGTGCGCCATGCTGGTGATCATCCGCTTCTACTCCCTGTCCATCATCACGGTGGGCGACACCTATCCGCGTACGCTCCTGCTCATCCTGGGCACGCTGTCCATCCTGGTGGCCGCCCTGTGCATCTTTAAGCAGGACGATATCAAGCGCCGCTTCGCGTACTCCTCCGTCGACAACGTCGGCGTGGTCGCGCTGTGCCTGGGTATCGGTGGTCCGCTCGGTATCGCCGCCTGCCTGCTGCACTGCATCTTCCACGGTTTCACGAAGGCGCTCGCCTTCTGCATGGCCGGTAACATCCAGCACATCTACCACACCCGCGACCTGAACAAGATCAAGGGCGTCGTCGAGATCGCTCCCGTCACGGCAGCGCTCACCATCATCGCCCTGCTCGCGCTCGCCGCCTTCCCGCCGTTCGCCCTGTTCATCTCCGAGTTCCTCACCTTCGTGGCCGGCGTCCAGTCCGGTCCCATCTGGGTGGTCGTGCTCGTGGCCATTGGCCTCACCGGCGTGTACTTTGCCCTTACCGGCATCGCGCTCAAGTCCATCTTCGGCAAGGCGCCCGAGGGCATGAAGCGCCACGAGGTGCCCGCCCTCATGATCATCCCCGAGATCGCCCTCGCGATCGTGGTCATGTGGTTCGGTATCGCCACCCCGGTCGCCATCACGAGCGGCGTCGAGGATGCAACGTCCGTCGTTTTGAACCAGAGCGTCGAAGAGCTCCACGAGGCTCCTCTCTACCGCATGGTGTTCAGTTCCCAGACCAAGACAAGCGAGGTGAATTAGCACCATGGCAGAACCTGAAAAGAAGGACTACGCTCGTCGTTGCGAAAGCCACGTCGAGGCCCTGCGCGCCGCAGTGCCGGGCGCTATCGAGAAGGTTGAGTGGCAGTGCGAGGACCAGCTGACGATCACCGTCAAGCAGGACAAGCTGCCCGAGGCCGTCCACTACCTGTACTACGAGCGCTACGGCTGGATTCCCGTGATCATCGGCAACGATGAGCGCAGCCTGTGCGGTCGCTACGCCGTGTACTACGTCATCTCCATGGAGGGGGAGGACCCCGGCTGGGTGACCGTGCGCACCGAGGTCGATCCCGCCAAGATGACGTTCCCGTCCGTGACGCCGTTCGTCCCCGCCTGCGTGTGGGGCGAGCGCGAGCTGCGCGATATGTTCGGCCTGATTCCCGAGGGTCTGCCCGACCGCCGTCGCCTGGTGCTTCCCGACGATTGGCCCAGCGGGCTGTACCCGTTGCGCAAGGATTCGATGGATTACCGTTTCCGCCCCGCCCCCGCGAGCGACATGGAAAACTACGAATTCTTGGCCGACACCAAGGGCAAGGAGACCACGCTCGTCCCCATGGGACCGTTGCACATCACCTCCGACGAGCCCGGCCACTTCCGCCTGTTCGTTGAGGGCGAGACGATCGTCGATGCCGACTACCGTCTGTTCTACGTGCACCGCGGCATGGAGAAGGTCGCCGAGACGCGCCTGAACTATGACGCCGTGACGTTCCTCGCCGACCGCATCTGCGGCATCTGCGGCTGCGCCCACTCGGTGGCCTACGCCGAGGCCGTCGAGCGCGCCCAGGGCATTCATGTCCCGCCGCGCGCCCAGTACATCCGCGCTATCATGCTCGAGGTCGAGCGCCTGCACTCGCATCTGCTCAACATTGGCCTGGCGTCGCACTACACGGGCTTCGACTCCGGCTTCCAGCAGTTCTTCCGCGTCCGCGAGAAGTCCATGGACCTGGCCGAGAAGCTCTCCGGTCACCGCAAGACCTACGGCCTCAATGTGATTGGCGGCGTGCGTCGCGACATTTTGGCCGAGCAGAAGCTCTCCACGCTCACGACCATCCACCAGCTGCGCTCCGAGGTTCAGGAGCTCGTCGACGTGCTGCTCTCCACGCCCAACTTTATTGAGCGTACGAGCGGTATCGGCATCTTGGACCGCAAGATTGCCCGCGACTTCTCGCCGGTCGGCCCGCTCATGCGTGGCTCGGGCTATGCCCGCGACGTGCGCTTTGACCATCCCTTCGACGGCTACGCCGATCCGGACGTCCAAAAGATGCACGCCGCCACGGCCGACACCTGCGATGCCTTCGGCCGTACCGCCGTTCGCATCCAGGAGGTCTACGATTCGATCGACATGATCGAGACCATGCTCGAGAACTGCCCGTCGGGCCCCATCCTCACCACGGATTGGGAGTACACCCCGCACAAATACGCCATCGGCGCCACCGAGGCACCGCGCGGCGAGGACGTGCACTGGGCGATGCTCGGCAACAACCAGAAGTGTTACCGCTGGCGCGCCAAGGCCGCCACGTACAGCAACTGGCCGGTCCTGCGCTACATGTTCCGCGGCAACACCGTGGGCGACGCGGCGCTGATCGTCGGTTCGCTCGACCCGTGCTACTCCTGCACCGACCGCGTGACGGTGACCGATGTCGCCGCCAAGCGCGACCACGTGCTCGACAAGGAGCAGTTCGAGAACGTCTGGCGCGACAAGTCGCCGCTTGCGGGCGAGGGCACCATGGCCGCTCCGCTCGATGAGGAGGCGCTCTAATATGCTGAAGCTTTGGAAGGTCAACGCCAAGGCCGGCGACGCGACGGTCAAGTACCCGTTTGCGCCGTTTCCCACCAACAAGGACATGCGCGGCAAGCCCGAGCATAATGCCGAGCTCTGCATCGCCTGCGGCGCCTGCGGCGTGGCGTGCCCGGCCGATGCCATTCGCATGGACACCGACCTTGCGGCCGATACCATCACCTGGTCGATTGACTACGGTCGCTGCATCTTCTGCGGCCGCTGCGAGGAAGCCTGCCCCATGGAGGCCATCAAGCTCACCGAGGAGTTTGAGCTGGCCGTCATGAGCAAGGACGACCTCACCAGCAAGAGCGTCTATACGCTTGAACACTGCTCGCGTTGCGGCAAGCCGTTTGCTCCGCACAAGGAGATCGACTACGCCAAGCGCCTGCTGCAAAAGGCCGGCGGCATGGAGGCCGAGCAGGCTGCCCGTACTGTCGGTATGTGCCAGGAGTGCAAGCGCGAGCTCGACGCCCTGCGCGCCGCTTCGGCCGTCAAGACCGGCAACGCGCGCGGCATGGCTGCCAACGAGACGCTTGCGTCCGGTGAGCCCCAGGGCCCCGGCATGGAGTATCTGGGCGGCCACGGCGTGAACCCGGAGTATGTCGACCGCGAGCTCAACCCCGATGCGCCCGAGATCCCCGCTGGACCTGCGCCGGTCGAGGGCATCATCATGGATTTTGATACGAAGGAGGAGTAACCATGGCCGAACCCACGCTTTTGCCCGAGCGGCTTCAGTACCGCCCGACCAAGATCGAGCTCGACGAGAGCATCGAGAAGGCCAAGGCGACCCTTCTTAAGAAGATCAAGCGCTCGGTGTACGTCTACCGTGTTGACTGCGGCGGCTGCAACGGCTGCGAGATCGAGATCTTCGGTTCCATCACGCCCGTCTTCGACGTCGAGCGTTTTGGCATCAAGGTCGTGCCCTCGCCCCGTCACGCCGATGTGCTGCTGTACACCGGCGCCGTGACGCGCGCCATGCGCATGCCGGCCCTGCGCGCCTTTGAGGCCGCACCCGATCCCAAGATCGTGGTGTCCTATGGCGCGTGCGGCTGTACCGGCGGCATCTTCTACGACAACTACTGCGTCTGGGGCGGCACGGACAAGATTCTGCCGGTCGATGTCTACATCCCCGGCTGCCCGCCCAGCCCCGCGCAGACCATCTACGGCTTTGCCATGGCGCTTGGTCTGCTGGACCAAAAGCTCCATGCCGAGACCACGGTGGAGGCCGCCGGCGAGCAGGCCGATATCCTGCATCCCGGCGTGCCGTACAAGCTGCGTGTTGCCATTGAGCGCGAGGCTCGCGCCATGAGCGGCTACCGTTACGGCCGCGATTTGGCCAACGAGTTTATGGATACGCTCGAGGGCGCTCCCAAGGGTGATATCCGCGGTGCCATGGCGCTGCTCATCGACAAGCAGGACGATCCGCGCCGCGTCGAGGTGTACTCGGCGCTGCAGGATCTGGTGCTGGCCGGAGGTCGCTAGATGGAGCTCACGGACCGCTCTGGTTACTTTGCGGGCCCCGGTATGCTCGGCGGCTCCTTTGGCGATGCCTCGCGCGCAAGCGACGAGGCCGCCGAGGGCGTCGTCGACCCCTCCCTGGGCCATGCGCCCGACCAGGTGGTCTTTTACGAGCTCACGCGTAAGTTTGTGGAGACCGAGGAAGACGTTCCCCAGGAGGCCTGCGACGTGCTGTACTACACGCTCGCCGTGGGCCACCACACCGGCGTGCTCGACTGCTTTGAGCCGCGCCTGTCGGTGCCGGTGGATGTGTTCTATACGCTTATCGACGCGCTGCCGGAGGGGGAGGCCAAAACCAAGTTCGAGGCCATCCGCTCCTTTGGTGAGTGCCAGCTCGACAAGGCGGCCGTGCCGTCGCTGCTCGAGGCCTGCGATGAGCTGCTCGACGAGCGCGGTTTTCGCGGGTCTGCCAAGGCCGGCATCTCGGTGTTCGACGACGACTTTGGCCTGCATGCCCAGCAGGTCGCGTTCTTAATGAAGTTTCGCGATCTGGTGGAGCGCGTGCGCGATGTGTCGGGTGTGTATCTGACGGGGAGGCTGCAGTAATGGGTCGCGTTGTGGATGGCTGCGTGAACGGTGCGCCCTTTGCGGGTATTGTGCTCACGGCGGGAAGCGTGCTGCGTGCCGACGATGCCGCCGGCCCCGTGCTCTCCAAAAAGATGGAGGACGCACCCATCGCCGGCTGGTACACCATCGACGGCGGTCAGACGCCCGAGGATGACATCATCGAGGTCAAGCGTGAGCGTCCGCCGCGCCTGGTCTTGGTCGATGCCGCCGACATGGCGCTGCCCGTCGGGTCCATCCGCTTGCTCGACAAGCGCGATGTGGCCCGCAAGTCGATGTTCACCACGCATTCGCTTCCCTTGTCGATTCTGATCGAAGAGATTGAGCAATCGTGCGATGATATCGTCTTCGTCGGGATTCAGCCGGGCGACACGGAGTTCTACAACCCCATGTCCCCGGAAGTCTTTGACGCCGTCGACGCCGTGTACGACGCCGTGGCCGCCAACGACTTTTCCCACTTTGTCCGCTTGGGGCAAGAGCAGTAGGAGCACTTGTTCCATTTTGTTAGGAAAGAAGTGATTGACATGGCAGATTCCAAGGTGGAGTACCCCGCTCCCGATTGCCTGGCGCCCGCCGCGATCGAGGCCAAGACCGAGGTCGCCGGCGTGACCAAGGCCAACCTGCCGGTCGCAAAGGCCTTTCTGTTGGCAATGTTCGCCGGTGCGTTTATTGCCTTCGGCGGCCTGTTCTTTACCGTGTTCTTGAGCGATAGCACGCTGGGCTGGGGCGCCCAGCGCGTCGTGGGCAGCCTGTGCTTTTGCCTGGGTCTGGTGCTCGTGCTGGTGTGCGGTGCCGAGTTGTTCACCGGTAATTCGCTTATGGTCTGCGCGCTCAAGAGCAAAAAGATCACCCTGGTCCAGATGCTCAAGGCATGGGTCGTCGTATGGGTCGGTAACTTTGTCGGTGCCCTGTTCATCGTCTTTTTGGTGTACATGGCCGGCATTTACAAGCTCAACGGCGAGGCGGTCGCCAACTCCATGGTGAGCGTCGCCGCCGGCAAGGTGACGATCGACTGGGTGACGATCTTCTTCCGCGGTATCCTGTGCAACATCTTTGTGTGCCTGGCCGTGTGGATCGGTACCGCCGGCAAGACCGTGGTCGATAAGGTTGTGGGCATTCTGCTGCCCATCGCCGCCTTTGTGGCCTGCGGTTTTGAACACTGCGTCGCCAACATGTACTTTTTGCCCATGGGTGCCGTGATGCACGCGTGCGGCTATGGTGCCGACGTCGCCGGCGCCGATGCGCTCAACGCTGCGGGCATTGCGTTTAACCTGTCCGCTGCCACGCTGGGCAACATCGTGGGCGGTGCGGTTCTGGTCGCGCTCGGCTACTGGTTTATCTATGCCAAGAAGTCCGAGGCGTAAGGTACCGTCTGTTTGACGTTGGGCCTCCCGCGGGGCGTTGCCGTGCGGGAGGCTTTTTGGGTCTGGGGCTCGTTGCCGGGCTTTTGGCCTGTTGTGTTTGGCTGATGAAAGGGGTAATCGAGATGGCATCTGCTGTGAAGCGTGACGGTCGCGCCGTGGTGACGACATGCGGGGGATGCTATGCCGATTGCGCCTTTGCGGCACGCGTTGAGGACGGTCGCGTGGTGGCCGAGCTGCCGGTTGTGGGGCATCCGTGCGCGGCGCGTGCCCTGTGCGCCCGCGGTCGGCATCGCCTGTCTATGCCGTTTGACGAGCGCGATCGCATTGTGCACCCCATGCGCCGACGAGCTGATGGCTCGGGGTTCGATGCGATTTCGTGGGACGAGGCGTTCGCGCAGATTGCAGCGCGCCTTGGGGGGATTGTTGACGAACGTGGCCCCCGTGCGCTGGGCATGACGCTCGGCGTGCCCTCGTTCGACCGCTACTGGGCGTATCGTTTTATGCGTGCGCTGGGCTCGCCCAACGTATACGGTGCCGACGGTGCCTGCGAGGTAAGCCGACTTACCGGCTGGGAGCACAGCCTGGGCTACAGCCCCGCCTCCGACCTAGCGCACACCGATTGCATTATGTATCTGGGGCGTTCCATTGTCGATTCGTCGACGATGGGGGCTGTTGATGCGCTCAACGATGCCCGTCGCCGTGGGGCGAAGATCATCGTGGTCGACCCCCGGCGCAGTGGCTCGGCTGCGCTTGCCGACCGCTGGCTGCGCGTGCGTCCGGGCTGCGACCTGGCCTTGCTGTTGGGCATTGCCCATGTCTTGATTGCCGAGGACCTGTACGATCACGAGTTTGTTGCCCGCTATACCACGGGTTTTGACGAGCTGGCGCAGGCAGCCCGTGCTTGGACGCCCGAGTGGGCCGAGTCGATGTGCGACGTGCCGGCCGCAGAGATTGTTGCCACGGCGCACGATCTCGCTGCCGCCGCGCCTGCCGCTGTGGTGGATGCGGGCTTTCATGGCGGCATCGGTATCGCGTATGCCAATAGCACCCAGACCGCGCGCGCTATCTGCTTGGTCGATGTGCTGCTGGGCTGCATCGGGCATGCGGGCGGCGCGCTCAATCCGCCCACGCCGCTTGTGTTGGGCGACCTCGATCCCGCGCGCTTTGCGACGCCGCCGGTACCGCGCGGGCCCAAGCTGGGGTCCGAGCGCTATCCGCTGGTCGATCCGGTGCGCGGCCTGTGCACGACCATCGGTCAGTCGATTCTGGCCGGCGATTTGCGTGGGCTCATCGTCTATGCCAGTAACCCCGGTGCGGGCTATGGCAATGCACAGGCTTGGTTGGGTATTTTGCAGCAGCTCGACTTGCTCGTGACGATTGATATCCGCTGGTCCGAGACGGCGCGTGCTTCTGACTTCGTGCTGCCCGACGTGACGTATCTGGAGGCCGACCGCGGTGTGGGCACAGTCGTGGGCGCCAACGATGCGCGGGTGTTCTACCGCAACGCCGTGCTGCCTGTGCAGCATGACGACACACGTCCCGGTCGGGAGATTTTTGTCGGTCTGGCGCAGGCGTGTGGCGTGGGCGAGTACTTTCGGTTTACGTCCGATGATCTGGCGGCTGCCCAGGTGGCGCCTTTTGAGATTGATCTTGCCGCACTCAAGGAGCGCGGTTGGGCCGATACGGGTGTAGCGTTGCCGTCGCGCACAGGTGAGCCCGTGATTCCGCTTGCCGGCGGCAAGATAGCGCTGGCAAGCAGCGTGTGGGAGCGTGCCGGTTTGGGTCGTGTGCCCGACTGGATCGCGCCCATGGTGGAGCCTGGCCCGGGGATGTTTCGCCTCATTAGCGGCAATCGACCCTTTGAGTCGCATACCTCGCGCAGGCTCGCGGCCCAAGGTGCCGCCGAGGCTGGGTCGGACCTGGATGCCGTGCAGATGAATGCCGATGCTGCTGCGCACATGGGCATCGCCGACGGCGAGGTCGTCGAGCTTGTGAGCGATATGGGCCGCGACCGCGTGCGCGTGGAGACGACGCCGTATCTGCATCCGGCGTGCATCTTCACCTCGGCCGCCCCCGGTGGGCGTTCGTTTGGCGCCGATGCCGGTGGCGCTCAAGCCTTGGGCGTGGGCCCGCTCGACCATACGCCGTTACGTTGGGACCCGTTGACGGGCGCCGCGCTCACCCAGGAAAACGCCGTTCGCGTGGAAAAGATCGCGGCGCGCGGGGATAATGACGAGTAATTGACTCAGCTGATGTATTCGACTGATCCACGTTTCTTTTGAAAGGCCGCACATGAGCGATAGCCAGAACATGTCCGATGAGGTGCGCGTCCGCCTGCGCGCCATTCCTTCCGTCAACGAGCTGCTTGCCGAGTGGCCGGTGGTGAAGGCGGCGGGGGAGACCTGCGACGCGGTGGTCCATGCTGCCGTGACGGCCGAGCTCGACGAGGAGCGCGCCGCGATTCGCGCCGGTGCCGCCCCGCGTTCCAAGCGCGAGCTGGCCTCGGCCATCGAGTGGCGTGCGCATCGCTCCGCGCTGCCGAGCCTGCGTCCCGCCGTCAACGCCACTGGTGTGGTTATCCATACCAACCTGGGCCGCGCCCCGCTAGCGGAGTCGGCCGCCAAGGCCGTAGCCGAGGTCGCGCGCGGGTATAGCACGCTCGAGTACAGCGTCGACACCTGTTCGCGCGGGTCGCGCAAGGAGCATGCCGCGCAGCTGATCCGCTCGCTCACCGGTGCCGAGGATGCGCTCGTGGTCAACAACAACGCCGCTGCGGTGCTGCTGGTGCTGGCAACCCATGCCGCGGGCAAAGAGGTCATAGTCAGCCGTGGCGAGCTTGTCGAGATCGGCGGCAGCTTCCGTATCCCCGACGTCATGGAGGCCTCGGGTGCCAAGCTCGTCGAGGTCGGGGCCACCAACCGCACGCATCTGGTCGACTACGAGCGTGCCATCACGCCCGATACGGCGATGATCCTTAAGGTTCATCCTTCTAACTATCGCATCGAGGGTTTTCACGAGGAAGTGAGCTCAAGGGAGCTCGCCGCCCTAGCTCACAAGCATGGTCTGCTGTTCTATGAAGACCAGGGCTCGGGGGCGCTGTTGCCTGACGACATCCTAGTTCGCGGCGGTGAGGAGACTACGCCCACTTCGGTGGCGTCGGGGCTCGATCTGGTATCGTGCTCGGGCGATAAATTGCTCGGTGCCGCACAGGCGGGCATTATCATGGGTCGTCGCGATCTGGTCCAGGCCTGTGGGTCGCATCCGCTTATGCGCGCCCTGCGCCCGGGCAAGTTGGCGCTCACGGCGCTCGAGGCTACGCTGCGCATCTACATGGACGGCGCCGACGTGGCCCATCGCGATATTCCGGTGCTCTGCATGCTTACGCTGCCGCAGGCTCATCTGGAGCGTCGTGCCCGCAAGCTGCGCGATCGTATGGTTGACGGGCTCGATAAGGCCGGTTGCCCGTGCGCCGTTCAGGTGGAGATCGTCGAGGAATCGTCGACCCCCGGTGGTGGCTCTCTGCCTACCGTTGAGCTGCCCACGATGTGCGTTGCCGTGCGTCTTGTTGACGAGCACCTGTCCGTCGACGCGCTCAAGCGCTCGCTTGTCCAGGACTTCGATACGCCGGTCGTCACGCGAACCTCGCACGATCGCATTTTGTTTGACGTCCGTACGCTTGTGGGCGACCGCGATATCGAGACGGCGGCGTCGACGCTCGTCGCGTGCGTTGAGAAGGCGGTGCGCCAATGAGTGAGGCCGAAGCGTTGGTGGAATGCCCCGTTATCGTTGGCACGGCAGGACATGTTGACCACGGTAAGTCGGCGCTCATCGAGGCACTGACGGGCAAAAACCCCGACCGCCTGGAAGTTGAGCGTCGTCGCGGCATGACGGTTGAGCTTGGCTTTGGCGAGCTGGCGCTGCCGAGTGGCAAAATTGTTGGCCTGGTCGACGTGCCAGGCCATGCGCACTACCTGCGCGCCATGGTGCAGGGTGCCACGGGTATCGACGTGGCCGTGCTGGTGGTTTCGGCCGTCGAGGGCGTGATGCCGCAGACCCGCGAGCACGTGCATGTGCTGGAGCTGCTGGGCGTCACACACATGGTGGTTGCGCTGACGATGTGCGACCTGGCCGACGCCGAGATGACCGAGCTTGCCGAGCTCGATGTCGATGACTTTTTGTCAGGTACCGTGTTTGCGGGCGCGCCGATCGTGCCTGTGTCGTCCAAGACCGGCGAGGGGATCGATGGCCTGCTGGCTAAGCTCGACGAGCAGGTTGCCACTTGTTGGGATGCCCGCCGCGCTCGTGCCGAGCTCACCGATGCCGCACCGCGCCTGCCCATCGACCGCTGCTTTACGATCAAGGGCGCCGGTACCGTGGTGACGGGAACGCTGCACGATGCGCCGGTTGCGGTGGGTGACGAGCTGATGGCGTTACCGTCGCGTACGGTCTGTCGCGTGCGCGGGATTCAGGTACATGGCGATACGCCGCGGGCGTTGCCCGGTCAGCGTGTGGCGCTCAACTTGGTGGGCGATGCCGTCGCCGCGCTCGATCGCGGTGAAATGCTGGGCGTGGCGGGCCGCTTTGGCCAGACGATGCGCTTTATGATGACGTTTACGTATTTGGGTCGCGAGGGAGCCAAGCCGCGTGTGCTCGAGTCGGGTGCGCGTGTGCACGTGATGGCGGGTACGGCCGAGGTTGTCGGTCGCATCATGTTCATGGAGGGCGAAGCCCCCATGGCGGTGGGCGAGACCCGTATCGTTCAGGTGCGCTTGGAAAACTCGTTGCCGCTACGTGCCGGGGACCATGCCGTGGTGCTGTCATTTTCGCCCGTGATGCTTATTGGCGGCGGGCGCGTGCTGCTTTCGCGCTGCCGTCGCTCGCGCGAGCTTGCTGAAGGGGAGCGTGCGCTGTATGCGGCGCTCGAGTCCGGCGATATCGCGGGCGGTGTGGGCGCTTGGCTGGCGCTGCAGACGCTGCCGGTTACGGCGGTTGATGTTGCCGAGGCTTTGGATCTTGGTGTCGGCAAGGTCGATGCCGCACTGCGCGGTTTGGTGTCGCAGGTCTCCGTTCGCAAGCTTGCCGTGGGTGATGTGGACCTCTTGGCGGACGCCGTGGTGCTCGACGCCGCGATGGATGCACTGGCGGCGACTCTGTCAGCCATGCACGCGGCGGCTCCCAAGGAGACGGGCTTTACGCCCGGCGCCGTTGCCCATGCTGCGTGGCCTACCGCTGACGATACAGTTGCCGCAGCCCTGATTTCCGAGGGCTGCTCGCGTGGCGTGTGCGCCGCCGAGGGCGCTGAGGTGTTCGACCCGCATTCGGCCGCCGCTGCCGCACGTGTAGTGCATGAGGCCTGCGAACGTATCGTTGCCTTGCTGGACGAAGCCGGCCTCGATGCGCCGACGCTGCCCGAGGTTGGCGAGCAGTTGAAGCTCGATCGCGACACCATGACGCGTGCCCTGCGCGAGCTTTCGCTCAACCGTTCCATCGTGAAGGTCGAGCGCGACGTTGCCCTGTCTGCTATCTCGGAAGTCCATGCGCGCGAGCTTGTTGCCGTTGCCATTGAGGCAGCCGGTGGCGCTGCCACCACGAGTGTGTTGCGCGAGGCCCTGGGTGTGTCGCGCAAGCGTGCCATCAGCATCTTGGAGCACCTGGATGCCGTGCGCTTCACGGTGCTCGACAAGGAGGCCGGCGGCCTGCGCTCCCTGCGCTAGATTGGCTGCTCGGTTTGGTAAAATACCGCCGCACTTGGGAACGGATGGGCTCCGGTGGGCTCCGCGGTCCTCAAAACCGTTGCGAGGCGTGCAAAACGTCTTGGATGTGTTCGATTCACATACGTTCCCGCCATACGCTACCAGCGCTTTTGTGCTCGCGGTCTTGCTGCGTGCCGCAAAGGCGCTGTTTTGTTTTTGCACGAGCTTTTCGTAGCGCCGATATTTCGGCGGCTGTGTTTAGCTTCGTGCACCGGGTTTCGAGCATGCCGATGGGGGTGGTTTGCCGTATGACTACCGTAAGACGAGCCGATCTTTCTTGTGTCGTCCAGGCGGGCGGTTTGTCATCGCGCATGGGTTGCGACAAGGCACGGATGTTGTTTTGCGGCGAGCCGCTCATCGAACGCGTGCTGGGCCGGCTGGCGCCAGTTGCCGGCGAGTTGGTCGTGACGACTTCGCGCCCCAGCGAGCTTACCTATCTTGAGGAGCGCGCGTTTGGCGGCCTGGTGCCGCGTGTGGTGGCGGACCTTGAAGGGTCGGCGGGTGCCATGCGTGGCATCGCGAGCTCGCTGGCTGCCGCTCGGTTGCCCCTCGCGGCGATCGTCGCCTGCGATATGCCGTTCGTCTCACCAGAACTGATCGGCGCGCTTTCGGATCGGGTCAAGGAAGGCCCGCTCGATGTGTGCGTCCCGCGCGAGGAGCGGGGGATTGAGCCGCTTTGCGCTGTCTGGCGCCGTGACGCGTGTGCGCCGGTTGCCCGTGAGTTGCTCGACCAGGACCGCCAACGCATCCGCTGTTTGATTGACCGGGTCCATGCCGGCTATCTGGATGAGCCCCAGATTGTCGAGGTCGCAGGCTCGACGCTCTGCTTCGAAAACGTCAATACGCCCGAGGAGTTTGCGGCGGCCGAGTTACTCGCCTAGACGATTGGAGTTGCCATGTCTCACGATATTTGCCCCGACACGGGAGAGCCTTGCACTTGCGATGGTTCCGAGCCCTGTACCTGCGGCTGCGGCGGCTGTGGACATACTGCGGAAGAGGAAGCGGCCGCCGCGGCGTATCGTGAGGCGCACCGCGAAGGCCCGTCCGGTGATGCCCTCGACCACGAACGCAAGATCTGTCTCTTATACACATC
>CABSMX010000024.1 GCA_902478945.1 uncultured Collinsella sp.
GCGTCAGATGTGTATAAGAGACAGGCGACCGTCGCCGGAGACGACGCGGCCCTCGAGGACCTTAATGTCGGGGGCGACGGCGGCCGCGGCGGCGCATGCCGCCAGCAAGGGCCGGAACGGATCGCGCAAGATCAAGGCGCCGCCCAGGAGGTCGGGCGTTACCGTCAGCCGACGCCGCGTCTGCCGCATCATGAGGGAGAACGGCCTGGCCGGCACATACGGCAGGAAGAGGTTCAAGGTGCACCCCGGGGCGGTCAACGAGGCCGACGTGCCGAACGTCGTCGCGCGCGGCTTCGGCGGCAGGGCGCCGCGCACACAAATATGCAGCGACCTGGCCTGCGTGCGCGTCGGGGCATCGTGGAACTACGTCTGCCTGCTCGTCGACCTCTGCAACGGGGAGATCGTCGGCCACTCCGCAGGACCGAGGAGGGGCGCGCGAGCTCCGAGCCAAGCTCTCGGATTACGTGCACTGGTACAACAACTTCAGGATCCACTCGACACTGGGCTACATGTCGCCGGTCGAGTTCAGGGAGGCGGGACCGTCCCTCCCGGAATCGTCCAAATTGGTGTTGCCAATCCATAGCTAATCCAGCCATCATCTCCGCGAAGGCGGACGTCAGGAAAAGCTCGGCTTGAGCTCGGTCGGACGCGGTCTGTGGGGCATCATTCAGGCTCAGGGGGTCTCCTTGTCTTCTTCGGTCGCAACCTGAATGATAGGAACGGCCCCTTCTCTCTTTCCCTTTCGTTTTCGACGCGTCACTCTCTCGGCGGGCTTAAGGCCCGCGCTCGCGGGTGCAGGGGCTGCGCCCAAACCCCAAAAACTTAACGCCGTGCTCGAAGCGTTTCCGGACGTCAGCGTAATCTCAAATCCCGTTAGTCAACTCATGAGCAAGCCACCTGAGACTACTCATTTCTCCTACTGGCAATGAAGACCTGCGACCTGCAGTTTTGCAAACTGTTTGAAAGCCACCTGCGTTGATTCACTTCCTATTGCAGCTGGCGTCTTGCACGCGAAAAGGCATTTGAGTTTCAAAACGGGCGTTTCGGCGCTATCGAGCCTTCAAAGGCATCCCGCCGCGCCCTTTGGGACTAAAACAAAAACTCAAAGCCCTGAGTTCGAAAATAGTTTTTGGAGTTGTCCCGGCTTTTGTCACCGAAGCCGACGAAACGCGACAGGGTGTCACCTGGCGGCACTCGATTCGAGACGGCACCGAAAACTGGATGCAACCGGAATGACGGGACGGCAAAACCGAAGCCATCGAGTAGCGATAGAAAAAAGCCCGGATGCCGTGGAGCATCCGGGCCTTTGCTAGCAACTTGGTGTTGCGGGCAGCTTAGAACTTGTGGCCGCACTTCTTGCAGACGCGCAACTTGTTCTTGCCGTCCTTCTCGTGACCGACGCGGGTAACCTTACCGCACTCGGGGCAAACGAGATTGACGTTGGAGGCGTCGATGGGAGCCTCCTGCGAAACGATGCCGCCCTGCTGGTTGGCAGCGTTGGGCTTGACGGCCTTCTTAACGACCGAAACGCCCTCGACAACGACCTTGTTCTCGGCGGGGAGAGCACGCAGGACAACGCCCTGCTTGCCGCGATCCTTACCAGAGAGAACCTGGACCTTATCGCCCTTCTTGATATACATATATCTCCCCTAACTACAGGGTCTCGGGAGCGAGCGAGACGATCTTCATGTACTTCTTGTCACGAAGCTCGCGAGCGACGGGCCCGAAGATACGGGTGCCGACGGGCGAACCATCGTTGTTGATGACAACGCAGGCGTTCTCATCAAAGCGAATGTAGGAGCCATCCTTGCGGCGGATCTCCTTAACGGTGCGAACGACGACGCAACGGACAACGTCCTTCTTCTTGACGTTGGCGCCAGGGGTAGCCTCCTGGACAGCACCGATGAACACATCGCCGATGCCTGCATAACGACGCTTGGAACCGCCAAGCACCTTGATGCAGCGAATCTTGCGAGCGCCGGAGTTGTCGGCGACGTTCAGCATGGTTTGCATCTGAATCATGGTAGATGTTCCTCCGAACTAAGAACCGAAGAGAGGTGCGCAGCCTTTAGACGGCCTGTGGTATGCAAACCAGGCATACGCACATCTTCGGAAACGTACAAGTCGTAAGAGCGACTGCTTATTTAGCGCGCTCGACGACCTCGATGAGGCGCCAACGCTTCATCTTGGACATAGGACGGGTCTCCATAACGCGGACGGTGTCGCCCACGCCAGCCGTGCACTCCTCGTCGTGAGCGTGCAGCTTCTTGGAGCTGGTCATCATCTTGCCGTACTTGGGGTGACGCTTGCGCTCGGTGATGGTGACAACAATGGTCTTGGCACCGGAGACGGAGGTAACGACACCCGTACGGACCTTACGCGAGTTACGCGAATCAGTCATGTTCTCTCCTTAGGTCCTACTCGGCGACAGCGGACTTCTCCGCTGCGATCTCGCGGGCGCGCTGCTCCGTGAGGACGCGAGCGATGTCCTTCTTCACGGTGTTGACGCGAGCGGTGTTGTCCAGCTGGCTGGTGGCCATCTGGAAACGAAGGTTAAAGAGCTCGGCGCGCATTTCCTTCAGCTTCTCAACGAGCTGAGCGTCCGAGAGCTCACGAATCTCTGCGGGCTTCATTAGTTCTCCTCCTTGGCGGCGGCGGCGTCCTCAGCAGCCCACTTGGCCTCGAGAGCGGCCTCCTCAGCCATCTCCTTCTCGATGCGCTGCTCAGCGTTCTTAGCAGCAACAATCTTGGTCTTGATGGGAAGCTTGTGCTGTGCAAGACGCAGAGCCTCGCGAGCGACCTCCTCGGGCACGCCCTTGACCTCGAACATGATGCGGCCGGGCTTGACGACGGCCACCCACTCCTCGGGGTTACCCTTACCAGAACCCATGCGAGTCTCGGCAGGCTTCTTGGTGATGGGCTTATCGGGGAAGATCGTGATGTACACACGACCGCCACGCTTCATGTAGCGGGTCATAGCAATACGAGCGGCCTCGATCTGACGGTTGGTGATCCAATGGGCCTCGAGAGCCTGGATACCAAACTCGCCGAAATGCAGCTCGGTATTACCCTTGGCCTGGCCCTTCATGGAGCCACGCTGCACCTTGCGGTGAAGAATACGCTTAGGGGCAAGCACTACTGACCCCTCCTCTCGGAGTTACGACGACGAGGACGGGAAGAGCCCTCGAGTGCAGGGTTGGGAACAGGCTGGCCCGGGAGCTTTTCGCCCAGGTAGATCCAGACCTTCACGCCGCAAGCGCCCATGGTGGTGCTGGCGACAGCCGTGCCGTAGTCGATCTTGGCACGAAGGGTGTGCAGAGGCACGCGACCCTCGCGGTACCACTCACGACGGCCCATCTCGGCACCGCCGAGACGACCAGAGCACTGGATACGGATGCCCTTAGCGCCGGCCTTGCGGGCGGACTGGACAGCCTTGCGCATAGCGCGACGGAAGGCAACGCGGCCCTCGAGCTGCTCGGCGATAGACTGAGCAACGAGGTTGGCGTCGAGCTCGGGGCGCTTGATCTCGACAACGTCGACGGAGAGCTGGCCCTTGGAGACGCCAGCGACCTTCTCGAGCTCGGTGCGGAGGGTATCGATCTCGGCACCCTTCTTGCCGATGACAACGCCGGGGCGAGCGGTGAGGATGATGACCTTCACCTTGTCGCCAGCGCGCTCGATCTCGACGCGGGAGACAGCTGCGCGGGAAAGACGCTTCTCGAGGTACTTGCGGATCTCGAGATCGTTACCGAGGGTCTTAGCGTAATCCTTCTCTGCGAACCAGCAGGAGCGCCAGTTCTCGGTGATGCCAAGACGGAAGCCGGTGGGGTAGACTTTCTGACCCATACAGCTTTACGCCTCCTTTCGAGGAGCAACGACGACGGTGATGTGGGAAGTACGCTTCAGAATGCGAGAAGCGGAACCCTTGGCGCGGGGACGGATGCGCTTAAGCGTCGGACCCTCGTCAACATAGGCAGCGGCGACAACCAGGTTGTCGGCACGCAGACCGTTGTTGTTCTCGGCGTTCGCAACGGCGGAACGGAGAACCTTCTCGACATCCACGGCGACGGCGCGGTCGCAGAAGTGTAGGATGTCGAAGGCCTGAGCGACAGGCTTGCGGCGGATCAGATCGACCACCAGGCGGGCCTTGCTGGGGGAAACACGCACGTACTTAGCGACGGCGCGAACCTCGGTGGCCTCAGTTTCAATAGACTTAGTTGCCATTTACGGTTAACCCCCTATTTGGCCTTGTGGCCACGGAACGTACGAGTCGGCGCGAACTCGCCGAGCTTGTGACCAACCATGGACTCGGTAACATACACGGGCACATGCTTGCGGCCGTCGTGGACGGCGATGGTGTGACCAACCATCTCGGGGAAGATGGTGGACGCGCGGGACCAGGTCTTCACGACGTCCTTCTTGCCAGCCTCGTTCATCGCGGTGATACGCGAGAGAAGGCGAGTCTCCACGAACGGGCCCTTTTTGAGACTTCTGCTCATAAGTGCTTTCTCCTAAAACTCGGTATCCGAAATTACTTCTTACGGCGACGAATGATGTGCTGGTTCGAGACCTTCTTCTTCTTGCGCGTACGAAGGCCCTTCGTCGGCTTACCCCAGGGGGTAACAGAGGGACGACCAGAGGTGTGGTTCTTGCCCTCGCCACCGCCGTGCGGGTGGTCGACAGGGTTCATGACGGTACCGCGGACGGTCGGGCGCACGTTCATGTGACGCTTACGGCCGGCCTTGCCGATGACGATGTTGGAGTGATCGGCGTTGCCGACCTCACCGACGGTGGCGCGGCAGGTAACGAGGATGCGGCGCATCTCGGAGGAAGGCATACGGACGATAGCGTACTTGCCCTCCTTACCCATCAGCTGGCAGGAGTTACCGGCGGAACGGGCGATAGCAGCGCCCTTGCCCGGCTGGAACTCGACGGCGTGGATGAGCGTACCGACGGGGATGTCGGCGAGGGGCAGAGCGTTGCCCGGCTTGATGTCGGCGTCAGAACCGGACATGATGGTCTGACCGACCTCGAGGCCCTTGGGGGCCAGGATGTAGCGCTTCTCACCGTCAGCGTAGTGCAGCAGAGCGATGCGAGCGGAACGGTTCGGATCGTACTCGATCGTGGCAACCTTGGCGGGCACGCCGTCCTTGTTGCGCTTGAAGTCGATCACGCGGTAACGACGCTTCACGCCGCCGCCCTGGTGGCGGGTGGTGATGCGGCCGTTATTGTTACGACCGGCCTTCTTGGGCAGGGGCTCGAGAAGAGACTTCGCGGGCTTGGTGCAGGTGATCTCGGAGAAGTCGGAGATCGTCTGCCAACGCCTACCAGCGGAGGTCGGCTTAAGGTGCTTTACAGCCATTGCAATCCCTTTCAATAGGAATCCGTTAGCCATCGCAGACAGGGATTCGAGGTTCTGCCTCGGGTGCGATGACACCGGACGTATACACGGTTCCGGGCGTGTCCATTTTATACGCCCAAAACCTTGAGCTCTCGCCTCCCTTATTTGGGAGGCATGAGCTCACTCAACAGCAGCGAGTCTTAGGCCTGGTTGCCAAAGACCTCGATGGTGTCGCCCTCGGCCAGCGTGACGATGGCCTTCTTCCAAGAACGGGTCTTGCCGGCGACATAGCGCACGCGCTTGGTCTTGGGCTTGACCGTCAGGGTGTTCACGCGAACGACCTTGACGCCGAAGATCTCCTCGACAGCGTCCTTGATCTGATACTTGTTAGCATCCTTGGCGACCTCGAACGTGTACTTGTTCAGCTCCATGCCGGAGAAGGAACGCTCGGACACGATCGGACGGATGATGATCTCGTGGGCGGTCATTTAAGCAAGCACCTCCCCGAAGTGAGCGGCGATGTCGGCGGGCATCAGCACAGCGTTGTTGTTGACGAGATCGTAGGTGTTGGCCTCGTCAGCGGTGATGATGAACGTCTTGGGAATGTTGCGGAACGACAGGTAGGCGTTGACGTCCTCATCGCGAACGATGATGGTCAGACGCTTGCCCTCAAGGCCGAGAGCCTTGAGCATGGCGACGGCAGCCTTGGTGGAAGGCTTCTCGAAGCCGTAGTCGTCGACGAGCACGAGCTCGCCATCGGCCAGCTTGGCGGACAGCGCGGAGCGCATAGCCAGCTTGACCTCCTTGTTGTTCATACGCTTAGCGTAGGAACGGGGCTTGGGGGCGAAGACAACGCCACCGTGACGCCACTGGGCAGCACGGATGGAACCCTGGCGGGCACGGGCGGTGCCCTTCTGACGCCAAGGCTTCTTGCCGCCACCGGAAACCTCAGAGCGGCCCTTAGCGGACTGGGTGCCCTGACGCCAAGAGGCCATCTGGCACTTGACGATGTGGTGCATAACGTGGATGTTCGGCTCGATGCCGTACACCTCAGCGGCGAGCTCGGCCTCGGCGACCTTCTTGCCCTCGCTGTTCTTTACTTCAAACTTTGCCATTTAAGTGTTCTCCTTGGTATGACGCTGGGCTAAATGGGCTGGGCCCTTAGGCCATACGGATGGCGACGAGACCATTCTTGGCACCCGGGACAGCGCCCTTGACCAAGATGAGGTTCTGCTCGGCATCGATGCGGACAACGGAAAGGTTCTTGACGGTAACGCGCTCGTTACCCATGTGACCGGCCATCTTGACGCCCTTGAGGACGCGCGCAGGATAGGCGCACTGACCGATAGAACCGGGGTGACGCTGGAAGTGAGAACCATGCGTCATAGGACCGCGGCGCTGACCCCAGCGCTTGATGCGACCCTGGAAGCCCTTACCCTTGGAGGTACCGATGACGTCGACCTTCTCGACATCAGCGAAATCAGCGACGGTGACTACCTCGCCAACCTTGTGCTCCTCGCCGTTCTCGACGCGGACCTCACGAAGGAAACGGACAGGCTCGACGCCAGCCTTGGCGAAGTGACCAGCCATGGGCTTGTTCACGTTCTTGGCCTTGATGTCGCCGAAACCGATCTGGACGGCGTCATAGCCGTCGGTTGCCTGAGTTTTAACCTGCGAGACAGCGCAGGGGCCAGCCTGGATGACCGTGACGGGAACGACGTTGTCGTCCTCGTCCCAAACCTGGGTCATGCCAATCTTGCGGCCGAGAATCATGCTGATCAAGATATGATCCCAACTCTCGCGTGGTCTTGGGACAATGCGTACACCACCGAGCGTACGCCCCTAGAGGACCACTACTTACACGACGTGCTCCCCAGTCTTGTATTGCGTCCGGACTACCTGACAACCCTATTAAGCAGGCATTTTGTCCAGCCAGAATACTCCCCTGGTTACACACAGCTGTTTAGTATACACGGGTGCGGGCGTATCCATCGAGATTCATATTTCACTCACATTGTTTACGCAGGTAAAGTGCGTGGAGTCGCCTGGGCTTGGCAGAGGGGCGGCGAAATATATTAAGTTTGCTGCTCTACAGTCCTGCGCAAGACGGAAAGCACATTAAGTGCTTTCCTTTGCGTGCGGAACTCGCGACAAACTTAATATATTTCACCGCCCCTCTGCCAAGCTCGGGAGACGACACGTTGATGTCTGCTTAACTCTGCTCGTTCAGGCTAATGACTTTGTTGGGGGTCCACTATTTGCTGGAGAGTGAACTTGCATTGCATTGGCTCGCCTTCTGCTTGTGGCTTTGCTTCGTCAAAATCGAAGATCATGATGGCGCAGTTGGGGAGTTTTGCTGGGAGCTCGAAGCCCTCTGGGGCTGCGGCCTTGATAAATTGGCGACTGGCGCTGCCGTGGCTTACTGCTAGGAGGGTTTCGGTGTCCTTAGCGCTCATAAGATTGGAGAGGGTGGCCACCATGCGCGCTTGTAGAGCCCGGCTTCCTTCTCCTCCGTAAGGGACCAAGTCCTCGCCTGGATCCCAGACGTCGGTGGGTAGAGCGTCGTGCGGGCCTTCTTCGAAGGAGCCGTAGCAGCGCTCGATGATGCCTTCGCAGGGCTCGACTGCTGCGTCCGGGCCGAAAAGTTCGGTTGCGACGAGCTGAGCCGTGTCCATGGCTCGGCCTAAGGGCGAAGAGACTACTTTGTCGGGGACGACGCTGTGGGCCTTGAGCCATGCGGCCGCCATTCCCGCTTGTTTGCGGCCCAGGTCGGTCAACGGTGAATCGCAGCGACCCTGGACCAGCTTTTTAACATTGAATTCCGTCTGGCCGTGACGGAGTAGATACAGCTTCTTCATGCTCTCCCCTTCTGCATCGATAGCCTGCGTGGCGCAATCCTATTCGTGGGTATGCCCTACGTAGTCTTCGTCGATCGTAATCTTGGCAATCGACTTGGGATATTCCGATTCGACACTCTGGACCAGCGCCTGTTTGAGCTCATCGGCACTCATCTGCAGATCCGAGGGACGCACGCAGTCAAATATCACATTGGTGTGCGTGGGACCCGGCACGCAACGCAGATCGTGAATCGAAAGGCGGCTATCAATCTCTTGAGCCATAGCATTGATGCGCAGGCGTATGCTCGCCACCTTTGAATCGTCGGTCACGATGGGATCGTAATGGAGCGTGACGATCATGCCGTCCTCGTCCCTAAACGACTGCTCTATGTTATCGAGCGTGTCATGACTTTCCAGCGGGCTGGCCTCGGCCGCCATCTCGGCGTGAGCGCTTGCGAACTTCCTGCCCGGGCCATAGTCGTGGACCATCAAATCGTGAACGCCCAAAACGCCGGGATAACTCATGATCTTGTCTCGAATGTGCTTGACCAGCTTAGGATCGGGCGCCTGGCCCAAAAGCGGGCTCACCGTATCTTGAATAAGCTCAAAGCCGCTCCAGCCAATATAGGCGCCAACGGCAAGTCCAACCCAGGCATCAAGATTGATATGCGTCACCTGGGAAACAATCGAGCACGCCAGCACGGCACCCGTGGCAAGAACATCGTTCTTGGAATCCTGGGCCGTCGCATGCAGCGTATCGGACTCAATGCGATCGCCGAGCTTTTGGTTGAGGGCCGCCATCCACAGCTTTACAACCATCGAAAGCGCCAGGACTGCCACCAGGGCAAGCGAGAACTCGACAGGTTCGGGGTGGATGATACGCTCAAACGAAGACTTAACCAGTTCGAGTCCGATCAGCAGCACGAGGGCCGCCACGACCAGACCCGAGAGATACTCGTAGCGGCCATGGCCGTAAGGATGTTCGGGGTCTGCCGGCTTGCTCGCCAGTTTAAAGCCCAGCACGCTCACGATGTTTGAGCTTGCGTCGGATAAGTTGTTCATAGCATCCGCCACAATCGAAACCGATCCCGACAGCACGCCAATTGCACCCTTCGCAGCGCAAAGTGCCACATTGGCGAGAATGCACACCACGCCCGTCAATGTGCCCACGCGCGCACGGTCGCCCTGCGCACGACGAACGATCCACTCGACCATCTATATCTGCCCCCAACAGTTTTACTCATACACCCGTTTGTCGAATAGCTCAGTAGTGTAGACCCTTTATCCCATCGGCACAAAAAAGGCCGCAACCCTTAGGGCTGCGGCCTTGCAAATCGCACTATCGAGCAAAAAGCTTAGAGCTTGATGTCGATGTCGACGCCAGCGGGGAGGTCGAGACGCATAAGCGAATCAACGGTGCCCGAGGTGGGGTCGAGGATGTCGATGAGACGCTTGTGGGTGCGCATCTCGAACTGCTCACGGGAGTCCTTGTTCACGTGCGGCGAGCGGATAACCGTGTACAGGTTGCGCTCGGTGGGCAGGGGGACAGGACCGGAAACGCGAGCGCCGGTCTTCTGAGCGGTCTCAACGATGAGCTTCGCGGACTGATCGACGACCTCGTGATCATAGCCCTTGAGGCGAATGCGGATCTTCTGGGTAGCCAACTTAAACCTCCAAAGAGTGCGAGAAGTGTTCTCGCAGGATTACGTAACAGGGAGCTCGAACTTAGGCGTTCTTGCTCATGACCTCGTCCACGATGGACTTGGGCGCGGGCTCATAAGAGTCGAACTGCATCGTGTAGGATGCACGGCCCTGGGTCTGGGAGCGAAGGTCGGTAGCGTAACCGAACATCTCGCCCAGCGGCACCTTGGCACGGATGAGCTTGCTGTTCTTGCGATCCTCCATGCCCTCGATCTTGCCGCGGCGACCAGAGAGGTTGCCCATAACGTCGCCCATGTACTGCTCGGGGGTCTCGACCTCGACAGCCATGATCGGCTCGAGCAGCTGCGGATCGGACTTCCTGAGGGCGTCCTTGATAGCCATGGAACCGGCGATCTTGAAGGCGGCCTCGGAGGAGTCGACCTCGTGGTAAGAACCGTCGAACAGGGTGACCTTAACGTCGAGGACCGGGAAGCCGGCGATAACACCGGTGTTCAGGGCCTCCTGGATGCCCTTGTCGATGGACGGGATGTACTCCTTGGGCACGACACCGCCGACGATAGCGTTGACGAACTCGTAGCCGAAGCCCTCCTCCATCTTCTCGAGCTTGATGACGGCATGGCCGTACTGACCGCGACCGCCGGACTGACGGACGAACTTGCCCTCAGCCTTCTCGACGTCGTGACCAGCGGTCTCGCGGTAGGCAACCTGGGGCTTACCAACGTTAGCGTCAACCTTGAACTCGCGGAGCAGACGGTCGACGATGATCTCGAGGTGCAGCTCGCCCATGCCGGCGATGATGGTCTGGCCGGTCTCGTGGTTGGTGGACACCTGGAAGGTCGGGTCCTCCTCGGCGAGCTTGGTCAGAGCGAGGGACATCTTGTCCTGCTCGGCCTTGGTCTTGGGCTCGATGGCAACGTCGATAACGGGCTTAGCGAACTCGATCTTCTCGAGGACGATCTCCTTGCCCTCTTCGCACAGGGTGTCACCGGTGGTGGAGTTCTTGAAGCCAACGCAAGCGACGATGTCGCCGGCGGCAGCGTCGTCACGGTCGATACGCTCGGCAGCGTTCATCTCGAGGATGCGGCCGAGGCGCTCGCGCTGACCATTGGAAGCGTTGACCACGTAGGAACCGGACTCGGCGCGGCCGGAGTAAACGCGGACATAGGTGAGCTTACCGACGAACGGGTCGGTCATGATCTTGAAGACCAGGCCGGAGAAGGGCTCGTCGAAGGAAGGATGACGCTGGATCTCCTCGCCGGTGTCCGGATCGGTACCGGTGACGGCCTCAACGTCGAGCGGGCTGGGCAGGTAGTCGACGACAGCGTCGAGCAGCTCCTGAACGCCCTTGTTCTTGTAGGCGGAGCCCACGAAGACGAGGTTGAGCTCGTTGGCCAGAACGCCCTTGCGCAGAGCAGCCTTAAGTTCCTCGACGGTGAAGTCCTCCTCCATGAGAATCTTCTCCATGAGCTCGTCGTCAAAGCTGGCAGCAGCGTCAAGGAGCTCCTCGCGCTTGGTGGCAGCGATGTCGGCGAACTCAGCCGGGATCTCGTCCATCGGCTCGGGGTAGGTCATGCCCTTCTCGTCGGCCTTGAAGTCCCATGCAGTCATGGTGACCAGGTCGATGACGCCCCAGAAGTTGTCCTCGGCGCCCATCGGGACCTGAGCGGCCACGGCGTTGGCGTCAAGACGATCCTTCATGGTCTCGATAGCGTTGAAGAAGTCAGCGCCCACGCGGTCATACTTGTTGATGAAGGCGATGCGGGGGACGTTGAAGGTGGAAGCCTGACGCCAAACGGTCTCAGACTGGGGCTGAACGCCAGCAACGGCGTCGAAGACGGCGACAGCGCCATCGAGGACGCGCAGGCAGCGCTCGACCTCGGCTGTGAAGTCAACGTGGCCCGGGGTGTCGATGATCTGGATGCGGTAGTCGGTACCGTCCTTCTTCCAGAAGCACGTGGTAGCAGCGGAGGTAATGGTTACGCCGCGCTCCTGCTCCTGAACCATCCAGTCCATGGTGGCAGCGCCCTCATGGACCTCACCGATCTTGTGGGTCTTACCGGTGTAGTAAAGAATACGCTCGGTCGTGGTGGTCTTACCAGCATCGATGTGGGCCATGATGCCGATGTTACGGGTATCGGAAAGCTTGTACTTAGGCTTAGCCATGTTAGTTCCTTACCTTAACTTACCAACGATAGTGAGAGAACGCGCGGTTGGCCTCGGCCATCTTGAAGACGTCCTCACGCTTCTTGACGGAAGCGCCCAGGCCGTTGGAAGCGTCGAGGATCTCGTTGGCGAGACGCTCGGCCATGGTCTTCTCCTTGCGAGCGCGGGAGAAGTTGACGATCCAGCGGATACCCAGAGCGGTGGAACGACGGGAGTTGACCTCCATCGGGACCTGATAGGTAGCGCCACCGACACGCTTGGGCTTAACCTCGAGCGTGGGCTTGACGTTGTCCATAGCCTTCTTGAAGGTAGCGAGAGCGTCGCCACCCTCGGACTTCTCGGCAACGATCTCGAAAGCGGTGTAAACGATGCGCTCAGCGGTGGCCTTCTTGCCGTCAAGAAGGACCTTGTTGATGAGCTGAGTCACCAGGCGGTTGTTGTAAACGGCGTCAGGCTGAACCTCACGACGATTAGCTGCTGCACGACGCGGCATGTGAAATCTCCTTAAGTGTCTACCGTGCGGCGCTTAGGCGGCACACGGCGAAAGTATCAAAACGTTATCTGGCTTATTTGGCCTTGGGGCGCTTAGCACCGTACTTGGAACGGGCCTGCATACGGTTCTGGACCGGAGCAGCGTCGTAGGCGCCACGGATGACGTGATAACGGACACCAGGGAGGTCACGGACACGACCGCCGCGGACGAGCACGATGGAGTGCTCCTGCAGGTTGTGGCCCTCACCCGGGATGTAAGCAGTAACTTCGATGCCGTTGACGAGGCGGACACGGGCAACCTTACGAAGAGCCGAGTTCGGCTTCTTGGGGCTCGTGGTGAAGACGCGGGTGCACACGCCGCGCTTCTGGGAGTTGTGCTGCAGAGCAGCGTTCTTGGACTTCTTGGGCACGGAACGACGGCCCTGGCGAACCAGCTGGTTAATAGTAGGCAAAGCGTACTCCTTCTCGAATGATTCCAGCTTTCTGTAAAGTGCAACGGCTTGAATCGAGGGGTCAGCATCCCCCTACGAAACACGCAGTTCGATAGGATACGTGCCGTTAGCTGTGCCGTCAACAGACCACGCCGCCGGGCGTATCCCAAAATGAGCACATTTCCGCAAAGCCTACACAAAAGGAATCTCCTCCTGTGCGCGGGGGCGGATTCCCGGGCCGGGCGGCCCAGGTTTTAAGCTTGCTGCTCTACAGTCCTGCGCAAGACGGAAAGCACATTAAGTGCTTTCCTTTGCGTGCGGAACTCGCGACAAACTTAAAACCTGGGCCGCCCGGCCCGGGAATCCGACGTGCTCGTCGGGGCAACGTTCCCTGCCAAATAGGGACAGGTTTATTTTGGTCGGTTTTATCTGGGGAAACGCTGCGCTCCAGCGGTGATCTGCTCTCATCTGTCGTATGAAAATCGGCGGCGTTTTCGGAAGTATGCGGCAAATTATGAACTTGCCGAGCACGCAGGGGTTTTGCGATAACAAACCCGCAGGTAGAGCGCTTGTGCATATGCGGCGTGGTCGACCCATCAAGATTTTGCCGCATACTTCCGAAATCGCACCTCAAAATGATCCGTTTTCCTCCGTCCCCAAGGGATCAACGGAACGCAACAGGTTGAGCATACGCAAGCGAGCGGCCCCCAGAGCGTACAAGGTGGCATGAAAAAGGCAGGGCTTTGACCTTTTGGTCATGCCCTGCCTTTTGAATGACAGATTGTAGCTCTGGGGGCCGCACAGCGACGGAGATCTCCGCCGTTCGTTAGAACGGCGGAACTAGTTACTCCTCGTCGTTGTCCTTGGCCTCTTCGGCATCGTCGGTGTCCACGAGCTGGTTGAGCAGCTCGTCGAGGGAAGCCATGTCCTCGTTGATCGCGCCGTTGGCGGGAGCCTTCTTGTCGTCGATCGGGGCGCCCAGGAGCTCCTCGTCGGCGTCGGCGTGATGCGTCGGAGCGGAGGTACCCAGCAGGATATCGTCCGGGCCGTCGGGGCTAAAGACCATCTGCAGCAGCTGCGAAAGGTCTTCCTCGTCGGCAACGTCGTCGTTGTTCTCGAGGATGTAGAGCAGGTCGTGGGCCTCGAGGCCGTCACGGAGCTCCTCGATCGCCTTAGCACCGATACCATCGATGCGCAGCAGATCCTCCTCGGACTTGCCGACCAGGTCGCCGACCGTCTCGATGCCGACCTCGCTGAACTTGTTGGTCCAGCGCTGCGACACGCCCAGGTCGTCGAACAGGTACAGGCGAGCCTTCTCGGCGGAGATGGTGTGGCCGTTGCGGGTGAACGAACCGTCAGCACCACCGAACTCGTCGTAGCCGGCCCAGTCGAGCTGCTGCGGGAGCTGCTCGTCCAGGTCCTTGAGCTCCACAGGAGCCCACTCGGGCAGCGACTTGGCGTTGGGCGAAGCCGGGCCGTCGATGTCCACGTAGCCGTCGGCCGTGCGATACGTCAGCTTGGCGTTGGCGTACGGCTTGAGGCCGGTACCGGCCGGGATCTTCTTACCAACGATGACGTTGGACTTAAGGTCGAGCAGGTGGTCGACCTTGCCCTCGATGGCAGCCTCGGTAAGGACGCCGGCGGTACGGATGAACGAAGCGCTCGACAGCCAGGAGTCGATGTTGGACGCGACCTTGAGCGTACCCAGGATGACGGGCTCGGCCACGGGAGCCTGACCGCCCAGACGGGCAACGCGCTCGACCTCGTCGGCGAACTCGTAGCGGTCGACGTACTGACCAAGCAGGTACTTGGAGTCGCCGGGGTTGGTGATCTGAACGCGACGCAGCATCTGACGTGCGAGCACCTCGATGTGCTTGTCGTTCAGGTCGACGCCCTGGCTGGTGTAGACGTCCTTGACGCTCTCGACGAAGGTGTGCATCGTCGACTCGATGTCGGTCAGCTTGCGCAGGTTGCGGAAGTTGACGAAGCCCTTGGTGATCTGGTCGCCGGCGCGAACCTCGCAGCCGTCCTCGATCTCGGGCATAAAGCGCACCGATGCGGGAACGCAACGCTCGTCGAGGACACGGGTGTGATCCTCGGAGTCGGTGAGCGTCAGCACGTACTCGGACTTCTCGGGCTTAATCGAGAGGTGGCCGGAGTACGGAGCCAGCTCGGCCTCGCGACCCAGGATCTTCTCGTTGACGTTGCCGACGATATCGAACATACGGCTGACCGTAGGCAGACCCTGCGTAATATCGTCGACGCCAGCGACGCCGCCGGAGTGAATGGTACGCATCGTAAGCTGCGTGCCGGGCTCGCCGATGGACTGGGCGGCAATAATGCCGACCGCGGTACCGATGGCGACCGGACGACGGGTGGAAAGATCCCAGCCGTAGCACTTCTGGCACACGCCGTACTTGGAGCGGCAGGTGAGCAGCGCGCGAAGCTTGACCTTCTTGAGGCCCGCATCGACCATCTTCTGGATGTCGGCGACCTTCTCGATGTAGCCGTCCTGCTCAAAGAGCACGGTGCCATCGGGAGCCACGACGTCCTCAATGAAGCAACGGCCGACGAGGTCGGTGTTGAGGTCGGTGGTGCCGGGGATGATGAGGTTGTAGGTGACGCCCTCGTGCGTACCGCAATCCTCCTCGCGGACGATGACGTCCTGGGCCACGTCGACCAGACGACGGGTCAGGTAACCAGAGTCCGAGGTGTGGGATGCGGTATCGACCAGGCCCTTACGGGCGCCGTAGGTCGAAATGAAGTACTCGAGCGGCAACAGGCCCTCGCGGAAGTTCGCCTTAATGGGAAGGTCGATCGTCTCGCCGGACATGTCTGCCATCAGGCCACGCATGCCGCCGAGCTGACGCAGCTGGGTCTTAGAACCACGGGCGCCGGAGTCGGCCATCATATAGAGCGGGTTCTCCTCGTCGAACAAGTCGAGCATGAGCGCTGCAACCTTGTCGGTACAAGCGGTCCACTCGTTAACGACTTCGATGTGGCGCTCCGTCTCGTTGATGAAGCCCTCCTCGAAGTACTCGTTGATCTGGTCGACGTTGGCCTGGGCGCGATCGAGCAGCTCCTGCTTCTCGGCAGGGATGAGAGCGTCCCATACCGAGATGGTGAGGCCGGCGCGGGTAGCGTAGTGGAAGCCGGAGTACTTGATGGCGTCGAGGATCGGGCCGACCTTGGCCTCGGGGTAACGATCGCAGCAGTCGGCAACCAGCTTGGCCACGTCGCCCTTGACCATCTTGTAGTTCATGAACTCATAGTCTTCGGGCAGGCACTGGCGGTTGAAGATGATGCGGCCGATAGAGGTCTCGAAGCGCGCGGTCTTGTTGCCGGTGACGTCGTAGTCGACGAACTCGTTCTTGCCGTTCTTGACGCGGAAGATACGGGTGCCGTCCTCGTTGATGACGTTGGCATCGGCAGCGGACACGCGAACCTGGATCTTGGCCTGCATGTCGACCTCGGAACGGCAGTCATAGGCGTGCAGCGCGTCGTCGAAGCTGGCGAACACGTGGTTCTCGCCCGGCAGACCCTCGCGGACCTGGGTGAGGTAGTACACACCAATGATCATGTCCTGCGAAGGGATGTTAACCGGCTTGCCGGATGCCGGCGAGCGCAGGTTGTTCGCAGAGAGCATGAGCACGCGAGCCTCGGCCTGAGCCTGGCTGGACAGCGGCACGTGGACAGACATCTGGTCGCCGTCGAAGTCGGCGTTGAAGGGCGAGCAGACCAGCGGATGCAGGTGGATAGCCTTGCCCTCGACCAGCACCGGCTCAAAGGCCTGGATGGACAGACGGTGCAGGGTCGGTGCACGGTTGAGCAGCACGACGCGGCCGTCGATGACCTCTTCGAGGATGTCCCACACAAAGGTGGCACCGCGGTCGATAGCGCGCTTGGCGCCCTTGATGTTCTCGACCTTGCCAAGCTCGACCAGGCGCTTCATGACGAAGGGCTTGAAGAGCTCCAGCGCCATGGTCTTGGGCAGACCGCACTGGTGCAGCAGCAGCTTGGGGTCGGTAACGATTACCGAACGGCCGGAGTAGTCGACACGCTTGCCCAGCAGGTTCTGACGGAAACGACCCTGCTTGCCCTTGAGGGCCTCAGCGAGCGACTTGAGCGGGCGACCGCCACGGCCAGAGACCGGGCGACCACGACGGCCGTTGTCGAACAGGGCGTCCACGGACTCCTGGAGCATGCGCTTCTCGTTGTTCACGATGATCGCAGGGGCGTCCAGGTCGAGCAGGCGCTTGAGTCGGTTGTTACGGTTGATCACGCGACGGTACAGGTCGTTGAGGTCGGACGCGGCGAAGCGGCCGCCGTCGAGCTGGACCATCGGGCGCAGATCGGGCGGAATGACCGGAATGACATCCAGGATCATGTTCGCGGGGCTGTTGCCGCCCTTCAGGAAGGCGTCAACGACCTCGAGGCGCTTAACGGCCTTCTCGCGCTTCTGCTTCTGGGAGTCTTCGTCGGCGATGATGGCCTTGAGCTTCTCGGCCTCGGAGGGGAGGTCGATGGCAGCAAGCAGGTCGCGGACGGCCTCGGCACCCATACCACCCTTGAAGTACATGGAGTAGTAACGGGTCATCTCGCGGAACAGCGGCTCATCGGAGATGAGGTCGCGCTCGGTGAGCTTCATGAAGGCGTTGAAGGCGTCCGTGCGGAGCTGCTTATCGTCCTTGCACTCTTCCTCGATGTCGACGATGCCAGAGGCGATCTCCTCGGGGGTCAGCGGCTCCTCGTCGGAGAACTCGTCAAAGTTCTCGGGGTTGCCCTGCTCCTTGAGGGACTCGATCTGGCGGGCGCACTCGGCATCGATCTCTTCCAGATCGGCGGCGAGCTCCTCGCGCAGGTCGTCAGCGTCGGCCTCGCGAGCCTCGTAGTCGACCTCGGTGATGATGTAGCTGGCAAAGTACAGAACCTTCTCGAGGTCCTTGGACTTGATGTCGAGCATACGGCTCATCGGGAAGCTCGTGGGGCTCTTGAAGTACCAGATGTGGGACACGGGAGCGGCGAGCTCGATGTGACCCATGCGCTCGCGACGAACCTTGGCCGAGGTGACCTCGACGCCGCAGCGCTCGCAGACGATGCCCTTAAAGCGGATGCCCTTGTACTTGCCGCAGGAGCACTCCCAGTCCTTGGCGGGACCGAAGATCTTCTCGCAGAACAGGCCGTCCTTCTCGGGCTTGAGGGTACGGTAATTGATGGTCTCCGGCTTCTTGACCTCACCGTGCGACCAGGAACGGATCTGGTCGGCGGAGGCAAGGGAGATCTTTACCGAGTCAAAATCAGTAGCTTCGAAATCTGCCACAGTCAACTACTCCTTATCAGTGGTCGTGGCGGCGACAGCCTCGGGTGCCTCGGCGGTCTCGGCATCCTGGGCCTCGACGTCGGTGTCAACGCCGGCGAGCGCAGCTAGGTCGTCGAGAGCAGAGGTCTCCTCGGCGGTCACAGGGGCGGAGGCGTCCTCGTCGGCATCGTGCATGGGCTCGATGTCCAGTGCGAGGGAACGGATCTCCTTGACGAGAACCTTGAAGGACTCGGGGATACCCGGAACCGGGACGTTCTCGCCCTTGACGATGGACTCGTAGGTCTTGACGCGGCCCACGGTATCGTCGGACTTGACGGTCAGGATCTCCTGCAGGACGTTGGCAGCACCGTATGCGTACAGTGCCCAAACTTCCATCTCGCCGAAGCGCTGGCCGCCGAACTGAGCCTTGCCGCCCAGCGGTTGCTGGGTAACCAGGCTGTAAGGGCCGGTCGAACGGGCGTGGATCTTGTCGTCGACCATGTGGCCGAGCTTGAGGATGTAGGACGTACCCACGGTAATGGGCTCGCGGAACTCCTCGCCGGTGCGGCCGTCGAACAGGCGGGTCTTGCCGCGCTCGTCAAGCTGGGTGACAAACTCGGGGCGCATGTGATCGCCAAAGGCAGCGGTGGCCTTGTTGAGCATGTTCTTGTTGGCGCGACGGATGACCTCGGCGATCTCGTCCTCCTTGGCGCCGTCGAAGACGGGCGTCGAGACGAAGAACGGACCGGGGACATACTTGTCGGAGTCGGCATCCTCGGTATCCCAACCGCAGGCAGCAGCCCAGCCAAGGTGGCACTCGAGCAGCTGGCCGACGTTCATACGCGAAGGAACGCCCAGCGGGTTGAGGATAACGTCGATCGGGGTACCGTCAGCCATGTAGGGCATGTCCTCGACCGGCAGAACGTTACAAATAACACCCTTGTTGCCGTGGCGGCCGGCGATCTTATCGCCCTGCTGGATCTTACGACGCTGGGCGACGTAGACGCGCACCTGCTCGTTGACGCCGGGGGCCAGGTCGTCGCCGTTCTCGCGGCTAAAGCGGACGACGTCGATGACGCGGCCATAAGCGCCGTGAGGCATCTTAAGGGAGGTGTCGCGAACATCGTGAGCCTTGGCACCGAAGATGGCGCGCAGCAGGCGCTCCTCGGCGGTCAGAGCGCTCTCGCCCTTAGGCGTGACCTTGCCGACCAGGATGTCGCCAGGGCCGACCTCGGCGCCGATGCGGATGATGCCGTCCTCGTCGAGGTTGGCAAGCATGTCCTCGGAGAGGTTCGGGATCTCGCGAGTGATCTCCTCGGGGCCGAGCTTGGTGTCGCGGGCGTCGATCTCGTGACGGGTGATATTGATGGTCGTCAGCAGGTCCTCGGCCACCAGGCGCTCGGACACGACGATACCGTCCTCGTAGTTGAAGCCTTCCCACGGCATGTATGCCACGGTGAGGTTCTGGCCCAGTGCGAGCTCGCCATGATCGGTCGAAGGACCGTCGGCCAGAGGCTCGCCCTGCTCAACGGTGTCACCGACGCGCACGAGCGGACGGTGGTTGATGCAGGTGGACTGGTTGGAGCGCTGGTACTTGGCCAGGTGATACTCGTCCATGCCGCCGGCATGCTTGACGATGATCTTGGAGGCGTCGGCATAGATGACTTCGCCGGCGTTCTTGGCCAGGGTAACCTCGCCAGAGTCCAGGGCGGCGCGACGCTCCATGCCGGTACCGACATAGGGAGCGGCGGGGTGAACCAGCGGCACAGCCTGACGCTGCATGTTGGCGCCCATGAGCGTACGCTTGGCGTCGTCGTGCTCGAGGAACGGAATCAGCGTGGCTGCGACGGAGAGCATCTGACGCGGCGAGACGTCCATGTAGTCGACGTCCTCGACAGGCACGTCGGCGGGAGCGCCGAAGGAGCCGTCGAAGTCGCGGGTACGGGCGATCACGGTATGCGGACGGACGATCTTGCCCTCGGCATCGGTCGTGATGAACTCGTTGGTCTTGGGATCGAGCGGCGTGTTGGCCGGCGCGATGACGTGCTTCTCTTCCTCGTCAGCGGTCATCCAGTCGATCTGGTCGGTGGCAACGCCGTTCTCGACACGACGGAACGGGGCCTCGATGAAGCCATACTCGTTGACGCGGGCGTAGAGGGCGAGCGAGCCGATCAGGCCGATGTTGGGGCCTTCGGGAGTCTCGATCGGGCACATGCGGCTGTAGTGCGAGTTGTGAACGTCGCGGACGGCCGTCGGCACGTTGGTGCGGCGGCTGGAGCCCGACTTGTGGCCGGCAAGGCCGCCAGGGCCGAGTGCGGACAGACGGCGCTTGTGAGTCAGACCGGTCAGGGGGTTCGCCTGGTCCATGAACTGCGAGAGCTGCGAGGAACCGAAGAACTCCTTGATAGAGGCCACGATCGGACGGATGTTGATGAGCGACTGCGGGGTGATCTCGTCGATGTCCTGGGAGCTCATGCGCTCACGGACGACGCGCTCCATACGGCTCATGCCGATACGGAACTGGTTGGCGACGAGCTCGCCGACGGTGCGGATGCGGCGGTTGCCAAAGTGGTCGATGTCGTCGACCTTGAAGCCCTGCTCGCCGGCAGCGAGGGACAGCAGGTAGCGCAGCGTAGCGACGATATCCTCGTCGGTGAGCACCGTGACCTCTTCCTCGGTGGTGAGGTTGAGCTTCTTGTTGACCTTGTAACGACCGACGCGGGCCAGATCGTAGCGCTGCGGGTTGAAGAGCAGGCCCTCGAGCAGGCTGCGGGAAGCATCCACGGTGGGAGGCTCGCCCGGGCGCAGGCGACGGTAGATCTCGATGAGGGCGTCCTCGCGAGTGAGGGCGGTATCGCGCTCGAGGGTGCGCTTGATCACATCGGAGTTGCCGAGCAGCTCGATGATATCGTCGTTGGTAACGGCGATGCCAAGGGCGCGCAGGAACATCGTGGCGCTCTGCTTGCGCTTACGGTCGATGGAGACCATGAGCTGGTCGCGCTTGTCGACCTCAAACTCGAGCCAGGCACCGCGGGACGGGATGATCTGAGCCTTGTAGATCTGCTTGCCCGAATCCATCTCGGAGCTGTAGTACACGCCCGGGGAGCGGACGAGCTGCGAGACGACGATACGCTCGGTACCGTTGATGATGAAGGTGCCCTGATCGGTCATCATGGGGAAGTCGCCCATAAAGACGAGCTGCTCCTTGATCTCGCCGGTCTCCTTGTTGGTGAGACGGACGTCGGTCAGAAGCGGAGCCTGATAGGTCATGTCCTTCTCGCGGCACTCCTCGACGGTGTGCGCGGGGTCGCCGAACTGATGCTCGCCGAAGGTAACCTCGAGAACATGGTTCTGACTCTGGATGGGGCTGGATTCCTTGAACGCCTCACGAAGGCCCTCGTCCTTAAAACGCTCAAAGGATTCCCTTTGAACAGAGATAAGGTTGGGGAGCTCCATGGCCTCCGGGATTTTCCCGAAGCTGACGCGCTTGCGCTCAGTGGCAGTGTATGCGTAGGTCACCAGGTTTTTCCTCCTTCACGGAAATGCTCGGTGGATTGGCGAGGCATAGCTTCGCCAGTTATCGCAACCTAATAGTTTATCAGGTACCGACCGTTGAGCAAGAAAAGCCTTGACGTGATTGAGTTTTTGGAGTAGCAAAGTTTTTCGACAGAAAACATGCAGGTAGATGGATATGCATCGAACACCTGTTCATATATTTTCTGTGAACAGAGGGCTGGCAATCGCAGCTCTTATAAAAAACGGGCGCGAACCGAAGTCCGCACCCGTAAATGTCGATGCCCGAAAGGCTTATTTGCGCATCAAACCGCCGCGCTCGTCGATGGCATCCCAGAAGGCGCCGGCAAAGCGAGGATCGCTTGCAGCCATGAGGGCGTTGGTGGCCATCCAGCCAGACGGGGTACCGGTATCGTAGCCCGACAGCGGGTCGATGACGACGGCATACATGGCCTCGCGGTCGAGCGAGCGGGCCATGGCGTCGGTCAGCTGGATCTCGCCGCCCTTACCGGCCTGCTGATCGGCCAGCAGGTCCATGACCAACGGGCTCAGCAGGTAGCGACCGACGATGTACAGGTTGGACGGAGCCGCCTCGGGAGCGGGCTTCTCGACCAGGCCGCCGATACGCCAAACGGCACCGGGCTCGTCGTCGGCGGCATTCTCGAAGCCCTCGAGAGCGCCCACGCGATCGCCGGCGATAACGCCATAGCGGCTGACTTCCTCGGGAGCGCACGCGGCAACGGCGATAACAGAAGCGCCACCGTGCTCCTTGGAGACGGCAAGCATCTTGTCGCAGATGTCGCGGTTGGGCACAACGTAGTCGCCCAGAAGAACCAGGAAGTTCTCCCCTGCCACAGCGTCGGCGGCAGAGCGAATGGCGTGGCCAAGGCCCTTGGGCTCGTACTGATAGCGGAAGTCGACCGGCATACCACCAGCATGGGCGACGGCGTCGGCGTAGGCGTCCTTGCCACGCTCGCGAAGCAGGTTCTCGAGCGAGCGATCGGGCTGGAAGTAGCTCAGCAACTCGGGCTTGCCAGGAGAGGTAACGATAATAGCATCGTCGACCTCATCGGGGTCGAGCGCCTCCTCAACGACGTACTGGATGACCGGTTTGTCGAGCACCGGCAGCATCTCTTTAGGCGTGCACTTGGTGCCAGGCAGAAAACGCGTGCCAAGACCGGCGGCGGGGATGATTGCCTTCATGTTATTCAAGGATCCTTTCGCAGGCGCAGGATGCGCCCTGTGCGTGCGGCACGACGGCCGCAGAGCAAATTGCGATACCGGTTCATCTTACCGCCGTTAATTAACGTTAATGTAGGCAAGCGCCATTCTTCAGCAGGTCAACGCAAATTATTGCTCGAATGGTGCAATTATATCGCCCAACGGTAGCAACGCCAAAGCACCGCAAGCGGCAGCAATTTGTATGCCGAGCCAACAAAATAGAGGTGACATAATCAGAACCACCCTTAAAAAGGGTGGTTTGCTCTTAGGGTATAACCCACGGGCC
>CABSMX010000025.1 GCA_902478945.1 uncultured Collinsella sp.
TTTTAATGGCTGGGACGGAGGGATTCGAACCCCCAACAGCCGGCACCAAAAACCGGAGTTCTACCGTTGAACTACGTCCCAATGTGTGGTGTTGCCCAAAAGCAACTCGTCTAGTTTACCTAATCTGCGAGGGCATCGCAAACGCCATCGAGCAGGCGTACGGCGAGTGTCTGGGCGTCGCTTGCGGTGAAGGTTCCGTTGTAGCGCGTCATGCCCGTGAGCTCAATGCGGATACGTGCAGGCTTTTGTTGCGCGGCGACATTGGCAGTGCGGATGCGCTGCGCCAGGTTGTGACACTCGGCAAGGGCGATCGTGGCACGCGGCGCCGCATCTGCGGGCAACTCATTGCTTGCGATCTCGAGCACCAGATCCACGTCGGTCGGAACCTCGGAATCGCACAACATCATGCCGCTGCTGTCGGTCGTCGCCGTGGCGATGTTCCACATGCGCGATGCAACGCTACGCGCGATGGGGTCCTCACCGATGACGGCAATCTGGAAGCGTTCGAGCACGTTGGCGGCGCGGGCAAAACCGATGCGCGACTCGGCCTCGGTAACCGAGGGCTTGCCCTCCCACACGTGATGCAGGCGGTTGATATAGGCGTAGGTATCCTGGAATGCCATGCCGTCGGCAAACAGGCCGACATTTTCTTGGAACTGCTGCAGAGCGGCCTCGGTATGCGGGCCAAAATAGCCGTCGTCCTCACCGCAGGCAAAACCCAAAACGTTGAGCGCGCGCTGCAGGGCCTGAACGTCGGCGCCATGGAAATTGGGCATGCGCAGATAAAGCGTGCGGTCGCCCAGTTTATACGAGGCGTCTACCAGGGCGCTCCAGCAGGGGATATCGACGGCGCAGCCAGCGGCAAGGCCACTGTCGAGCCTAAAGGTGCCAACGGCCTGCTCGGTGGTGGTGCCAAAGCGCTTGTCGGCGACTTCGGTGTCATCGATTGTATAGCCGAGCTGCAGAAGGCGGGACTGGACGTCCTCGACGGCTGCTCCCTGCATGCCCGTTGTAATAGGTTCCATGAACGAACCCCTTTCGGCGTACCATTCGTACTATTTGAGCGTATGTCGGATAGACAACGCAAAGGGATGCATAAACATGCACTCAACAGTGTAGCAAGTTGTACCCAAATACGCTGCTGACAGGTTTTACAACCCCGCTAGTTAAGGCGCTCCACAAAGAAATCTGCCATGGAGAGGAACAGCTCGCGTGCGTGCGGATCAAGCTCAACGTTCTCGATGGCCGCTTTGGCCTTAGCGGTCAAGTCGAGCGCGTAGTTGTGGGCGAAATCGATAGAGCCGGTCTGCTGGAAGATCTCCACGGCGCGTGCAAGTTGCGCGGGGTCCTCGGTGCCCGAGGAAAGGATTGCCTCGACCTCGTCGTGATAACGCTCGTCTGACAGGGCGTGCACGGCGACAAGGGTGCGCTTGCCCTCGGTGATATCGGTGCGGAAGTCCTTGTTGGCGGCCTCCTTGGTGCCGATCAAGTTGAGCAGATCGTCCTGAATCTGGAAGGCAAGGCCCGTGTGCAGGCCAAAGGCGCGCAGTGCCTCAATTTGCTCCTCGCTGCCGCCGCCGATAATGGCTCCGGCGGCAAGTGGTGTGGCTCCGCTGTAGTACGCGGTCTTGTGCGTCGCCATGTCCAGATAATCGTCGACCGAGATGTCAAAGCGCCCATCGCGGACCCAGCCCAAGTCGAGCGCCTGGCCCTCGATGGTGCGAACAATCATCTCGGTGAGCTCGTGGAGCACGCGGAGTTTCACGCCTGCCTCGAGCGTGGGGTCGTCGAGAACCGTCTTGGTGACCATGGTGAGCGCCAGATCGCCGCAGTTGATGGCAAGTCCCGTGCCCTCGGTAAGGTGCATGCAGGGCTTGCCACGACGCAGCTGGCCGTTGTCGGCGATGTCGTCATGGATAAGCGCTCCCGACTGAAAGTGCTCGATAGCTGCCGCCGCGCTGCGGGCGCTCTCAAAGCTGCCACCTACCGCGGTGGCGGCGAGCATGCAGATGAGCGGGCGGTGGCGCTTGCCGGCATTGGCCGTAAATGCCGAGAGCGGGGCATACAGGTAGCGCTCGATATCGGCAGAGGTCGCCTGTCCGTCAAAGAACGTGGCCAGATAGTCGTTGATCTGGTCAAAGTGCTGGGCTAAAAAGCTGGTAAACGGACTGGACACGGGTTCTCGCATTCTTTCTCGGGTCGCATCGTTGCATTATGCAGACAACATATTGCCACATTAGGGCGTCGAGCGCGGCGGTTGAAGAAGATTGAGTCTTGCGGCTGCAAACGCGGCAAGGGACTCGGCTAGATAAGCCCAAAGTGTTCGAGCGCGGTGACGACGCCGTCGTGGTCGAAGCTGTCGGTTACGTAGTCGGCCTTTTCCTTGAGGAAGTCCGGTGCGTTGCCCATGGCGATGCCAACATCGACCGCCTCCATGAGGGCGACGTCGTTGCTCGCGTCGCCAATGCCATATACGGTGCCGTGGTCTGGCCCCAGGGCGTCAAGCACGGCCTTGATTCCGGCCCGTTTGGTGCACTCGCGAGGCGAGATTTCTGTGACCTCGAGCTCGAGCTCATTGAGGCAGAGCAGGGGTCCAAGCTCTTCATCTTGGGCGATGCGGTTGGCAAGTGGCGTGGACATAAGAATTTTATAGGCGTTGTAGTGCTCAAGTTGCGTGACGGCATCGCCTACGGTGCGTGCGTATCCGTACGTCTCGGGGGCATCCGCGCTCATGCGCACGACGCGATTGATGCCCTCAAAGCGAATGACCTCACCCGATTGCTCGAGATAGGGGGCGAGACGCTGTAGCAGACCGGGGTTTATGGCTGCATTTCGCACAATGCGCCCCTCGAGCTCGGCGTAGCCGCCCGCGAGACACACGACGCCCGTCCAAGGCAGCTCGAGCAGCTTGGGGTGGATGCAGCTGAGGGTGCGTCCCGTGCAGATAAAGGCTTTGTTGCCGTTGGCGACAAACGTGCGAATTGCCTGCGCAACCGCCTCGTTGGGATAGGGGGACAGGTCACGCTCGCTCTCGGGAAGCTCTTGTGCCGCTCGAGGGTCTTGCCAGGCGAGCGTTCCGTCGATATCGAAGAAACAGATATCGCTGCGCTTATGGGCTGCGCTGGCGGCAGGGGAGGCCGAGGTGGTGGGCACAAATTCCGGCTCGAGGCCCATGATCTGGTCAAAATGCTCTTTAACGCGGGGAACGGAGATGCCGATGATCACCTGGGCGGTCTTGCCCGTAATGATGAGGCCCTTGGCGCCCACCGCGACAAACGACGCGTTATCTGCAACGATGGAAGGGTCTGCGACCTCGACGCGCAGGCGCGTGGCACAGTTGGTTGCGCCCACAATATTGCCAACACCACCTAAAAGCTGAATTACCCGCTCAGCGAGGATGTGATCTTGATCGGATCGACTATTGACCTCGTCATTGGGAGATTGCTCTTTGGCAAAGCCGCTTTCCGTTAAACGATCGATTGCCGCGCGATTGGCGACATGATCCTCGCGGCCCGGCGTCTTAAGGTCATAGATCAAGATGAGTGCTCGAAAACTAACAAAAAAGATGAGGCTAAAGGCAAGGCCGATACCGAGCGCCAAAAGATAGGCACCGGCATGCGTGCGCATGAGCGGAATAAAGTTGAAGGCTGCCATCTCCATGAGGCCGCCCGAGAAGATGCCGACGATGCCAAAGAGATTCATGGTTGTGGCAAGGCAAGACGATAAGACGGCGTAGAGAAAAAAGAGCCCGGGGTGGGTGAACATAAAGAGAAACTCGAGTGGCTCGGTAACGCCGCAAACCACCGAGGCGATGATGGCGGGAACAAGGATGACCCTGAGGCCGGCGCGGCGTTCTGGTTTTGCGGTGGAGTAGAACGCGGCTGCGATGGCGGGAAGGCCAAAGAGCTTGACCCAGCCGGTGGCGGTAAAACCGGCCCACGGCGCAAGTTCATTAAGGGGGCGCGTGCTATGGGAGAGGATGGGGAGCAAACTGCTCCACGTGGCGTAGATGCCGTCGTTAATGACCAGGTTGTCGTAGTAGATCGGCATGTAGAGCAGGTGGTGCAGCCCCATGGGCTCGAGTGCTCGTTCTAAAAAGACAAAGATGCCCACGCCAAAGGGACCGACGCCTGCAAGCGCGTGACGCAGCGTATCAGTTGCATCGTATACGTAGGGCACGATGGCGGCCGAGATAGCGGCAAGGGCAAACACGGCAAAAAAGCTGATGAGGTAGACCAGCGAGGAGCCCGAGAAGGTGCCGAGCCAATCGGGAACCTTGGCATCGTAGAAGCGGTCATGGATGGCGACGACGGTTGCCGATACCGCCAGCGGGCCGATAATGCCGGTGTCGAGCGTCTTGATGCCGTCGATGACGGTGATACCGCTGGCGGAGGTCAAAGATGACGGGTACTCAAGTCCAAGGTTGTCTCCGCTCAGCTTAATGATCTCGCTCAAAAAGAAGCAGTAGGCAAAATAGGCGACGAGAGCCTCGAGGCAGCAACGAGCCGGTTGTTTTTGGGCAAGACCGATGGGCAGCGCTACGGCAAAAAGGAGCGGGAGGCGTTTAAAGACCGTCCACGAGCCGCGCTGGATGATGGTCCAAAAAGCGTACCAAGGGGTTCCGTATACGGCGAGATTGCCGACGATGTCCGCAGTCGTTGCGAGAGCGGAGACGCCGACCATGAGGCCTGATATAGAAAACAGCATGGCGGGCGCGAACATTGCCCCGCCAAAGCGTTGGATTTTTTGCAGCATGTTCTGCCTTCCGAATATCGAGGCGCGTTGCGCGTGGGGAAACGTTTAAACAATGGATTCATTGTAGAGGACCAGACGATTGTCGTACCGGCAGTTTTGAGCGAAACCGATTTGGGCATGACAGAAACCGTCAACGGTTAAATCCTGTCGCTTTACCGATATTCGGTTTAAACAACTTTAAGAAATGCTATCGTGCCTAGCCGGAAATGAATAATGTAGAGGTGAAACAATGCCAAAAGCGATATACGAAGGAATCTACCGAGAAATACGCTCGCGCATCATTAATGGGACCTATGCGTTTCAGGAGATGCTGCCAACCGAAGCCGAGCTGACCGCGGAGTTCGGATGCACTCGCAATACCGTCCGTCGCGCCTTGGGTATGCTGGCCGACGGGATGTTTGTGCAGCCCATACACGGCAAGGGCGTGCGCGTTATTTGGCTTAAGGGCGAAACCGACATGTTGGGCGCACTCGAAGAGGTTGAGTCGTTTGGCGAGTTTGCAAAGCGCAACAATGCCGTTGCATCTACGGACGTTAAGTCTTTCGAACATCTGGTTTGCACCGAGCAACTCTCTCGTCACCTGGGCTTTAAGGTGGGCGAGGAGTTGATTCGCGTAGTGCGTGTCCGAAGCCTCAACGGCAACGCGCGCCAAGTGGACCATGGCTATTTTTTGGCGTCGATCGCCAAGGGCCTGACTCCCGAGATCGCGGCAGATTCTATTTACGGCTATCTGGAGCACAAGCGCGGTGTCAAAGTGATGGCGAGCCGTCGTACGGTGAGTGTCGAGCTCGCCAACGATGAGGACTGCAGCTATCTTGACCTCGGCAAATACAACTGCGTTGCCGTCATGGAGAGTCAGTCGTACACCTCGGACGGCATCTTGTTTGAGGTGACGCACGCTCGCACACACCCCGAGATCTTCCATTACCGTGTCAATTCCAAGCGATAGCCGGCTAGCTCGCAGCCTGACGAGACTCATGGCCTCAAAGAGAAAACGCCCGGTCAAACCGACGGTACATCGGCTTGACCGGGCGTTTTCTCTGCATTCGATAACAAATAATTGTTTATACAAAACTTGTCAAGTATCAAGTTGAAATTACCGTTCACCGAAGTTTTTCTACCGCTCCAGTAATACTTGTTCAAACAACTAGCCAAATAGCGTATCGTTCAAATCAGCAAAAGGGGCAAAGTCCCCGAGCCAATCTCCGAAGGCGGCGGCAAAGGGTGCCGCCACGGTGTGAAAGGGTGGATTGTAATGAAGAACGAAATGAGCAGAAGGCAGTTCCTGGGCTTTGCTGGTTCCGCGGCTGCAGTTCTTGGTCTGGGCCTCGTGGGTTGCGGTGGTTCTGCCGGCTCCGGCTCCTCTGCTTCTGGTGACGCTGCCGAGGTCTACTTCCTCCAATTCAAGCCCGAGGTCGACAAGGAGTGGAAGGAGATCGCCAAGGCCTATAAGAAGGAGAAGGGCGTCGAGGTCAAGATCGTGACCGCTGCCTCCAACACCTACGAGGAGAAGCTCAAGTCCGAGATGTCCAAGAGCTCCGCTCCGACCCTGTTCCAGGTCAACGGCCCCACCGGTCTTAAGAACTGGAAGGATTACTGCGCCGACCTGTCCGATACCAAGCTCCGCGGTGAGCTCATTGACGACTCCCTGGCTCTGCAGTCCGACGGCAAGGATGTGTGCATCGACTGGGTTCAGGAGAGCTTCGGCATCATCTACAACAAGCAGCTGCTCGAGAAGGCTGGCTACAAGGCCGAGGACATCAACTCCTTCGACAAGCTGAAGGCTTGTGCCGACGACATCCAGGCCCGCAAGGACGAGCTTGGTGTCGAGGGTGCCTTCACTTCCGCCGGCATGGACGACTCCTCCAGCTGGCGCTACACCACCCACCTTGCCAACATGCCGCTCTACTACGAGTTTGAGAAGGAGCACAACCAGGAGGACGACGAGATCAAGGGTGAGTTCCTCGACAACTACAAGCAGATCTTCGACCTGTACATCACCGACTCCACCTGCGATCCTTCGCAGCTTGCTTCCAAGACCGGCGACGACGCCACCAACGAGTTCGCAACCGGCAAGGCCGTCTTCTACCAGAACGGCTCTTGGGCCTACTCTGACCTCGTCAAGGCCGGCATGACCGACGATCAGATTGGCATGATGCCGATCTACATCGGTGTTGACGGCGAGGAGAACCAGGGCCTGTGCTCCGGCGGCGAGAACTACTGGTGCGTCAGTTCCCAGGCTTCCGAGGATGCCCAGAAGGCCACCGAGGACTTCATGTATTGGTGCGTCACCGCTGACACCCCGACCAGCATCATCGCCGACAAGATGGGTCTGACCGCTCCGTTCAAGAGCGCCAAGGAGACCACCAACGTCTTCTCGCAGCAGGCCGTTGCCATGGCCAAGGACGGCAAGAAGACCGTCGCTTGGGACTTCGTCTACATTCCCTCCGAGGAGTGGAAGAAGAACCTCAAGCAGGCTCTGATTGCCTACGCTGCCGATAACAGCAAGTGGGACGGCGTCAAGAACGCCTTCGTCGATGGCTGGAAGACCGAGAAGGCCGCTTCCGAGTAAGCAGTTGCTGCCCAAGCTATCTGATTAGCGACAGGGGGCGGGCAGACGTTGGTTTGCCCGCCCCCTGCATATTGAAAGGACCCTTTTATGGGCAAAGCACTCAAGCGCTGGTGGCCGCTCTTTATGCTGCCCACGTGCCTGGCGTTTATGATCGGGTTCGTGATCCCTTTTATCCAGGGCTTCTATCTCTCGTTCTGCCAGTTTATTATCATTAGTAACGCGCACTTTGTCGGTATCGAGAACTACGTGCGCGCGCTGTCCGATCCGCAGTTCTCCACGTCGTTCTTCTTTACCGTGGCGTTTGCCTTCCTGTCGACGGTGCTCATCAACGTGATCGCCCTGGCCATTGCGCAGGCGCTCACCCGCAAGGCGCTCAAAGGCACCAACATCTTCCGTACGATCTTCTTTATGCCTAACCTGATCGGCGGCATCGTGCTGGGCTACATTTGGCAGATTCTGATCAACTGCCTGCTCTCCAACGTGGGCGCCCAGCTCATCGCTCTTAACTCTGCTGCTGGCTTCTGGGGCCTTATCATCCTGACCCTGTGGCAGCAGGTTGGCTACATGATGATCATCTACATCGCTGGTCTGCAGTCCATTCCGTCCGACTACATCGAGGCCGCCAAGGTCGACGGCGCTACGGCATGGCAGACGTTTTGGAAGGTTAAGATCCCTAACCTGATGCCGACCATCACCATCTGCCTGTTCCTGTCCATCACCAACGGCTTTAAGCTGTTCGACCAGAACCTCGCCCTTACCGGCGGCGCCCCCGCGCACTCCACCGAGATGCTCGCCCTGAACATCTACAACACGTTCTATTCGCGTGCCGGTATCGCATGGCAGGGCATTGGTCAGGCCAAGGCGGTTATCTTCTGCATCCTGGTCGTGGCCATCTCCATGATCCAGCTTAAGGCCACGAGGTCCAAGGAGGTGCAGCAGTAATGAAACGCGATAAGGTTATCAACCGCGCGCTCTCGATTTTCTTTACGATCCTGTCGCTCGCGTGGATCTACCCCGTGTTCATGATCGCGCTCAATTCCTTTAAAAAGGCAACTGCAATCAGCACCACCACGGCATTCGATCTGCTCACGCCCGAGACGTTCAACGGCCTCGCAAACTACATGCACGCCCTTAACGAGCAGGGCTTTGCCTCGGCATTTATGTACTCGCTCATCATCACGGTCACGTCGGTCGTGCTGATCTTGGTGTGCTGCTCCATGTGCGCTTGGTACGTGGTTCGTGTCAACAACAAGATCTCGAACTTCTTCTATTACCTGTTCGTGTTCTCGATGGTCGTGCCGTTCCAGATGCTCATGTTCACGCTGTCCAATTTGGCGGACCGCATCGGCTTTAACACGCCGTTCAACATCTGCTTTATCTATCTGGGCTTTGGCGCGGGCCTGGCGGTCTTTATGTTCGCCGGTTTCGTAAAGAACATCCCGCTCGAGATCGAGGAGGCGGCCATGATTGATGGCTGCAACCCGGTCCAGGTGTTCTTTAAGATCGTCCTTCCCATCATGAAGCCCACCTATCTTTCGGTCGGCATCCTCGAGACCATGTGGGTCTGGAACGACTATCTGCTGCCCTACCTTACGCTCGACTCCACCAAGTACAAGACCATTCCTATCTTGATCCAGTACTTCCGCGGCGGCTACGGCCACGTCGAGCTCGGCCCCATGATGGCCTGCATCATGATGGTCGTTATCCCCATCGTTATCATGTACATCCTCTGTCAGAAGTACATTATCGACGGCGTGGTGGCAGGTGCCGTCAAGGGCTAATGCCGTAACTGTTTTGCAAGTTTCTGCGGCGCCCCTCAGCGCGGCGCCGCATATCGAAAGGTAGAGACATGGCCGAGATCGTTCTCAAACATGTTCAGAAGGTGTATCCCAACAACGAGTCAAAAAAGAAAGGCTTCTTTGGCAAAAAGAAGAAGACCGAGGAGAAGAAGCACAACCTCAAGGTTACCGAGGACGGTGTGCTCGCTGTAGAGGACTTCAACCTCACCGTTCACGACCAGGAGTTCGTCGTCCTCGTTGGCCCCTCTGGCTGCGGTAAGTCCACGACGATGCGCATGGTCGCCGGCCTGGAGGACATTACCTCGGGCGATGTGCTCATCGACGGCAAGCGTGTCAACGACGTGGCGCCCAAGGACCGCGACATCGCCATGGTGTTCCAGAGCTACGCTCTGTACCCCAATATGACGGTGTACGAGAACATGGCATTTACGCTCGAGCTCAAGAAGGTTCCCAAGGACGAGATCGACCGCAAGGTTCGCTCTGCTGCCGAGATTCTGGGCATTACCGAGTACCTCGACCGTAAGCCCAAGGCGCTCTCCGGCGGCCAGCGCCAGCGTGTCGCTATCGGCCGCGCCATCGTGCGTGATCCTAAGGTCTTCCTGATGGACGAGCCGCTGTCCAACCTGGACGCCAAGCTGCGTAACCAGATGCGTGCCGAGCTCATCAAGCTGCGCCACGAGATCAAGGGCACGTTCATCTACGTCACCCACGACCAGACCGAGGCCATGACCCTCGGCGATCGCATTGTGGTCATGAAGGACGGCGTCGTCCAACAGATCGCCACCCCGCAGGAGGTCTTCAACCATCCCGCGAACATCTTCGTTGCCGGCTTTATCGGCGTGCCGCAGATGAACTTCTTCGATGCCCAGCTGGTGCGCTCGGGCAACGGCTTCACCGTCAAGACCGAGGATATGAACGTGGCGCTCGCCCCCGAGACCTGCGCTCAGCTTGCTCTCAACTGGGACGGCGGCGAAGTGAAGGAGATCACGGCCGGCGTGCGCCCCGAGCAGATTCTGCTTGCCGACAAGGACGAGGAGGGTGCGCTCCAGGGTACCGTCGAGGTGACCGAGCTCATGGGTTCGACCGAGCATGTCCACGTGACCGCTCCCGATGGCCAGTTCGTCCTGATCATTCCCGTTGTCGACCTTGAGGCCAAGGGCGCGCTCAAGGCGGGCGACTCCATCTGGTTCAAGTTCGAGAAGAACGCGACCCATCTCTTCGATAAGGTGTCTGGCAAGAACCTTATCTAGGCCCGGTGCATCAGGACCCTCCCTTTGGGCGACTGCGGTATTGCCATCCTTTTGCCGCGGTCACATATAAGGCTCCCCTCCCGTCCACTGGGCGAGAGGGGAGCCTTTCTTTGTGTTGGGACCGTTCGTCTGTCAGTTTGTCTCAATCTGTAACAGGAGGAGGGCCAAATTGGGTCTAGATGTTACAGATTGAGACAACGTCGAGCTGCCTGTCCTTTCATCTCGATATGTAACACGAAGGACTGATTTCGGCAGCTACCTGTTACAGTTCGAGATTGTTTTAGCCGCCTTGCCCGTCCGTCTCATTCTGTAACAGGTAGACCCGATTCCAGCGGTTATCTGTTACAGAATGAGACAGTTCATCGGGACAATTTCGTTTGTCTCGATCTGTAACAGGTAGACTCAATTTTGTCGGCTAGATGTTACAGGTCGAGATTTTTGGTCGAGGCAGGCCACGGGCAACACAGGGACACAAAAAACGGAGCCGCGTTGCCACGGCTCCGTTTCTCAAGAGGATGGGTAAGGGAAGCGAATTAGCCCAGGTGCCAAATCTCGTCGTTGTACTGGAAGATCGTGCGGTCGGACGAGAAGGTGCCGGCGTTGGCGATGTTGATCAGCGCCTTGCGCATCCAGGCGTCCTGGTCCTCGTAGTCAGCTAGCACGCGCTCCTTGGTCTGGATGTACTCCTCAATGTCGAGCAGGGCCATAAACCAGTCCTTGCCCTTAATGTCGTCGTGCAGGCGCTGCAGGCGCTCGGCGTTGCCGGTTGCCATAAAGGCCGGGTTGGTGATGAAGTCCACCAGCAGTTTAATGCCGGGCTTGCGGTAGAGCGCACCGGCGTTGTAGGTGCCTTCGGCGTAGAGCTGCTCGACCTGTTTGGACGAGGCGCCAAAGGTATAGATGTTCTCGTCGCCCACGAGCTCGGCAATCTCCACGTTGGCACCGTCGAGCGTGCACAGGGTCAAAGCGCCGTTGAGCATGAACTTCATGTTGGAAGTGCCGCTCGCCTCTTTGGAGGCCAGGCTGATCTGCTCGGAGATGTCGGCAGCGGGAATCACGCGCTCGGCGGCGGTGACGTTGTAGTTCTCGATCATGACGACCTGCAGGTAGGGAGCCACGTCGGGGTCGTTGGCGATCCACTGAGAAAGCGTCAGGATTAGGTGGATGATGTCCTGAGCGATGGTATAGGCAGGCGCTGCCTTGCCGCCAAAGATGATGGTGACGGGGTGCTTAGGTCTGTTACCGTTCTTGATGTCGAGGTACTTCCAGATGATGTAGAGCGCGAGCATCTGCTGGCGCTTGTACTCGTGGATACGCTTGACCTGAACATCGATGATGGCGTTGGAGGGGATCGTCACGCCCTGCTCGAGCGCCATGAACTGGCGCATGATGGCCTTGGCCTCGACCTTGGTGGCGGCCAGGCGCTCAAGAACGTCCTTGTCGTCGGCGAACTTGGCGAGTTTGCTCAGATCGCCGGTGCTGCGCCAGTCGGTGCCGATCACATCGTCGAGCAGGCTGGCGAGCGCGGGGTTGGCCCCATGGATCCAGCGGCGGAAGGTGATGCCGTTGGTCTTGTTGGAGAACTTCTTGGGATAGATCTCGTAGAACGGATGAAGCTCGGTGTCCTCCAGGATCTTGGTGTGGAGGGCGGCTACGCCGTTGATGGAGAAGCCAAAGTGGATGTCCATGTGGGCCATGTGGACGGTGTCGTGCTCGTCGATGATGGCGACGCGCGGGTCATCGTGCTCGGCTTTCGCGATCTCATCGAGCTTGACGATAATGTCGGCGATGGCAGGGGAGACCTTCTGCAGGCTGGCGAGCGGCCACTTCTCGAGCGCCTCGGCAAGAATCGTGTGGTTAGTGTAGGCGACCATGGAGCGCACGATGGTAACGGCCTCGTCAAACTCGATGTCGTGCTCGGTGGCGAGCAGGCGGATGAGCTCGGGGATGACCATGGTGGGGTGCGTGTCGTTAATTTGGACCACGGCGTAGTCGGCCAGATCGTGCAGGTTGCTGCCGCGCTCGACGGCCTCGTCGATCAGGAGCTGGGCGGCGTTGCTCACCATGAAGTACTCCTGATAGATGCGAAGTAGGCGGCCCTGCTCGTCGGAATCGTCGGGGTAGAGGAACAAGGTGAGGTTCTTGGCGATCTCGGTCTTGTCGAAGTCGATGGAACTGCCGGGGACCAGGCTGTCGTCGACGCTCGCCAGGTCGAACAGGCGCAGGCGATTCTTGGTGGGCTGGCCGTAACCGGGCACATCGATGTTGACGAGCTTGGAGGTAACGGCAAAATCGCCGAACTCGACGGTGTAGGAGCGGTCATCGTCGACTAGGATGTCCTGCTCACCGAGCCACTCGTCGGGGACGGCCTTCTGCTGGTTGTCGACAAAGCGCTGACGGAACAGACCGTAGTGATAGTTGAGGCCCACGCCATCGCCGGTCAAGCCCAGCGTGGCGATGGAATCCAGGAAGCATGCGGCCAAGCGGCCCAGGCCGCCGTTGCCGAGTGACGGCTCGACCTCGAATTCCTCGATCTTGTTGAGGTCGTGGCCTGCGGCGGTGAGCTGGTCCTTAACCTCGTCGTAGATGCCAAGGTCGATCATGTTGTTGATGAGCAGCTTGCCGATCAAAAATTCGGCGGAAATGTAATAGAGCTTTTTCTTGCCGTTGTTGAGCGGGCAGGCGGCGGAGCGCTCCTGCACGAGTTTGACCAGCAGCTTGTAAATGCGACGGTCGTCGAGCTGCTCGAGCGAGGTGCCAAAAGACTGCTCGGCGAGTTCCATGAGGTTAATTTGGGGCATGTTTTCTCCTGTGATGGGTTGTTTCATGTCTGCAATTCATAAGAAGCCCGCGCGAGGGGATTGGGGTGGCCTCGCGCGGGAAAAGCAAGCGCGTCCGCACGGTGGGGAGGGGCCGGGCGCGGTAGCTCCTATTGAGGAAGCTCGATTTCGGCTTCCGACGGGATGCGGAAGTAGGTCTCGGTCCAGTCGGTGAGTTTGTGCTCGAGCTCGCGGGTGATGGCGCCGTCGAGCATGCGCCAGGTCCAGTTGCCGCCCAGCGTGGCAGGGGTGTTGATGCGCGCCTCGTTGCCCAAGTTGAGCAGGTCCTGCATGGTGTAGATGCACGTGTCGCTCACGCTGGCGGCGATGGTGCGATTGAGTGCATCTGCCATGGGTTCGCCGGCCTGCTGATGGGTGTACAGGGCTGCCTGCTCACGCTGACGCGGGGTGGCCGTTCCCTCAAACCAACCGCGCGCCGTCTCGTTGTCGTGGGTGCCCACATAGGCGACGGTGTTGGCGATGTAGTTATGCGGCAGGTAGTACGAGTTGGTGGCGGCAGGTAGTACGAGTTGGCACCCTCAAAGGCAAACTGCAGGATTTTCATGCCGGGGAAGCCCGAGTTGTCGCGCATGTCGATGACGCCGGGGGTGAGGAAGCCCAGGTCCTCGGCGATGATGGGCAGCGTGCCGAGCTTTTCCTCGAGCGTCTTGAAGAACTTGAGGCCGGGACCCTGCGTCCACGAACCGTAGGACGAATCGGGCGAGGAGAACGGCACCTCCCAATAGGCCTCGAAGCCGCGGAAGTGATCCAGGCGGATGACGTCGTACATGTCGAGGGCGGCGCGAATGCGGCCCTCCCACCAGGAGAAGCCATCGGACTCCATGGCGTCCCAGTCGTAGATGGGGTTGCCCCAGTACTGGCCGGTGGCCGAGAACTGGTCGGGCGGCGTGCCGGCGACGCTCACGGGATTGCCGGCGGCGTCGATCTTAAAGAGCTCAGGCGTCGCCCACATCTCGACGGAGTCACGCGAGACATAGATGGGCAGGTCGCCGATGATGAGAATGTCGCGCTCGTTGGCATAGGCCTTGAGACGGCTCCACTGGCGATCGAAGAAGTACTGCGTCATCTGGTGGTAGAGCATACGCGCCGGATGGTCGGCGCAGACCTTGGCGGAAGCCTCGCCGCGGGTGCGGAGCTCCGCAGGCCACTCCCAAAACGCCTTGAGACCGCACTCCTCTTTGACGGTCATGAACTCACAGTAGGGGATGAGCCAGTCCTCGTTGGCCTGGATAAAGTCATCGAAATCGGCCGGCTTGTCGGCAGCAAAGCGCTCAGCGGCTCGGTCGAGAATCTGACGGCGGCCACCAAAGATGGCACCGTAGTCGACATTGCTGGGGTCGGATCCCAGATACACGCCATCGATATCGCGCTGCTCCAGATACCCTGCCTCGATAAGCTCGGCAAAGTCGATAAAGTTGGGGTTGCCTGCGCGGGCCGAGAACGACTGATAGGGCGAATCGCCATAGCTGGTCGTCGTAAGGGGCAGAATCTGCCAGTAATGTTGTTTGCACGAGGCGAGGAAATCGACAAAGTCGTAGGCATTCCAGCCAAAGCCGCCGATTCCGTATGGTCCGGGCAGAGATGAGACGGGCATGAGGACGCCGCTTGCACGCTCCATGAATGCGCTCACCAACCTTCTTGTTGTGGGGTCGGCCTGCCGATGGGTGTGCAGTCCGCCTCCGATGTTCTGATTCGATACGCCTATTGTAGAACATGTTGTTTAAACATGTACAGGCAAGATAAAAAAGTTGGTCGATTTTCGGCGAATGGTTACATGCCATGAAAAAGCCCCGACCTCACAACGTGAGATCGGGGCAAGAGCGGTATGTAGGTTTTTGCTACTCGGCGTCGGCGAAGCCGTTGGGGTTGTGGCTCTGCCAGTTCCAGCTATCGCGGCACATGTCCGCGATGCCGTACTGGGCCTTCCAGCCCATCATGCGCTCGGCCTTGGAGGCATCGCACCAGTTGGCAGCGATGTCGCCGGCGCGGCGCTCGCGGATCACGTAGGGCAGCTCCTTGCCACAAGCCTTGGAGAAGGCAGCGACGACCTCGAGTACCGAGGTGCCGGTGCCGGTGCCCAGGTTAAAGATCTCGACGCCGGTCTTGCCGTTCATCCAGTTAAGGGCGGCAACATGACCCGAGGCCAGGTCGCACACGTGGATGTAGTCGCGCACACCGGTGCCGTCAGGGGTGGGGTAGTCGTTGCCAAAGACCTGAACGGCCTCGAGCTTGCCCACGGCGACCTGGGCGACATAGGGCACCAGGTTGTTGGGGATGCCCTTGGGGTCCTCGCCGATCAGGCCCGACGGATGAGCGCCGATGGGGTTGAAGTAACGGAGCAGCACGACGTCCCACTCGGGGTCGGCGGTGTGGACGTCCATAAGGATCTGCTCGATCATCCACTTGGTCCAACCATAGGGGTTGGTCGCGGGCTTCTTAGGATCCTCCTCGGTGACGGGCGGGTTGTCCGGGTCGCCGTAGACGGTCGAGGAGCTCGAGAAGATGATGGACTTGCAGCCATGGTTGCGCATGACGTCGATGAGCACCAGGGTGTTCTCGATGTTGTTGTGGTAGTACTCGACGGGCTTGCTCACCGACTCGCCGACGGCCTTAAAGCCGGCAAAGTGGATGACGCGGTCGATCTGATGGGTATCGAAGATCTTGTTCATCGCATCGCGGTCGAGCACGTTGGCCTCGTAGAAGGTGAGGTTCTTGGCGGCCTCGTCGCCCACGATGGTCTTGACGCGGTCGACGGCGACGGCGCTGGAGTTGGAGAGATCATCGACGATGACGACCTGGTAGCCACCCTCGAGCAGCTGAACGACGGTGTGCGAGCCGATAAAGCCGGCGCCACCGGTAACGAGGACGCAGGTGTCTTTGGGGTCGAGTGCTTTGGACATGTAGTCTCCTATCGAATCAGGAACACTTCTAGAGGGGAGTATAGCGCAGGCGGGGACGCCCAAATCGTGCGCTGTAGGAAAAGCAGAGGATTATGTTAACGTACTCATAACAGAGCTTGCGTACGCATAACCTGATCTTTGGTATTTGCTTACGAGCCGCCGACCTTGCAGTTTCCTGCCGTTCGTGGAAATCGTTGGGACGCGCCATATGTACGCTAATATGTATGAGTTGAGCGACATATAAATAAGCATGTAACGGAGTACATATGTCACCAAACAGCGATTCCATCCTTTCCCAGGAGCTCTCGCGCCGCACTGTCCTCAAGGCCCTGTTCGGCGCCGCTTCTGCGGCAGTTCTTTTTGGCTTGCCCACTCGCGCCCATGCGGCGGAGGCTTCCAAAGAAACCACCGATAAACTGAATGCCGCCCAGGCCCAGCTCGACGAGGTTCAGGCCCAGCTCGACAGCATCGCAAATGAGTATGCGGCGCTGGCCAACAAGAATGCCCAGACCCTCAACGACATCGAGAATGTCCAGGGCAAGATTGACGACACGCAGGCCCAGATCGATGAAAAGAAGGCCGAGCTCAAGAAGAAGCGCAACGACCTTTCCGATCGCGTGGCCGCCAGCTACAAGTCCGGCGGCACGAACATCCTGTCGCTGCTGCTGGCCTCTGGCTCGTTTGAGGAACTCGTCGCCAACGCGCATTACGTTGAGAAGATCAACAAGAGCGACCGTGACGCCATCGAGGACATTCAGACCATCCAGGAAGAGCTCGATGCGCAAAAGACCGAGCTCGAGTCGCAGAAGGCCGACTTAGAGAAGCTCAAGGACCAGCAGACTGCCCAGATGCAGGACATGCAGGCCAAGCAGCAAGAAGTCCAGACCGTGCTGAACGGTCTTTCCGACGACGTCAAGGAGCTCATGGCTCAGCGCGATTCCGAGATCCTCGCTGCCGCCCAGGCTGAGGAGGCCGCTAGGAAGGCTGCCGCTGCCGCGGCTGCCGCGAACAAGAACAATTCCTACTCGGGTGGTTCGAGCTCGGGTGGTGGATCGTACGCGCCCGGAACTCCGCAGCAGAATGCCGGCTCGGGCAAGCAGCAGGCTGTCGTCAACGCGTGCTACTCCACGCCTTCGCCGGGTCAGAACTGGTGCGCGGCGTGGGTCACCAATGTCTTCCGTAACGCCGGCGTTGGCTACTTTGGCGGCAATGCGTGCGACATGTTTAACGCCTGGTGCTATAGCTCCGACCGCTCGGCGCTGCAGGTGGGCATGATCGTGGCCGATTCCTCGCACGGCGGCACGGGTGCTCCGGGCCTTATCTACGGCCATGTGGGTATCTACGTTGGCGGCGGCATCGTTATGAGCAACGAGGGTGCCATTACGTCTAAGTCGCTTGATTCGTTCATCAGCTTTTATGGTACTGGCTCTGGCGTGCGCTGGGGCTGGCTCGGCGGTATTGCGCTGTCGTAAAGCCGACTGGGCCGCGTGCCCGCCCGCAATATATTTGATTGCCTGCTCGGGCAGTCCTGCGCAAGACGAAGGCCACATTAAGTGGCCTTCTTTGCGTGCGGAACTCGCGATCAATCAAATATATTGCGGGCGGGCACGCGGCCCTCTCGGGTTCGGGGCGCGACGCACCGGACTGGGTTATCTGAATAAATATGGCGAAGGCCCCTTTCGGGGCCTTCTTTTTTATAAAAATTCGCCGACTCGGTGGACTTCGGGTTCTAGGTCTACGTTGAATTGGTCTTTGACGGTTGCCTGGATGTGGCGGATGAGTTCGTCGACATCGGCGGCGGTGGCGTGGTCGGCGTTGACGATGAAGCCGCAGTGCTTCTCGCTCACCTGCGCGCCGCCAACGGCGTGTCCTCGCAGGCCGGCATCCATGATGAGCTTGCCGGCAAAGTAGCCCTCGGGGCGCTTGAAGGTGGAGCCGGCACTCGGCATGTCGAGTGGCTGCTTGTCCTCGCGGCGCTGGCGGTAGTCGTCCATGTCGGCCTTGATCATCGCGGCGTTGCCCGGGGCGAGATTGAAGGTGGCCGAAAGCACGATAAAGCCGTCATCGGCGATGCGGCTCTTTCGATAACCCAGGTTGAGCTCGTCGACATCGAACTCGATGATATTGCCGCTGCCGCGGGTGCCGTCGTCGAGCCGGCGAGCGGGTTTGTAGACGCGCACGGACTCCAGCACATCGGCCATGCAGGCACCGTAGGCACCGGCGTTCATGTAGCAGGCGCCGCCGACCGAACCGGGGATGCCCGAGATAGGCTCCATGCCGGTGAGACAGGCCTCGGCTGCCGCAGCGGAGACATCGGAAAGCAAGGCGCCGGCTGCCGCCGTGACGTGCGTGCCGTCGACCGTAATGTCGGAGAGTCCCTCGCCCAGCGCCACGACGACGCCGCGGATGCCCTTGTCGCCGACGAGCAGGTCGGAGCCGTTGCCCACGATGGTGAGGGGCAGATCGCAGCGATAGCAGGTATCGAGCGTGGCGACGAGGCCCTGCTCGGTATCGGGCGTGACAAAGACGTCGGCCGGGCCGCCGATCTTAAACGTAGTGTGCTCGCGCATGGGCTCGCTCATCAGTACGTTGTCCTCGCCGGCAACGCCAGCAAGCGCGCACAGCAGGTCCTCGTTAAAAAAGTCGTTCTCGTGCATACGAATATCCGCCTTTTGGTGGTCGTTGTCATCAATCGATTGCAATATACCCCACCCGGACGGATTTGGTGCGCTGGCGGCGATAAAACAGCCGTCTACCGGATTGGTAAAGTGTTTATCACCGAGGTAGAGGGGTAGTCGCTATACTTTCAAGAGATTGCGCGTAAACCCGGAAGGAGCGAGATGGCCAACAAAGTCACCCTCAAGCAGATCGCCCAGGAGGTGGGGCTTTCCCCCTCGTCGGTCTCGCTTGTGCTCAATAATCGGCCCTGTCGCATCTCGGAAGAAAACCGCAAGCTCATCAAAGAGGTCGCGGCGCGCAACCACTATGTTCCCAACCAGATCGCGCGCAGCCTGGTCATGCGCGAGTCGCGCACCCTGGGCCTTATCGTCCCTAACATCGAGAGCCGCTTTTTTGCCTCGCTCGCCGGTAGCCTGGAAAAGCGCTGCCGCGAGGACGGCTATGCGCTCTTCATTACCAGCTCGGGCGGAAGCGCCGATGACGATCTGGAGCTGCTGCGCCAGCTGGTGACGCGCGGCGTTGATGGCGTCTTCCTGGTCGTAGGCGACGAGTTCTCCGACGACCGCGCCCTGCGCGAAGAAGTCAGCCATCTGCCTATCCCTGCCGTGATGGTCGACCGTGCCATTGAGGGGCTCGAGTGCGACAAGGTGATGTTCGACCACGAGATGGGTGGCTACATGGCCACCCGCTATCTGGTCGAGCGGGGCCATCGTCGCATTGCTTGCTTGGTTAACGCGCGCCGTTCCAATACGGGGCGTAAGCGACTTGCCGGCTATGAGCGCGCGCTGCGCGAGGTTGGCCTGCCTATCGACGCACGTTTGGAGTTTGAGAGTGAGTACTACATTCCGAGCGCATACGAGGCTTCGGAGGCGGTGCTCGCAACCGACGCCACCGCCGTGTTCGCAAGTTCGGACAACATTGCCCTCGGTTTGCTCAAGCGCTTGCACGAGATGGGGAAGAGCATCCCGGGCGATATCTCGGTGGTGAGCTATGACAACTCGGCGGCCGACGTTCTCTTTGAGCCGGCGCTGACCGCCATTGAGCAGGATCCTGGTGTCCTCGCGGAGCATGCTTTTGGCTGCATGTCCAAGCGTCTTGCCGGTAGGGGCGGTAGGCGTGCCGAAGAGGTCGTTCTGGAGCCGGCGCTTATCGTAAAGGGCAGCGTGCTCGAACTTACTAAACACAACTAAACACGTTTACCAATTTGCAGAGACCGAATGTGGAGCACCTGTGACAGACAGTGCCGCAGGTGAATGTCGCGTTTTGCTAATCCATATTGCAAATCAGGATGATAAAACGTTTTTTCACCACGATAAAACGTTTTAGCAAATATACTAGTCCCAACGAAAGGTTGCCGTATCGGAGGGTGACCGCGCAGCGAAGGGACATAAACAATGGCTAAAACACTGGGTACGCCGTGGCAAAAACTGGGACATGAGGTTCCGGCTTCCGAGCTCGAGGGCGTCGACCTGTATTGGCGCGCATCGAACTATCTGTCCGTCGGTCAGATCTACCTTCGCTCCAACCCGCTGATGCGCGCTGACTTTGTCGACGAGAAGACCGGCGAGGTGCGCGACTTTGGTCGTCCGGACGTTAAGCATCGCCTGGTTGGTCACTGGGGCACCACGCCTGGCATCAACTTCCTGTTCGGACACGTCAACCGTCTCATCGCCGACCACAACCAGAACGCCATTTTCTTGATGGGCCCGGGCCACGGTGGCCCTGCCGGCACCGCCCAGTCGCTGCTCGATGGCACCTACCGCGAGATCCGCCCCGACATCACCAATGACGAGGCCGGCCTGCAGAAGTTCTTCCGTCAGTTCTCCTACCCCGGCGGCATTCCGAGCCACTTTGCGCCCGAGACGCCCGGCTCCATCCATGAGGGCGGCGAGCTCGGCTACACGCTCAGCCACGCCTACGGTGCCGTCATGGACAACCCGAGCCTGCTGGCCGTGGCCGTGGTGGGCGACGGCGAGTCCGAGACCGGTCCGCTCGCGACTTCTTGGCAGTCAAACAAGCTCGTGAACCCGGCAACCGACGGTATCGTCCTGCCGATCCTGCACCTCAACGGCTACAAGATCGCCAACCCCACCATCCTTGCCCGCGTTTCCGATGAGGAGCTCACCAAGTTCTTTGAGGGTATGGGCTATAAGCCGCACTTCTTTGTCGCCGGCTTTGACGACGAGAGCCACGCAAGCATCCACGAGCGCTTTGCCGCCCTGTTTGAGCAGGTTTTTGACGAGATTTGCGACATCAAGGCCGCCGCGCAGGCCCAGGCCGCCGCGGGCGAGACCGTGGTTCGCCCGGCCTACCCCATGATCGTGTTCCGCACGCCCAAGGGTTGGACCTGCCCCAAGCCTGTCTCTTATACACATCTGACGCTGCCCCAAGCAGATCGACGGCAAGAAGACCGAGGACTCCTGGCGCGCCCATCAGGTGCCGCTGGCGAGCGCCAAGGACACCCACGAGCACTTCCGCGTGCTGCGCGAGTGGCTGCGTTCCTACAAGCCCGAGGAGCTCTTTACGCCCGAGGGCCAGGTGCGCCCCGAGGTGACGGCCTTTATGCCGACCGGCGAGCTGCGCATCGGCGCCAACCCCAACGCAAACGGCGGCAAGGTTCGTCGCGAGCTCGAGCTGCCCGATATTCACGCCCACGAGATTCCCGTTGCCGAAAAGGGTCACGGCTGGGGCTCCACCGAGGCCGCCCGCGTCTTTGGCGAGTACACTGCCGACGTTCTGGCTAAGAACATGGACGATTTCCGCATCTTCGGTCCCGACGAGACCGCGTCCAACCGTCTGCAGGCTGCCTACAAGGTGACCAAGAAGCAGTGGGACGCCGGCTTCTACGAGGACGAGGCCAACGACGAGCTGCTCGCCGGTTCCGGCAAGGTTGTCGAGCAGCTGTCCGAGCATCAGTGCGAGGGCTTCCTCGAGGCCTACGTGCTCACCGGCCGCTCCGGCGTGTGGAGCTCTTATGAGAGTTTTGTCCATGTGGTCGACTCCATGGTCAACCAGCACTGCAAGTGGCTCGAGGCTACCAAGCGCGAGATTCCGTGGCGTGCCCCCATCAGCGGTCTCAACATTTTGCTGTCGAGCCATGTCTGGCGTCAGGACCACAACGGCTTCTCTCATCAGGATCCCGGCTTTATCGACCTGCTGCTCAACAAGGCCAATGAAACGCACATCGTGAACGCCTACTATCCGGCCGACGCCAACATGGCTCTCGCCGTGGCCGAGCGCGTCTACCAGTCCACCGACTGCGTCAACGCCATCTTCTGTGGCAAGCAGCCCGCCCCGACCTTCCAGACGGTCGACGAGGCCAAGGCAGAGCTCGCCGAGGGTGTTGCGACCTGGGAGTGGGCATCGACCGCCAGCTCGCTCGCCGAGGCCGACGTCGTGGTCGCCACGTGCGGCGACGTGCCGACGCTCGAGGCCCTGGCTGCAACCGACATGCTGCGCGAGCTGGGCATCAAGGTGTGGTTCGTCAACGTGGTCGATCTGCTCAAGATTCAGAACGTCTGCGAGAACGACCAGGCCATCAGCGATGAGCGCTGGGCTGAGCTGTTTGGCCGCGGCGAGAAGCCCGTGCTCTTTGCATTCCACGCCTACGCCGGCACGATTCGCCGTCTGATCTGGAACCGCCCCGGCCACGATGCCTTCCGCGTCCATGGCTACGAGGAGAAGGGCTCCACGACCACGCCGTTCGACATGCTGCGCCTGAATAACATGGACCGCTGGGCCCTGGCCGCCGACGTGTTGCGCATGGTCGACGCCGATAAGTTTGCCGAGCAGATTGATGAGTGGGAGGCCTTCCGCACCGAGGCCTTTGAGTTCGCGTGCGACGAGGGCTTCGATCACCCGGCCTTTACCGACTGGGTCTGGCCCGACGCCGCAGCCGCGACTGCTGCCGACGGCGCGCTTTCCGCAACGCAGCTAACTGCCGGCGACAACGAGTAGGTAGGCATCCGGGACGGTCTCGCGCTGGGGCCTGCTCCGGGCGGGTTGCCTTGCTCCGGGAAGTGGGCTTCGCGAACTTCCAAGAGCAAGGCAACCCGCCCGGAGCAGGCCCTCTCGACCGTTTCGATATGCGGGGCCCTCTCGACCGTTTCGATATGCGGGGGCTGATTCTTTTTTATGTAATGGGGACCTTGCTTACGCTGCCCTGGAAGCCGTGCATCTAACTATGGTCAGCCAAGATTACATTGCCGGGGCCGGGGAGGCATGCTTTGTTTTGAGAAGTTCGCGGAGCCCACTTCTCAAAACAAAGCATGCCCTGTCT
>CABSMX010000026.1 GCA_902478945.1 uncultured Collinsella sp.
GACACGCATAAAAAGCCTCCCATTTCTCGTGTCCAAGAAATGGGAGGCAGTTCATAACAGGAGCGGCTTCAAGCAAGTCTATTTTTAGCGTCCCTCAAGACCCAACGAGAACGTCGCGGTAGCCCCGGCCACACCTTTCCCTCGAGCGACCCTCGCGAAGCGCGTGAGCACGAGGGAAAGGTGTGGCAGGGGCGTACAGCAGAGTTACTCGGCAGCGGCCTTGAACTTGTTGTAGTTGATCAGGCAGCCGGCCTTGACGATGGCACGCTCCTCTGCCGTCATATCGGCAATATAGAGCTCAATCTGCTCAACCGCACCATCGGCGCGCACCACGTAGGCGGCGATGTTCTTCAGGTCGCCATCGAGCGCGGCGCGGATACCCGGCACAAAGACGTAGTCGCCCACCTCAAAGTTGGGCTCGGCCTCCATCTGGAAGGGCACCATACCCCAGTTCATCACGTTGGAGCGATAGCGCTTGGTGGCGTACTCGTGGACGATGTTGGCCAGGCCGCCAATTACGCGCTGGCAGCTCGCGGCCTGCTCGCGGGCGGAACCGTCACCGGGCTTCTTGGCGTAGAGCATGGAGCCGTACTCGGTCGCCTTGGCATCGGCCGCGACACCCGCGCCGGCCAGCGCCTCAAACACGCCGGCAAGCTCGGCATCGAGTGCCGCCAGGTCGCCTGCTGCCTCGCCGGCAACGCGGCGCTTTTCCACCACGTCAACCTCCTTGGAGCGACCCACGTAGGCCGGATCGCGACGGCTGAGCGTAAACTCGGCCAGGCCCAGCGGGTTGGAGCGGAAGGAACTCGTCTCGCCCGAAGGAATGAGCTCGTCAGTCGTGGTGACCGGGTCCATGATCTTGGAGCACACCTTGAGCAGGATATCGTCGCCGAGCGGCTCCATCGCGGGCCACGGCTTGATGTTGGGACCCTCGACCAGCTCGTCGGCAGGCTCCGCCTTGCCAAAGCCCCAGTACACGCGCTTTTTGTACGGCGCGTCGTCAAAGGTGTACTCGCAGGCCTCGTCCCAAGTGTCCTCGGGCAGGTCGGTCGCCGGCGTCAGGATGCCGCCGTTGGCAGCCGTCGCCGCAATGGAGCGGGCGTCCATCAGGGCCACGGCGCTCAGCTGGCCATTACCCGGCTTGGAACCCTCGCGGTTGGGGAAGTTGCGCGTGGTGTGGCGGATCGAAAGGCCGTTGTTGGCGGGCGTGTCGCCGGCGCCGAAGCACGGGCCGCAGAACGCCGTGCGCACGATCGCACCGGCCTCCATAAGGTCGTAGATGTAGCCACGGCGCGTGAGCTCGAGCGCCACAGGCTGGCTTGTGGGATAGACCGACAGCGAAAACTCGCCGCAGCCGGTGTTGGCGCCCTTGAGCACGCGGGCAGCCTGGACCACGGAGTCGTAGTTGCCGCCCGAGCAGCCGGCGATAACGCCCTGCTGCACGTGCAGCTTGCCGTCGACGATCTTGTCGAGCAGGCTAAAGTGCGTCTTACCCTCGCCGATCTTGGCGGCCTCGAGCTCCACCTCATGCAGGATGTCCTCGAGGTTCTCGTTGAGCTCGTCGATCTCAAAGCCATTGGAAGGATGGAACGGCAGCGCGATCATGGGCTTTATGCTCGACAGATCGACCTCGACGCAGCCGTCGTAGTAGGCAACATCGGCGGGCTTGAGCTCGCGGTAGTCGTCGCCGCGGCCATGCATGGCCAGGAATGCGTGCGTGTCCTCGTCGGTAGCCCAGATGCTCGACAGGCAGGTGGTCTCGGTGGTCATGACATCGACGCCGTTGCGGTAGTCGGTCGTCATGTTCGCGATACCCGGGCCCACAAACTCCATGACCTTGTTCTTGACGTAGCCCTTGGCAAAGACGGCGCGGATGATGGCGAGCGCCACATCGTGCGGGCCGACGCCGGGGCGCGGGGCGCCCGTGAGATAGATGGCGACAACGCCGGGATAGGCAACATCGTAGGTGTCACGCAGCAGCTGCTTTGCCAGCTCGCCGCCGCCCTCGCCCACGGCCATGGTGCCCAGGGCGCCGTAGCGGGTGTGCGAGTCGGAGCCCAAGATCATCTTGCCGCAACCGGCGAAGTTCTCACGCATAAAGGAGTGGATGACGGCGATGTGCGGCGGGACGAAGATGCCGCCGTACTTCTTGGCCGCGGAAAGGCCAAAGACGTGGTCGTCCTCGTTGATGGTGCCGCCCACGGCGCACAGCGAGTTATGGCAGTTGGTGAGCACGTAGGGCAGCGGGAACTGCTCCATGCCCGAGGCGCGCGCCGTCTGGATGATACCGACAAAGGTGATGTCGTGGCTCGCCATGGCATCGAAGCGAATCTTGAGCGCCTCGGGGTCGCCGGACGTATTGTGTGCCTGGAGGATCGAATACGCGATGGTGCCGCGCTTGGCATCCTCGGGCGTCTGCGTAATGCCGCGCTCGGCAGCCTCGGCCGCAGGCACAACCTCGCTGCCGCCGCGCAGGTAGATGCCGTCCTCGTACAGCTTAACCATACTGTCTCCCACTCTGCCCGAAAGGCTCGGGCGCATAGCATACATTCGTTCAATATCGTGCCATAGAACGGTTGCGAGTGGGTTACGAATCTGCACGTTCACTTTATCTCGGTAAAGTACAGGACGAGCCCGGTGTGGGCCGGCAAAATGATCCCTTGGGGACGGAGGAAAACGGATCACTGGGTCAGGTCGACCCCCTCAGTGATCCGTTTTCCTCCGTCCCCAAGGGATCATGAAGTTGAATGCCAGATTGCCCGAATGCATCCCGCGTAACTACAAATCGGTTCCCGCACCCAGCAGCTTGCGCATGACCTGTTCGGGGTTGACCGAGCCATCGCGCGGAGCCAGGGCGGTGATCTTCTTCTGCATCTTGTACTCGTGCAGCTCGTCCTCGAGCTGGCGCACGCGGGCACGGAGTTTTTCGTTCTCGCGCTCGCGCTCCTCGGCACGCTCCTTCATGTCGAGGATGCGCACCACGCCGGCAAGGTTGATGCCCTCGTCGGTCAGTTGGTTGATGAGCTCCAGGCGCTCGATATCGGCGCGCGAATACAGACGCGTGTTGCCGCCCGAGCGCTGGGGGTTCACCAGGCCCTTGGACTCGTAGACGCGCAGAGTCTGCGGATGCATGCCGGTCAGCTCGGCCGCCACGCTGATCATGTACAGCGGTTTGTTCCTATTGTCCTCGGCCATGCTACCTGACCCCTTTCCGTCTCGTTATCGTCCATCATAAGCCCGCGGGCGCGGGCGTGCGCCACGACCGCCCTAGTACGTCGCCTTGTAACGGTTGACTTTCTCGCGGTAGTCGCGCGTGTCGGCCTCGCGCAGCTTGGCCATGGCATCGCGCTCGTCGTCGGACAGGTTCGTGGGGACCTGCACCTTGATCTCGACAAGCAGCGCGCCTGTGCGGCCACGGTGCTTAACATCGGGCGCGCCCATCTCCTTAAAGCGGAACTTTTTGCCCGTCTGGGTGCCCGCCGGTACCTTCAGACGAACCGTCGCCCCGCCGGGCGTGGGCACGTCCACCGTGCAGCCGAGCGCCGCCTCGTAGACCGAGACCGGTACCTCCATGGTCACGTCGGCACCTTTGCGCTTAAACAGCGGGTGCTCCTCCACGTGCGTGGTCACGACCAGGTCGCCGCGCTCGCCGCCGGCAACGCCGTACTCGCCGCGACGCTTGTAGCGCAGCTTGCCGCCGTCGACCGCGCCCGCAGGCACCGAGACCGTAATGGTCTGCTGCTCGCCTGTCGAGGGAATGCGGTAGGTAACCTTGTGCGTCACGCCGCGGAACGCGTCCTCAGCCGTCACATCGACGGTCAGCGACAGGTCGCCGCCCTTGCGAGCACGGCTGCGGCCCGCTCCGGCATTACCCGCGGCCCCGGCAAAGCCCGAGCCCCAATCGCTGCCCCAGGCGCCGTTGCCGCTAAAGATGCTGTCGAAGATATCGCCCCAGCCGCTCGCGCCGGCACCGGCGCCGTAGCCACCGCTATACGCGCCGCCCGCGCCCGGCATGCCGCCGAACATGAGCATCTGGTCGTACTCTTTGCGCTTCTTCTCGTCCGAAAGCGTCTCGTAGGCCTCGCTAATCTCCTTGAACTTGGCCTCGTCGCCGCCGGCATCGGGGTGATATTTTTGCGCGAGCTTGCGAAACGCGCTCTTGATCTCTTTGTCGGAGGCGCTCTTGGATACGCCCAGGATGTCATAGAAGGTTTTGCCTGCAGCCATCGTAGCTCCTCTCCTGTTACGTCCGCCGTCCATGCAGACGACGGCTCATGCTTTCATATGGCACTAGGCCAGAAAGGGCCCCGGGTGTTGCCCCGGGGCCCTTCTCAATTACTCCTCGGTGCTCTCGGCCGTATCGGCCGCGGCATCCTCGGGCGCCGCTTCGGGCTCCGGTGCGGGGCGCTTCTCGCCACCGTAGGTCACCGTCACCATCGCGGAGCGCAGGATGCGATCCGCCATGCGGTAGCCCTTCTGGTACACGTCGTTGACGGTCTCGTCGTACTGCGATGCGTCCTCGACGCGACCCACAGCCTGATGCTCAAGCGGATCAAACGCCTCGCCCTTGGGGTCGATGGGCTCAACGCCCTCGTGCGCAAACACATCGAGCAGCTTGGCATGTACCGCGTCAACGCCATCGACGAACTGCTTAAAGTCGTCGGAAAGCTCTTGGCTGCGGGCATGGTCGATCGCGCGCTCGATATCGTCAATCACCGGCAACAGCGCGGTGACAAGCTTCTCGGTCGCGCGCTCGCGCTCGGCAAGGCGCTCGTTGGCGGTGCGGCGACGGAAGTTCTCCCAGTCGGCCTGCAGGCGGGCGGTGCGCTCGGTAGCGTCCTTCGCCTTGTCCTCGGCGGCCTTCTGAGCCTCTGCCGCAGCGTCGAGCTCATTGCGCACGTCGGCAAGCTCCTTTTGGGCCTGCTCGAACTTGAGCTTAAAGTCGTTGTCGGCGGCTTCCTCACCGGCGCGGATAGCAGCTTCCACCATCTCGTCCTCGGTCATCGTCGCCTCCTTGTTGGAATCCTCTACCTGGTTCTCGGCAGCCTCGGCGGCCTCGGCCTCGTTGGCCTCGGTATCGTCGACGGCCTCTACGGGAATCTTCACGTCCTTCTCCTCAGAGTCAACGGGGGCGGCGCCAGCGGCAGCCGCCTCCGTGCGAGCTTTACGGGCGGACATGATTACTTGTCCTCGTCGTCCACAACCTCGTAGTCGGCGTCGACAACGTCATCGTCGGCAGGCTGGGCACCGGCGGCACCGTCAGTCTGCTGCTGAGCGTCGGCGTAGACAACCTGGGCCAGCTCGTAGGCCACAGACTGCAGGGACTCGCCGGCAGCCTTGATGGCCTCGACGTCAGAGCCCTCGAGCGCCTTCTTGGCGTCGGCGATAGCGGCCTCGGCCTTGGACTTCACGTCGGCGGAAACCTTGTCGCCCAGCTCGTTGAGGGTCTGCTCGGTGGAGTAGCACAGGCTGTCGGTCTGGTTGCGGACCTCGACCTCTTCCTTCTGCTTCTTGTCCTCCTCGGCATGAGCCTCGGCGTCTTTGACCATACGATCGACTTCGTCGTCGGACAGAGCAGTGGAGCCAGAAATGGTGATCTGCTGCTCCTTGCCGGTGCCCTTGTCCTTAGCGGAGACCTTGACGATGCCGTTGGCGTCGATGTCGAAGGTAACCTCGATCTGCGGCACGCCGCGACGGGCAGCCGGGATACCGGTCAGCTGGAACTTACCGAGCGACTTGTTGTCGCGGGCAAGCTCGCGCTCGCCCTGGAGCACGTTGATCTCGACGCTGGTCTGGTTGTCGGCAGCGGTGGAGTAGACCTCGGTCTTGGAGGTCGGGATCGTGGTGTTGCGGTCGATCATCTTGGTCATGATGCCGCCCATGGTCTCGACGCCCAGCGACAGCGGGGTAACGTCGAGCAGCAGGATGCCCTCGACGTCGCCGGTGAGCACGCCGCCCTGGACGGCAGCGCCGTCAGCAACGACCTCGTCGGGGTTCACGGACATGTTGGGCTGCTTGCCGGTCATGGTCTTGACGAGCTCCTGAACGGCGGGCATACGGGTGGAGCCGCCGACGAGGATGACCTCGGTCAGATCGGAGAGCTTAAGCTTGGCGTCGCGCAGGGCATTGGTGACAGGCTGCTTGCAGCGCTCGAGCAGGTCGCGGGTGATCTTCTCGAACTCGGCGCGGGTCAGCGTGTAGTTGAGGTGCAGCGGGCCGGACTGGTTCATGGTAATGAACGGCAGGTTGATGGTGGTCTGCTGGGCGGCGGAGAGCTCCTTCTTGGCGTTCTCGGCGGCCTCCTTCAGACGCTGCAGGGCCATGGGGTCCTGACGCAGATCGACGCCGTTCTCCTGCTGGAACTTGTCGGCCATCCAGTCGATGACGCGCTGATCCCAGTCGTCGCCGCCCAGGTGGTTGTCGCCCGAGGTGGACAGAACCTCAAACACGCCGTCTGCGAGGTCGAGGATGGAGACGTCGAAGGTGCCGCCGCCCAGGTCGAAGACCAAGATGCGCTGGTCGGTGCCCTGCTTGTCCAGACCATAGGCCAGGGCAGCAGCGGTCGGCTCGTTGACGATACGCTTGACGTTGAGGCCGGCGATCTTACCGGCATCCTTGGTGGCCTGACGCTGGGCGTCGTTGAAGTAGGCCGGGACGGTGATGACGGCGTCGGTGACGGTCTCGCCCAGATACTTCTCGGCGTCGGCCTTCATCTTGGCGAGCACCATGGCGCTCACCTGCTCGGCGGTGTAGTCCTTGCCCTCGATGTCGACGACGGCACGACCACCCTGGCCCTCCTTGACCTCATACGGCACGGTCTTGATCTCGGAGGTGCACTCGGAGTACTTGCGGCCCATGAAGCGCTTGATAGAGAACACGGTGTTCTTGGGGTTGGTGACCGCCTGGTTCTTAGCGGCCTTACCCACAACGCGGTCACCGTCGGCACGGAAGCCCACGACGGACGGGGTGGTGCGGTCGCCTTCAGCGTTTACGATGATGGTCGGAGAACCGCCCTCAAGGACGGCCATGGCGGAGTTGGTAGTACCAAGGTCGATACCAAGAATCTTACTCATTAGAAATTCCCTCTCTCTTGTGCGTTCGCGCCGCCTCGACGGTCTGTCACGCGGCGCTTCGGCTTGTCTTTCAGGATGTAGTGTATCCCCTTATGGGCCGGAATATACAAAATCTAAGTCAATTCATATAAGATTTCTTATTGCCGAGAGTTTAGGTTCTCAAATGCGCAGGTAGATGCGCTGATGGAGTTCTCGGCAAGTCTATCGAGATCTATGTAGAGATGGCTGAGATTTGCGTCCGGGGGTGCCTGGGGCTGCCTTATGGAAACCTCGTCCCGTTTTGGACGTGGATTACGGGTCGCAGTTTCCGCCAGCGGGCCCAACCGGAAGCTGCGACCCAGTTTTCGGCTAAATAACGGGATGCCCTTTCCGCAGGCGCGCTCAATAGCTCAATAATTCAAGTCACCTTTAGCTAACATTTGCGCAGCTCAACGGCCCCACCTGCGTGTTTTTTAGTAAACCTTGGCATACTCGGCGAACGGTATGAAGATGCCGGCCAGAGGGTATTGCAAACGGTCGCTCCCGTGGTATGTTTTTGCCCGAATCAAACCGGCGCGCATCGTCTGTAGCGTCGGTCAACAGAGAGGAAACTACCATGGCTCATCCCGTAATTGATGCCGACGAGTGCATCGCTTGTGGCGTTTGCGTCGACTCCTGCCCCGCTGGCGTTCTGGAGCTCCAGGACGTCGCTACCGTCGCTGACGAGGACTCCTGCGTCGCCTGTGGCGCTTGCCAGGACGCTTGCCCCGCTGGCGCGATCACCGAGATCGTCGAGGAGTAACAACTCCCCCACCTGCACACTCAAAAGTACACCGTGCACAAAAAAGGAGGCCTCCGCATCGCCGCGGAGGCCTCCTTTTTGTTTGTGCGGATAACTAAATTTGGCACCGCTGCAGATTGCCGCTTAGGGGCGTTTGCAGCGTCGGCTAAGAGAGATCGTCCTCGTAAGGCATCAGGTCTGCCAAGTAGCCTTTCTCCTTGAGCATAGCCTCGATCTCGTCGAGGGTTTGCTCGTCCTCTGCCGCAATGCGATGGAAGTGATAGCCGCTCGTCACCGTTAGGAGCGGAAAGCTCTTGCCGCTCTCGATATCGTGCAGGTAGCGCTCAACATCTCGACGATTGCGAATGTCCAGGTCGGCCGTGATCTTACCGTACACGCGGTGATTGACGATCACGTTGAGCACGGCGCCGCCGGCGTCGACGATACTCGTGAGCTCATCGCCTGCCTGCTCCACGCTGTGGCGAACCTTGACCAAGCGCGTGGGCACGGCGGGGCTGCTGGGGGCCTCCTGCAGCACATAACCACGGTTGGTTGCCACGACATCGTGCCCATCGGCACGCAGCAGGGCAATATCCTGAACCACGATCTGACGGCTCACGCCAACCTCGCGGGCAAGTGCGCTGCCCGAAACGGGCTCCTTGGCCACCTCGAGCACGTCCATGATGGCACGGCGACGCTCGCGGGCGTTCATTATTTACCGTCCAGCAGACGCAGGTGCTTAAGCGAGAGGTCGAGGATCGGGGCGGAGTGTGTCAGCGCGCCCGAGCTAATAAAGTCGACGCCCAGATCGGCCAGGGCGCGGATATTGCTGGCATCCACATTGCCCGAGCACTCGGTCTTGGCGCGGCCGGCGATAAGCTCAATCGCGGCAGCCATATCGTCGTGGGTCATGTTGTCGAACATGATGATATCGGCACCGGCCTCCACGGCCTCGCGTACCATGTCCAAGTTCTCGCACTCAATCTCGACCGTCGTGGTAAACGATGCGTGGGCACGTGCCATCTCGATCGCACGCGTCACACCACCGGCGGCGTCGATATGGTTGTCCTTAAGCATGACGGCTGTCGACAGGTTGTAGCGGTGGTTGCTGCCGCCACCGATCTCGACCGCGGCCTTCTCGAAGACGCGCATGCCCGGCGTGGTCTTGCGTGTGTCAACAAGCACGGTCTTGGTACCCTCGAGCGCCGCTGCCATGTTGTGCGTGTAGGTAGCGATACCGCTCATACGCTGTAGATAGTTGAGCGCCACGCGCTCGCCCGAAAGCAGTACGCGCGCGTCGCCGCGCACCTGGCCCACGTGGTCGCCGGCGTGCACCTCGTCACCGTCGGCAACATCAAACAGCACCGAGCTCTGCGAATCCAGCAGCTCAAAGGTGCGAGCGAACACGTCCAGGCCCGCAATGATGCCGTCGGCCTTGGCGATGAGCTCCACCGTGGCGGGACGCGCCGTGGGGCACACGCTCGCCGTGCTCACGTCCTCAAACGTAATGTCCTCGCGCAGGGCCTGCAGAATCAGATCATCGACGACGAGTTTCATGGTAATGGGATTCATGGTCTACTCCTCCACGGCCTGCGTGCCGGCGGCACGGGCCAGATCATCGATTGCAAGGGTATCGGAACTCAAGGCGCGATGGCGTCCATCGAGCGCGGGCTCGCCTGCCTGTTCCACGGCCAGCGACTCGCCGGTGCGCATACGCCAAGCGGCGCGGCGACCCCAGACTAGGGACTCGAGCAGGCTGTTGGAAGCTAGGCGATTCTTGCCGTGAACGCCGTTGCAGGCCGTCTCGCCGGCGGCGTAGAGCTCAGGCATCGATGTGCGGCCGTCCTTGTCGACCCACACGCCGCCCATAAAGTAGTGCTGCGTGGGCGTGACGGGGATGGGCTCATCCAGGATGTCACGACCGTCCTCCAGGCAGCGCGCGCGGATGTTGGCGAAGTGCCCGGTCACCACGTCGCGCTCGACGGGGGCAAAGCTCAGCCACTCGTGCTCGGTGCCGTCCTGCTTCATCTGCTCGCGAATAGCAGCGGCGACCACGTCGCGCGGCTGCAACTCGTCGGTAAAGCGCTCGCCGGCGGCGTTGAGCAGAATCGCGCCCTCGCCGCGGCAGCTCTCGCTGATCAGGAAGGTGCGGCCCGGCTGCGGCGAGAACAGTCCCGTGGGGTGAATCTGCACATAGTCCAGATGCTCCATCGTAATGCCGTGCTCCTGCGCGATGTAGCAGGCGTCGCCGGTGAGCTGCGGGTAGTTGGTGGAGTGATCGTACACGCCACCGATACCACCCGTCGCCCACAGCGTATGGCGAGCATGAATCTCAAACGGCCCGCCGGCATGCACGCCCTCGGCGGCATTTGCGAGCTCGTCGGTGGGACGGACCGAATCGCCCTCGTCCACAGCAACAGCGACGACACCAGTGCACACCGTGGCCCCATCGCGCTCGGCCGTGAGGATGTCAGTCATGGCCACGTGCTCAAGAATCTGCACGTTGTCCAGCTTGCGGACGGCCTGGAGCAGCTTGGTCGTGATCTCCTTGCCCGTAATGTCGGCATGGAAGGCGATGCGCGGGCGGCTGTGCGCGCCCTCGCGGGTAAAGTCGAGGCCGCCATCGGCCTTGCGCTCAAAGTCCACGCCCATCGCCAGCAGGTCGTTGATGACCGAGCGGCTCGAGCGGATCATAATGTCTACGCTCTCGCGGCGGTTCTCGTAGTGACCGGCGTGCATAGTGTCCTCAAAGAAGGCATCGTAGTCCGAGCCCTCGGGCAGCACGCAGATGCCGCCCTGCGCGAGCATCGAATCGCACTCGTCGACCGCGCCCTTGGAGAGCATGATCACGCGCGTGCTCGTCGGCAGATTGAGGGCAGCGTACAGGCCCGCCACGCCGCAGCCGGCAATGACGACATCGCACTCCATGTCGGGGTATTGCTTAGTTTCCACAGGAATCCTCTCCCTTGTAATGTGGCATAAGGGATGGTCCCTCATGTCATATTGGCTTAGCGCGCCGCGTACTCAAGCATGCGGTCGAGTGTGAGCTTAGCCTGGTCGGCGGCCTCGTCCGACACGCCAATCTGCACCTCGCCCTCTCCCGTCTCCAGGCAGCGCACGAGCTTTTCGAGCGTGATGAGATCCATGTTGACGCAGGTGGGCTGCACCGCGGGGAAGTAGAACTTTTTGCCGGTGCCCTGGCAGCGGCGCTCGAGCTCGTAGAGCACGCCGCGGACCGTCACGATGATGAACTCGCTGGCGTCCGACTCCTCGGCATACTTGATGATGCCGGCGGTGGAGCCGATGTAGTCGGCCTCGGCCAACACGTCGGCCTTGCACTCGGGGTGCGCCAGTACGAGCGCGTCGGGATGTGCCTCCTGCGCATCGACGATCTGCTCGACGGTGATGATGTGGTGGCGCGGGCAGTAGCCCTTGTTAAGCAGGACATGCTTTTGCGGCACCTGCTCGGCTACGAAGCGACCGAGGTTTTGGTCGGGAATGAACAGGACGTGCTGCTGCGGCAGCTCGGACACGATCTTGGCAGCGTTGGAGCTGGTGACGCACACATCACTCCAGCTCTTGATCTCGACCGTCGAGTTGACGTAGCAGACGACAGCCAGGTCGTCGCCGTACTCGGCGCGGGCGGCGTCGACCGTCTCGCGCTTGACCATGTGCGCCATGGGGCAGTCCGCGCCCGGCTCGGGCAGCAGCACGGTCTTGGTGGGGTTGAGCAGCTTGGCGCTCTCGCCCATAAACTCCACGCCGCACAGCACGATAGCCTGCTGCGGCAGGCTCTTGGCGAGCTTTGCCAGGTAGAAGCTGTCGCCGACGTAATCGGCCACAGCCTGGACCTCGGGTGCCACGTAATAGTGTGCCAGGATCACCGCGTCGCGTTTGGTTTTAAGTTGTTGAATGGCCTCGACGAGCTCTGCGGGCACCAATGCCGCGCGCTCCGTTGCCGTCGTTGCCGATGCCAGGCCGGCCGCAATGTCGCGTGCAAGCTCCGATGCATCCATGTTCGCGCTCTGTGCCATCAAGGCCCCTCTCTTTTGGCGAATCTTGGGGCTTTAGTATGACACCTAGGTTTACAGCTGACAAGACAGCTGTAAACCTAGGTGTAAAGTTGAAATAAAGATTCGATCATGCGGCAGGCCCATTTTCGAACTGGCAAACTGAGGATAGCCGAGCTCTCGATAGCGTAGGAGGCATCTTTGGACGGCCGCCGCGCATGGTCGACGGCATGCCCGCCAGGCAATCGCTCGCCGGCGCCAATCCGCTACAGTGGAGCAGCCGCCGGGGTCAGCTGCTTGATATAGGCCCACATGCGCTGCTTGGCCGCTTTGTCGGTCAGCGCCGCCTCAAAGCCATCGAGCGCGAGCACGCGGCGGCCCTGCACATGGGCGATCAGACCGGGCTTGAGCATGGCGGTGTCGAAGTCATCAATCGCCACGAGCATGTCGGCGTAGGTTTCGCGCATGACATCGGCCGCGCTGTTATCGAGCAGCAGCACCGCCTCGGGGTCCAAGGCCTCAAGCGCCTCGCGGAACAGGTCGCACGGCAGGGCGTGGCCCACCGCCACAGCTCCGTCGCCTGCGCCGGCAACACTCGCCAGCACACAAAAATCTTCGGGCGCGTAACCGATTGCCCCGAGCGCCTTGCGCAATGCGGCACCATCCGCGCCGGCGGCAAGTTCGCCGCCCGAACGCTCGGCATCATCCAAATCGCCTTTGACCAGCACGATCGGCGAGCACGCGTTGCCCGCGATACGCACGCCACGGGCCGCAAGCGATGCAAGCTCCTGCTCGGCCGCCTGGGCGATGGCTTCTTTTTTCTGGCTTTGTGACGTGGGCATGCGTTCTCCAATCGTTTGCGTGCCCACCATTATATAAAAGAGCCGCCCGCGAGTGGTTGCTTTGCGGGCCGCTGGGTATAAGCACGGTCGTACTGAGTTTTACGCGGCCGAGCCGCGTCGCATCATGGAGGTCACCATGGCTGACATTAAGCAGATTACCCCCGAGAACTTCGATTCCGTCGTTAGCGACAACCTTCCCGTACTGGTTGATTTTTGGGCGCCCTGGTGCGGGCCCTGCCGATCGCTCTCGCCCATCGTGGACGAGGTAGCCGACGAGCTGGCCGGCAAGCTTGCCGTTGCCAAGTGCAACGTCGATGACAATCAGGACCTGGCCATGAAGTTTGGCGTCATGAGCATCCCCACGCTGATTGTCTTTAAGAACGGTGAGGAGGTCGACCGCTCGGTCGGCGCGCTGCCCAAGGCAAGGCTGCAGGCACTGCTGGAGAAGCACCTGTAATACGCTGGTTACATTTTGGCGTCCTGCCGCCGTCCATGAGCGCTTTTGCACCGCTCGCCGGACTTCTGGGTGTACCGCGTGCGACCACGGATAGTATGGTAGATACAAACAGCCCCCAGTGAACGGGTGCGGGTCACACAGACTCGCACCCGTTTTCTTATGCGGTAGCGCCCCGCGCGGGCGTAGTAAAATCTGAACCACTGGATTGCCCCGAGCATAAGGAGATTTCCCATGCATGACGTCGGAATGAACATGAGCCAGCTTGCCATGAGCGTCAAGCAGGTCGACGACACCATCGAGCTCGCCCACGAGTGGAACCATCAGCTGCTGCATGCGACCGAGAATTTTGACATGGAGCGCATTAGCGCCAAGCTCGAAGCTGCCATGGCTGCACTGCACGAAGCGCATGACGCGCTCGAGGGCTACGAGGAAGCCATCGAGGCCGACCACAACTCCGTCGGCTCCGTAAAGCTGGTGTAAGGTGTCCGAACACGAACACGCGCACGGCTGCGGGCACGACCACCGTAGCGGCACGGGCGACGAGGCGAGCTGCCGTTGCGGCGGCGGCTCCGAGCTGGTCCGTTTTTCGGTCACCGCGCCCGATGACCTACTGCGCCGCTTTGACGAGCAAATCGCACGCCGCGGCGACGTGGCCAACCGCTCCGAGGCAGTGCGCGATTTGATTCGTGCCTCAATCGCCAAAGAGCAGATGCGCACGCCCGATGAGCACGTTATCGGATCGCTCACCATGATCTACGACCACCATACCGGCGACCTGACGCGCCGTCTGGACGAAGTGCAGCACGACTACACCGACGAGATCGTATCGACCATGCACGTGCATCTGGATCACCACAACTGTCTGGAGATTCTGGCGCTCAAGGGTCGCGGCGAGCGCGTCTACGAACTGGCCGACCGCCTGCTGGGCCTGCGCGGCGTTAAGCACGGCGAGCTCACCTGCGCCGCCACCAAGCAAAGCCTGGGGCTATAGCGGGATTTCACGCAGCGCACCTGCCAAAAAGGGACAGGTTTGTTTTGGCAGGTTTAGAAGTTTTACCTACCAAAATAGACCTGTCCCTTTTTGGTCGGTTTTGATGAGGGGTGTCGCATGCGGCATGTGCATATTCATGTGACGGGCATTGTGCAGGGCGTTGGCATGCGACCGTTTGTGTATCGCGAGGCCATGGCGCATGGCATTTGCGGCTGGGTGCTCAATGCAGGCGACGGCGTGCACATCGAGGCGCACGCTCCGGCCGATGCGCTCGATACTTTTGTTGCCGCGCTTTCTGAGCATGCGCCTGCGGCAGCCCGCGTAGAGCATGTCGAGGTTGTGGACTTGGCAGTCAACGGTTGGGATGCCGCCAATGAACAGGGTTTTCGCATCGTAGCATCGCAGGACCAGACCGCGCACACGACGCTCGTCTCGCCCGATATCGCCACCTGCGACGACTGTCTGCGCGAGTTGTTCGATCCCGCCGACCGACGCTATCACTACCCCTTTATCAACTGCACTAACTGCGGCCCACGCTTTACCATCATCCGGTCGCTGCCTTATGACCGAGCGGCCACGTCGATGGATTGCTTTCCCATGTGTCCCAAGTGCGCCGCGGAGTATGCCGACCCACTCGACCGGCGTTTTCACGCACAGCCCGATGCCTGCTTTGATTGCGGGCCACATATTACCTGGCGCGAGGCAGAGGGCGACATGGAGCTCGAAGGCTCGGGGGCGACGCCAGCCGTCGGCAGCTCGTGCGAAACCAGCGATGCCATTATTGACCGCTGTGTCGAGTTGCTGGCCAGCGGCGGTATTGTCGCCATCAAGGGCCTGGGCGGATTCCATCTGGCCTGCAACGCCGCCAACGAGCAGGCGGTGGTCGAGCTGCGCCGTCGCAAGCGCCGCAGCAACAAGCCGCTTGCCGTTATGGTGCGCAGCCTTGCCGATACTGAACGCCTGTGCCATGTCGATGATGCCGAGCGCGGCTTGCTAACCAGTAGCATCCGCCCCATCGTGCTGTTGCGCCGGCGTGCTGTTGGCGAGGGAGATTCCCCCGACGCCCTTACACTCGCGCCATCCGTCGCGCACGATCTACCCGAGCTCGGTGTCATGCTCCCCTACACCCCGCTTCAGCATCTGTTGCTTGCCGCGGCAGAAGCCCGCGGTATGCACGCGCTCGTCATGACCAGCGGAAACCTGAGCGAAGAACCCATCGAGACCGACGATGACCTTGCCTGGGAACACCTCGTTGCCGCCGGCATTGCCGACGCGCTGCTCGGCAACGACCGCGCAATTCTGTCGCGCTACGACGACTCTGTAGTGCGCGCGGCGAACGGCGCGGTTGTGCCCGTTCGCCGCGCTCGCGGATATGCACCCCAGCCGCTGCCGTTGCCGGCGCTCGACGGCGCTCCGTCCTGCGTGCTCGCCTGCGGGCCACAACAAAAGGCCACGATTGCGCTCACGCGTGAAGGGACGAACGGCGAGGCAACCTGTTTTGTGTCGCAGCATATCGGCGATGTTGAAAACGGCGGGACCTTCGATGCCTGGAACGCCGCGCGCACGCGCTTGGAAAATCTCTTTAACTTGGTGCCCGCCGCCTTGGTCTGCGATCTACACCCCAGCTATCTATCGAGCCAGTGGGCGCGCGAGCAGGCGCGAAAATGCAATCTGCCGCTCGTTGAGGTGCAACACCATCACGCGCATATCGCGAGCGTAATGGCCGAGGCTATTGCCGCGGACCAGCTTACAACCGACGCGCGCGTCCTTGGCATCGCCTTTGACGGCACCGGCGCCGGCGCCGATGGGACCATTTGGGGCGGCGAGTTTCTTGTTGCCAGCCTTGGCGGCTTTGAGCGCGCCGCGCATTTGCGCACCTGGGCGCTCCCCGGCGGGGCGGCCTCCGTGCGCGACGCCCGCCGCAACGCCTTTGCCCTGCTCAGTGAGCTCGACCTGCTTGAACACCCAGGAGCCGCGGGGCTCTTGGACAGCCTTGACGAGCAAACACGTAGTGTGACGGCAACGATGATCGAGCGTGGCATCAACAGCCCGCGCACCAGCAGCATGGGCCGCTTGTTTGATGCTGCGGCCGCGATCCTGGGCATTTGCGGCCAAGCGACCTACGAGGGCGAACCCGCCATCGAGCTCGAGGCCGCCGCCTGGCGCGCGCTCGGCGGTAAGACCGTTCGTCTCGACGGCAATCATGCAGGCGTATTCACGTCTGCCGACGACTCCCCCATCTTGGACCCCCAACCGCTCATCGAAGCTCTTCTGAATGGAATCGAGGCAGGCGCGCCGGCCGACAGGCTCGCCCTCGGGTTTCACATCGCCATTACGCACGCTGCGACCCACATCGCAAGCGAGATCTGCGCCCGTGAAGGCCTCGACACCGTCGCGCTCTCGGGCGGCGTGTTCATGAACCGACTTTTGCTCCAGCTCCTCACCCGTGAGCTCAAAAGCGTGGGTCTCACTGTCTTGGTTCCCCACTCCGTGCCCGTCAACGACGGCTGCATCGCCTACGGTCAGGCCGCCATCGCTCGCGCTCTCCTCGCGCAGACAGCATCGCGATAGGCGTTTTTCCAGCCCGCGCGCCACCGTCTCACAGGTGTAACGCGTTTGCTCGTGACTCCCGCGAGCGCTACCATCAACTGATGGGTAATTAGGCGCCTATCCAGCGCAAAACGTATAAAGGGGAACATTATGTGCCTTGCCGTTCCCGGTAAAGTGGTCAAACGCGACGACGACCTTAAGGCGACCGTCGACATGATGGGCATCGAGCGCCCCGTTTCGCTGCGCCTCGTGCCGACGGCACAGGTAGGCGACTATATTCTCGTGCACGCCGGCTTTGGCATTCAGATTGTCGACGAGCAGGAGGCCCAAGAGACCCTCGAGCTCGTCAATACTATGACCGAGCTGGCCAAAGAGGACCAACTCGCCAACAACCCGGTCGAGGCATACTAGTGGCGGCGACGCAGCCGGCTCGCTCCGGTATCGACTTTTCGGTATTTCGCGATTCCAAGCTGGCCCGCGAGCTCATCGAACGCATCCGTGAACTCGTCGGCGACCGCACCATCAACCTTATGGAAGTCTGCGGTACGCATACCGTGAGCATTGGCCGCTATGGCTTTCGCTCCATTATGCCGACGGGACTCAAACTGCTGAGCGGCCCGGGGTGTCCCGTTTGCGTCACCGCCAACCGTGACATCGATCACGCAATCGCGCTTTCCAACATGGACGGCGCCATCATCACCACCTTTGGCGACATGATGCGCGTGCCCGGATCGTCCACCTCGCTTGCCGCGCAAAAGGCGGCGGGGCGCGACATCCGCATCGTTTACTCTCCGCTCGACGCACTCGACATTGCCGAGCAAAATCCCGAACGCCCGGTTATCTTTATGGGTGTGGGCTTTGAGACCACCACTCCCACCATCGCCGCCGCCATCCTGGAGGCAGACGCACGCGGGCTCCAGAACTTCTCGGTCTACTGTGCTCACAAGACCACGCCGCCGGCTCTGCGCGCGATCTCCAACGACCCCGAGACGACCATCGACGGCTTTATCCTGCCTGGTCACGTCGCTACCATCACAGGCCTGGCACCCTTTGGGTTTTTGGTCGATGAGTTCGAGACCCCGGGCGTGGTCACCGGGTTTGAGCCGGTCGATATCTTGCAGGGCATCTGCATGCTGGTCCAGATGGTTGTCGAAGGCAGGCCGGCGATCGACAACGCCTACCGCCGCGGCGTCAATGCAGACGGCAATCCCGTAGCACGCCAGCTGGTCGAGCAGGTATTTGAGCCGTGCGACGCCACGTGGCGCGGGCTGGGACCGATTGCCAATTCGGGTCTTTCCATCCGACCCGAATTCGCGCGCTTTGATGCCGGCGCCCGTTTTGACGTGCCCATTGAACCGACGGTTGAGCCACGCGGATGCCGCTGCGGCGACGTGCTGCGCGGTGCCATCACGCCAAGCGACTGCCCGCTGTTCGGCCACGCATGTACGCCCGAACACCCCGTCGGCCCCTGCATGGTGAGCTCCGAAGGTAGCTGCGCGGCGTACTACCGCTACCGCGACTATTAGGTTCCGCCGCTCTAACGAATGGCGGACCGGTCGACGCTGCGCCTCACCCATATAATTCCACCCACGATTGGAGTTTTCGATATGTCCCGTACTGCCACCGATAGCACTGTCCTGCTGGGCCACGGCTCCGGCGGCCAGATGATGAAACGCATTATCGATGAGGTCTTTCTGGATGCCTTTGGGTCGCCCGAGCTGCTTGCGGGCAACGATGCCGGTGTCGCCGCGCTGCCCGCAAGCGGGCGAATCGCCATGTCGACCGACAGCTTTGTGGTAACGCCGCAGTTCTTCCCCGGCGGCAATATCGGCCGCCTCGCCGTATGCGGAACCGTCAACGACGTCGCGACCTCGGGCGCTAACGTGCGCTACCTCTCATGCGGCTTTATCCTCGAAGAGGGCTATCCCATGGACAAGCTGCGCCAAATTGTGCAGACCATGGCCGAAACGGCGCACGAGGCGGACGTGTCCATAATCACCGGCGACACTAAGGTGGTCGAGCGCGGCGGTGCCGACGGCGTCTACATCAATACCGCCGGCGTGGGCGAGGTTCCCGCAGGCGTGACGCTCAGCGGTGCCAACTGCCGGCCCGGCGACGCCATCCTGGTGTCGGGTACGCTAGGCGACCACGGCATCGCCATCATGAGCCAACGCGAGGGCTTGGCGTTTTCGAGCGACATCGAAAGCGACGCTGCGCCGCTCAATCATCTGATTGCCGACGTGCTCGCCGCCGCCCCCGACACCCGCTGCTTCCGCGACCCCACACGCGGCGGCCTAGCATCCACGCTCAACGAGTTTGCCCAGGCCAGCGGCGTTGCTATGGAGATCGACGAGGATGCCGTGCCCGTGCGCCCCGATGTGCAGGCGGCATGTGAGATGCTCGGCTACGATGTGCTGCAGGTAGCAAACGAGGGCAAGATGGTCGCCGTGGTGCCTGCTGAGCAGGCCGATGCCGCGCTGGCGGCCATGCGTGCCGCGCGCTACGGCGAAAACGCCGCGATTATCGGCCGCGTGCTGCCGTTTGGACCGGACGCTCGGCCCGTCGTGCGCGTACGCACTGGCTGGGGCTCGACCCGCATCCTCGACATGCTCGTGGGAGAGCAGCTGCCAAGGATTTGCTAGCGGCTGCTCTGCAAGCTGTCCAGCATCCGACCACAATCGGCCCGCCCATTTTCACTGGGACGTTGGCCCACTCAAACTGCGGGGAGATGGAAGGGCCCTCCTGCCGAGCTGATCGGCAGGAGGGCCCTTCGCTTTGCAAAACCATACTCCTTGCAGTATTTACCTGTCAGGCAGACGCTCGCTACGCCGCGCGACGCTTGGTGTAGAAAAACCAGCCGCCGACGGCCGCGATACCGACGATGCCCACGGCAACACCGGCGATGGCAAAGCCGTTCGAGCCCGCGTCCGCAGCCTTGTTGGCGGCGCCGGCGCTCAACGCGGCGGTCTTGCCGGACGTGCCCGACTTTTTGCCGCTCTTGTCTGTCTTGCCGGCGACGGAAGACTCCGTCGAATCCTTCTTGCCGGATTCGGCCTCGGCCTTGGAATCGCCAGCTGCCTTGGCGCCCTCGCTCGAGGAAGCACCGGCCATCTTGGCGGCCACAGGAGCCATTACGCCCGCAAAACCGGCGGTCCCGTTGCCGGCACCGCCGTCCGACCCGGCACCCGGCGTCAGGACGCCCGGCGCCACCGTGGGCTTCTGCGGGTCCTTGCTGCTCGAGCCCTTGCCCGCCGTCACGGCCGTCTTCCAGGCAATCGTCTCTCCCGAGGAGACACGATACGTCGTGAGCGCGCGGAGCGCCTGCTCGGTCGCCATGGCGTTGGCCGCGCCGCCCTTGCTGTGCGCATGGCCGTTGCCGCCGTCCACGCGGTACAGGTCCAGCGCGCAGACCACGTTGGTCACGGCATTTGCAAACCCGTTAACGGGGTTGGCCGGGTCACGGTCGAGCGAAAGCAGCGCGAGGATCACCTGGGCATTGGCCTCGGCAGAACCGAAATCACAGGTGCCCGCGCTCATCTTGCCCTTGAGGTAGGAGAGGCCGTTCTCGATGGCAGCATCGACCTTGGTGTCGCCCTCATAGGGCGCCACGGCCTGGATCGCCATGGCCGTCAGGTCCACGTCGCCCAGACGCGTGCCCTCCACGGCGTCGTCGCTGCCGAGAAGCTCGCAGACGGCGTCCGCGAGGCTCGCGCGCGTCCAGGCAGAACCGGCGGGTACATCCGAGCCGCTCGCATTAAGCGCCATCAGCGCAAAGATCTTCTCGTTGGCGCGCGTCATATCGGTGCGGCTGCAGATGAGCTCGACCAGGTTGACGCCGTCATAGTCGGTGATGTCCTCGCCGATGGCGGAGAGGGCCAGCGCCACACGCTCGGTCTCAGTCAGAGCGCAGGTCGCACTCCCCCACTCGGCCTTGTGCTTGGCCAGCGAGGCGCGGTAGTTGTCGAGCAGCTTGGAATCGATCTTGCGGCCCGCCTTGGCAAAGTCGTAGATCTCCCACTCGTCGCCGTACTGGAAGGCGTCGGAGCTGCGGCGCACGTCGATGAACGCAGCGGCAGCATCGATGCCCGCCGAGGCGGACTCACTCGTGGCGGGGCTCGCGGCCACACCGGCCACGGTGATGGTAAGCGTCACGGGCTCGGCACCGGCGGTCGCGTCCACCGGCGTACCCGTCGCGACCACCGTGCCGGCCGAAAGCGCCGTCACCGTGTAGTCGCTCGAGGCCACGTACAGGCCGTCGTCGGGAGCGCCGTCGACGTGCTTCCAGGCGCCCTTCTCGTTGCGGTCGATGCCCACGATACCCGAGGCGTCCTTGCCGTCGAGCGTCTTGAACGTCCAGATGAGGCCGGGCTCGGTCACGCTCCAGCCGTCCGCGTCGTTCTTACCGGTAAAGGTCAGGTCGAGCTTTTGCGCCGAACCGGCCTTGAGGTAGAGGCTGTCCGTGCCGGCCGTCACGCTCGCAAGCGGATTTTGGTAAGCATAAGTCACGTCGCACGACGCGCTGATGACCTTGCCATCGGCGTCCGTGTCGGGCAGCGTCGCAGTAAACGTGGTGGTGCCAGCCTTGTACGCCGTGTAGCCGATCTCGCCCGCGGTGGTGTAGGCCGCCACGGCAGGATCGCTGCTCGTCACGGTAAAGTTGTCGCGGTTGGTGGCGTTGTCGGGCGCCACCACCGGGCGTGCGTGATCGGTCAAAAACGCGCCGCGCTCGGAGAGTGGGTTGCGGCCCTGCAGGTAGACGGTGGCGCCGTCCTCGTTATAGCCCATCGAGATGGACGTGGCGGCCACGGCTTCGGACGTCAGCGTCACGCTCTTGGAGCCGGCGCCCGCAGATGCGGCGTCGCGCGGGGTAACGGTGATCGTGGCACTGCCGGCATGCTTGAAGTAAAAGCAGGCCGAGTAGTCGTTGCTGTAGATGGTCGTAGGATCGCTCGAGGCAAAGTGGAAGCGGCTGAACGAAACGGGCACGTACTCGCCCTTATCGGCGTCGACGTAATGCACGCGAATCTCGAGGTTGCGCACCTCGGAGCCCTGGACGGTAGCCGCACCATCGGTCACGTTGCTCACGGTGCCGTCGGAGGCACGATACCACAGCTCAAAGTCGTCGAACTGCTTGGCCTTGGCCTTGATCTTGATGGTAGCCACGGTCTGCTCGGAGCCATCGCCCTTGTGCTCGGTGGCGGTCACCGTGCCAGTAGCGTTGTCGTAGACGTAGAGCTCACCCGTGGACTCGTTGATACCGATGTTGCCGCGGTTGGCGTCATCGGTGCCCCAGGTGATGGTGCTCGTGGCCGGGACGCCCTTAAGTGCAAAGACGCCAAGTTTGCGGTAGGCGTCCACAGCATCAGGCGAAACCTCGAGCATATGGCCGGCAACTGTCTGGCTGGTGCCGTCGTTGGCCGTGAAGCTCACGGTGTAGGCGTCGTCGGGCGTGGTGTCCTCGGGCGCCTGGTAGCTGTTGCCCGAGCCAAAGACCGGCGTGCCATTTTTATCGATACCCCAGCTGCTGCCGTTGGCGCCGCAGTTGGCGTTGATGAGATCGGCGAAGGCATCGGTGGCCATGTCGGCGGGGTCGACGGCATAGGAGTTGACGAGCGCCGAGGCGGGAGCGTCCATCTTGTTGGTGTGGAATGCGCCCCAGTAGGTGTTGACGAGCTGGCCCGCGCTATAGGTCGCGAACAGCGCGCCCGCTGTGCCCTCGGAGGTCGACACGCAGTTGGACACGATGCCGCCGTCGAGCGTACGCGCAAAGCCCGCGACGCCCTTGCCGGTCACACTCGTGGAGCAGTTGAGCACGGCACCCTGAACCTTGTTGCCCAGGGGGCCGAACGCCTTGCCGTCCGTCGCCTGCTTGAGTTCACCGGAAAACGAGATGTTCTGCACCACGCCCGTGGAGGCAACGCCGTCCATGAGCGACTTCACGCCACCGCCGTTGGCGAAGGTGATGGTGTGGCCCTGGCCGTCGAGTGTGCCCGCAAGTATGCCCATGGGAGCAAAGAAGTCCTCGTCATCGATGGTAATGTCGTTGTCGAGAACGTAATAGGCGTCGGCGTCGGCGGGTTTGAACTTGTTTTTGAGGTCGCTCTGCGAGCTCAGGTGCACTACGTTCTGCGGCTGAGCCACGGGCTCGGTGGGC
>CABSMX010000027.1 GCA_902478945.1 uncultured Collinsella sp.
GCCGCATACGCCGACCTGAACTTCTGAGCGCTCGCATGCCGCGTCGGGCACATGAAGTTCGTGCAGTACGGCACCCAGCGCCGAGTTTGCGCCCGGTCGAATTTCCTCGAGCGTTACGGGATCGAGCGCCACCAGATTACGCGCCTTCGCATACAGCGTTACGCGTTTGCCCACTTCGTCGCTCCAACTCTCGGGGATGGCGAAGCTCATGCGGAACTGTGCCGTGCAACCCGGTGCCAGCGCGGCGTTGCCGTTGTCGGCTACCAGCGGGTGCGTCGCAAAATGTGCGCCCAGCGCCTCGAGCGCGTACTTCACGTGTGCCATGTCGTTGGCCGAAGCATCCTCGGCAAGCTCTGGATCGTAGATCGAAGCCATGCGTGCGTTCGCTCCGAATCCGATGGATGCGCTGGAGAACGGCTGGCTGGAGCCCTCTCGGTACAGATCGATCGTGCCGGCGGTCAGCAAGGTGTTGCCGTCGTTTCGCACCGTGACCATAAAGGATTCGCCTGCCGCTCCGGGCACCACCGCGCCCGAGGTGGCGACCGCGCCCGTCGGAGTGCACACGCCACCAAGGGCACTTCGATGCCGTGCAGCTCCGCCTTGCTCTGCTCCGCGCTCACAATGTGCGTGGCGAGCGCGGAGAGCATGCCTCCCGACGTCAAAAAAGTCGTTATCTGATCGACGGGATGGTCCAGCTCGCACATCACGAACGGCTCCGTGAACAGATCGCCTGCCAAGGTGCTGGCGAAGATGCGGAAGTGCTTGCCCATCACTGCTACCGGGTTGCCTTCTTCGTCGTAGGTTTGTCCCACCTTGCCATCGGTATTCTCTACATAGAGCACGCACCTGCCGTTGTTGCTTACGCTAAACGATGCCGGGCCACAGCCTGCGGCACCCACGGGCTGCGTTGCAAATGCCGATGCGCCTCGCGTCCAAGTAATATGCTGCAGTTGCTCGTTGACGGTTGCCAAAAAGCCCGAATGTTGTGGCCACGGCACCGCACGGGGTACTGTGACATCTGGTGGCATAACGCCCCAGCCCGCAATGGACTGGCCGATCACGGCGTACGATGCGCAGCCGCAACCGTCTGCGGTCTCGTACGCAACGGGCACCACCATTTTGCCGTTGATATTCTCGGGCTCGCCCAGCTCGATACTCGACGGTGCTTGCGGAAAGCGGAGAACTTGGCGGAACGTCAGGCTATCGCCCGAAACGCCCGACCACAGTGTGAAGCACTCCAGCGCAACCTCAGCCTCGCTGCCGAGCGCCTTCTCTGCGGTGGCTCCGCGGCGGTGGAGGTAGGCACCTGACAGGCGTCCGTCGACCAGCGTCTTGCCCACCGTGATACGCGGGCACTGCAGGCAATGGTAGTCATCCTCTTGCAGGCGGCCGCGCGAGATGCTGCGCCACGACGTGTGCGACACCACGCGAACTCCGCCGTTGCTTATGCGCAGGCGCACAACGGACAGTATGCCGGATGTGCTCGCCGCTTCGAAAGGGGTGTTGTCGCCGTCGCGGCGCTCGCCGGAGACCAGCAGCACGTAGGCGTCTTGGTTTCCTCTTCCGTCCGTATATTCCACTACGTCGAAGTCGTAATCGTATATGTCGTCGCGCTCCACGTCGTTCTCGCCAAACCCAAGGGGAAAGTCCACGGGCGTGGGAGCGGACCACGTGCCGTTTGCCTTTGTGTGCACCACCAGGCGCGAGCGGCCATTGTCGCCGTAGCGCACCGAGGCGATACGGAATAGGCACTCCACGCCGGCAATCATCGTTAGCTTCATGTGGGCTTCGCTGAGCACGCCGGAAAACAGCACGTTGTCGCTCGAGGGCTTGATGCCGCCACGCTCGTCCTCCGATACACCGGCTGAATTGGCGTTGGGGTCCGCAACGGCGTCCTTCGCCTGCCTGATATGGGTGTACGCATACATCGGCGCGGCGTTTTCGTCGTTCTCTATCAGTGCGTGGACGAAATGCTCGACCTGTCCCGTGTCGTCGCTTTCTGCATCCGCCTCGAGCTCAATGCGCGTGACCGCTTGATCCCAATCGCGCACGACAGGTGCGACGTTTACGGCAGTAGCCTTAACCTCGGCGCATGCGAGCAGCTCGGCGTTGGTGACGATGGTGGCCGATGCGATAAATTGAGGCACGCCGCCCGCCTTGATGTCGCCGGGCGTGCCGAAGCAGGCATCCAGCGTGTAAGGCGTATCTCCGCCCAATGCGAGTTCAGAGCGCTGGAGCACATACTGGTTGCCATTGTTCACCGACATATTCCACGAATCGAGGAGTGTGGGCCACGACCCCGACCAAGCCTTGGTGGTCCACTTGAACATTACGAACTGGAGTATCACATCGACATCGACGTCTGCACCTACGCGCAGTCGCGGAAGCTGGTGTCCATCTGCCTTCTCGTACCCAATGAACAGCGTGAGGGATGCGGCGCCGCGCACGGCAGACGAAGCGACGCCTGCAACGCCGGCGCCAAAGGTGACGGCAAGCCCGATCTGGATGGTGAACGAGCCCGAGGTGTTTGAATAGTCGAGCGAAATGTTTTTAAAAAATGCCGCGCCGCTGCCGTGCGTGTGGGCACCCACGGCGAGCGCCAGCTTCGCCAGCACCCAGGGGTTGACGTTTAGGAAAAACGGCACCGGTCCTAGGGTAAACTGCTCGGTCCAATTGAGGTCGGTTCTTACCTGGAAGAGGGCCTTAATATTGCCAAATGCGGGATCGTTGTTGTCACCCCAGGTTTTGCCCACCCAGTCGTAGGCGAGCGATCCGTACAGCTGCGTGGCGATATCCATCGTGAACAGCAGTGTGCAATGGTGGCGAAGGAGCTTAGTGTTCCTTGGATCGGTGCCCGAACCGGCACTCATACTCTTGTACTGATTCCACTTCCCCTCCATTTCGTCGAGGTAGCGGTTTGCCTGCTTGGCGCCCGACTCGCGTGGCGATTTCTTCCAGTATTCCGGATCCGGATTGCCCGAATCGTTCATGTAGCCGACCGGTTTGTATCCTCCGCCAAACAGTACGTACCCGGCAAACGAGAAATCGAACAGAATGGGGAACGATGGCATCCAGCACGTGAACTTATTGCCGCCGATGCCGGGAAATGCCGCGGGGAAATCAAACGGAGTTATCTCTTGGTCCATGGTGGTGGGAATGATGGTGGTCGAGCCCGATTCCGCCTTTGCGGCCGGCGCGGTGACAACGGCCATAGGGGATGAGAACGTGTAGGTTTTGCCCTGGTAGTCGAGCATAAAGCGCAGCTTGCACCCTTCCTCCAGAAGGCCCGAAGCTGCATCGAGGAACGTGTCTTCAAGCGTGAACGTCGCCAGATTATCCGCGCCCGATGCGCTGGCCTTGATCTGGCCGATCTGCGTGACGGTTTCGGTTGAGCTGCCCGCAGCGGGCATCACTTTATTGATGTGCAACGTTGCCTGCCCGCCCTGCGGCAGATGGGCCTGCACGGTAAAAGCGTGCGTGTCGGGCTGGTCGTTTGCTGCTTCGTCCGCTGGCATTGCCATAAACGTGGCGTCGGCGTACTGGATGTCCCATTCGTCGAACGTGAGCTGTCGAAAGTACGGCTCGCCATCGGAGAGCGGACGTGTGGGTGCGGTAATAGCGGTGCCGCCCTGGATACGCGCAAGGGGAATCTCGACATCGCGGTAGCCTGCCATGCTAATGGAGATGCCGCCGTTAAAGTCGTACGCGTCGAGAAGCGTTGCCTCGTCCACGTAGCCTTCTGAAAGAGGGGCGACCTCAAAGATGGCCGTGCCTTCGTCATCGGTCGTGGCGGTGAGCTGCTTGCCTGCGGCATAGCGCGATATGAGCGTGACCTGGGCACCCGTGATGGGCGTATTCTTGTTGGCGACGTCGACCACGACCACACCAAACATGGTGCGCGAGAGCACCAAGACCTTGAAGGGATCATCTTCGTCGGCGTATGCCTCGGCGGGGGCGAACGGCAATATGAAGGCGTTTGCGCTTTCCGGCACGCGCGGCAACATAATGCTCGCCAGCGAGGACGCTCCGGCAACAAGTAACGAACGGCGATCAAGCATCTTTGGCTCCCATCCCGCAGGTATCGGTGGAAATAATCCAATTTTGCGAGAAGGCATCCTGTCACGGTAGTGCCGTCCGAGGGCCAAAATGTCCAATTTGAGCGAGCGAAGCGCCGGGGCTCCGGGGCGCACGTGCCGCGCTAGGCAGTCTGGCCGCTAACGCAGCATATGCGCGACCAGTTCGGTGCGCGTGCCGATGCCAAGCTTTGCATACACGTTGGACAGTCGATTTTTAACGGTACCTGGCGACACGCCCATGTGGCGTGCGATTTCGGCGTTGGTCCATCCGCGGCAGGCGAGCATGGCCATGGTGAACTCCGTGGTCGTTAAATCGTCGGCAACGTCCTCGCCCGAATCGGGGTTGTGGATGCGCCGCCAGCCGTAGCTGAATCGATACGTAATCTCGATGATACGTGCGAAATCGTCAGGGTATTGCGATTTTAGGCATGCCTCGATGAGCCCCTGCAAAAGGCCGTGGTGCTCGCCAATGAGCTCGATAAGGCCGTCGGGGCGCGCAATGTTCCAAGCGGCTCCGAAGTGCGTTTTTGCGGCGTCGACGTCTTTGAGACTCATGCATGCCATGGAAGCTGCCAGGTGCAGGAACAGTTCCGAGATCGGATAGCTCCCCTGTTTCATGATCAGGGCGTTTTCCGCCATGCCCAGACTGCGGCCATATTCGCCGCGCAGGTACAGGGCATGCGCCATCACGTAGCTGGCGAACGGGCGCAGGCCTTCGGGCAGATGCGCCGCAAGCGGATAAAACTCTTCGGCGGAATACGGGGAAGGCAAGTGCAGCAGGACGCTCGCGGCCGAGGCGAACAGGATATGCGTGGCGTGGACGGCGGGCGACTCCTCGTCAGCCGGCGTATCGAGGATGCCAGCAAGGCACCGGCGGGCGTCGGCGATACGGTTGAGCGACAGACTGGCATATCCGCAGATAAAGCATGCGGAATAGCGCAGTGCGGGGTCGGTGGCGTCAAGATAGGGGCGTGCTGTCTCGGCGGCGAGGGTGGCCTGTCCGCGAAAGTACAGCGCTTCTGCCGTGGCGATGGTGCGTGAATCGGGGTCGGAAATGCCTGCAACCGCAGCGTCAATCTGCCCCGGCACAAAGGCAGTGCACATCAACGGCATGGGAACGCATGGGTAGCCATCGCAGTCCATCTTCCATCTCCCAACAGCTGGCAACAATAGCAGCAATTGTACTCCTGTTGCTCGGGACCCCTTTCGTTTTACTGCTCGGTTGACGCTGCGGATCGTTTTGGAAGGCTTACGAGCATGGTGGTCCCGTTCTCGGAACTTGTTTCGACCTCTACTGTGCCACCGTGAAGAGCTGCAATCTCCCAAACGAGCGCTAGTCCGAGTCCTGCGCCGCCGTATGCCCTGCTGCGGGATTTGTCTAGACGAAAGAACGGTTGGAAGATGCTCTCACGGTACTGCTTGGGTATTCCCGGGCCCTCATCTTTGACTCGCAGGAGCACGTGGCTGTCGCTGTCGCTGATGGAGACATTGACAGTCGAGCCGGAGCGACTGTAACGGATGGCGTTTTCGGCCAGGTTGAACACCAACCGATAGAGGAGCGTGTCGCTCCCGATTACTAAAGCGTCTCCAACACAATTGAGGGCTATGCCCTTATTATCGGCAAGTGGCGCAAGGTCGGTGAGGACCTCTTCGGACAAGGGACCAAGTTCAACATCGTCCTCGCAAGGAACGCTGCGGAGCTCACTCATCTCGAGCAATACCTTGGTCATTCGAGACATGCGCTCGGTTTGTTCTTGTAGCAGGTCGAGCAGCTCGGCTGTTTCGGGTTGCAAACCGGAGTGCTCGGAGATGAATAGTTCAATCTGTGCTTGCATAAGGGCGAGCGGGGTGCGCAGCTCGTGTGCGGCGTTGCCGGTAAACTGACGCTGTGCAGAGAACCCTTCGCCAAGACGGGCGATCATGTCGTTGAAAGAGGCGCTGCATCGTTGTAGCTCGATGGGCACATCTTCACTGAGCCTGATTTCGCTTAGGTTGTCAGGCTGCACACGCTCGACCTGGGCCGCAAAAGCCCGTAGCGGTTTGAGTGCACGGCCGCTCACAAAGTATGCCAGCGCGCCGCCAAGGAGTGTGACTCCAGCCGTGATGTACCAGGCTGTCGTGCCAAAAGACTCCTGTGCGTCGTTTACGACGATCGTGACCTCGTCATCGAGGCTCTCCTTCGTTGGGTCAAACGCCTGAGGTGCATCTACGCCGGCTGCGCTAAGGGCCGAGATGTCGCTGCCGATAGCATCCATGTAGCGCATGCCCGTATAGCCGACCAGACAGTTCGTCAGCACGCATGCCGCACACGTCAGCAGTGCCGTCATAATCGTTATGCGCCATTGCAGCGAAAGCCTTTTCATTCGCTATCCTCCATAACGTAGCCCTCTCCAATCCGATTGCGAATCGGGTCGTATCCCAAAGCGCTGCGTAGCTTTTTGCGGAGTGACGAGATGTGAACGCGGGTTGCGTTGCTAAAGCTGTTCACGCTGCTATCCCAAACGTGCTCGATAAGCTCCTCTTGGCTTACCGGTCGCCCCTGATTAAGCATCAGGTATTCCAAGATTCCCGTTTCCTTGCGTGTAAGAGATAGAGCCTCACTGTCCACGGAGGCGATGCGCGCCTTGGTGTCAAAGCTGAGCTTTCCGCAGGCTAATACTATGTCGCTTTGTGCGAAGCGCCTGAGGGTAAGGCTGCGGATCCTTGCCGCAAGTTCGTCCAGATGAAACGGCTTGGTGAGGTAATCGTTGGCGCCGGCATCGAGTCCGGCGACTTTATCGGATACTTCGCCACGCGCGGACAGAATCAGTACCTTAGTCTCGCAATCGGTTTTCCTAAGTTCCCTGAGCACGGTCATGCCATCGATACGGGGAAGGTTGAGGTCGAGTACCACGAGGTCAAAGACTTCGACGCCCAGCAGGTCGAGCGCCTCCTGTCCGTCGTGGCAGCAGTCGACGCTGTACGCCAAGTTTCGCAAGCTGCGCGCGATTGCATCGCACAGTGCTCGCTCGTCTTCGACGATCAAAATACGCATAACAGTCTCCTTGCACATTCCAAATCGCGCTTAACACGGATTTTATAGTCGATATGGTCCAATGGTCGCGTAACGAAAGGAGTGGTTGGGTTGTTCAAAGCGGTAAAACCCGTGGTACAGGTCGCTTTGTTGATCGTCGGAATTGCCATGGTGTGCTTTGGTGTTATGCGTGGCGAGGCGGATGCCGTGCTGGCCAAAGCGATTAGGCTGTGCTTGGAGTGTATCGGAATTGGATAAAAGAGAAAACACCGCGTCGCATGTTTTGGCCCGATTTCGCGGATTCATTCAGGCGGCGGCGACGCTGGTCACCAATATTCACCTGCCAAACTTTGCCAAAGGAAGCATCTATCAGGGCGCGGGAAAAACAGTCTGCGTACCTGGACTTAATTGCTATTCGTGCCCCGCGGCATCGGGTGCGTGCCCCATCGGGTCGTTCCAGTCGGTGGTAGGTTCATCCAAGTTCAACTTTTCTTACTATGTTACCGGTACGCTCATTTTGCTCGGCGTGCTGCTGGGACGCTTTGTATGCGGCTTTCTGTGCCCGTTTGGCTGGCTGCAGGAGCTGCTTCATAAGATTCCCGGCAAAAAGTTCTCCACGAAAAAGCTCAAGCCGCTCACATACATCAAGTACGTCGTGCTGCTGTTTGCTGTGGTGCTGCTGCCCGTCTTGGTGGTTAACGACGTGGGCATGGGCGACCCGTTCTTTTGTAAGTACATCTGTCCACAGGGTGTGCTCGAGGGCGCCATTCCGCTGGCCATCGCCAATGCCGGCATTCGATCTGCGTTGGGACATCTCTTTACTTGGAAACTTGCCGTTCTCATTGCCGTGGTAGTGCTGAGCGTTTTGTTCTACCGCCCCTTCTGCAAATGGATTTGTCCACTCGGCGCATTCTATGCGCTCATGAATAGGGTGTCCCTACTGGGGATTCGGGTTGACGCATGCAAATGTGTCTCGTGCGGCAAGTGCTCAAAGGTTTGCCAGATGGACGTTGATGTGGTCCGCGCGCCCAATCATGCCGAATGTATCCGGTGCGGAAAGTGCATCGGGGCCTGTCCTGTCGATGCCATCAGCTATCGCTATGGCCTGGATGTGTCGGCGGAAAAGCTTCCCTTGACCGCCGATAAAAAGTAAACAAGCTTCGACAAAACGGAGGAATGACTATGAAGCTTTCTAAGATTGCGGCCCTGTTTATGGTACCGGTGCTGGCCTTGTGTCTTGTGGCGTGTTCGGCACCTGGTGGCAATGCGAGCGAATCTGCGAGCTCCGATCCTAAGATCGCAGAACTCACTGCGCAGAAGCCGGCCAATGCCGACGAGGCCGCCGAGCTGTATGCGAAGCTCATGCAGAAGGAGAACGAGATCTTTTCGAGTGATAACGCGCTGTGGGAAAAGGTATTCAATGCGGCAAATAAAGACTCGGCAATGATTGAGGATGGCAGCAATTACGGCGATTTTCTGCTCAAGACCATCGACGGCGCCAAGGATGAGTTCACGGCGGATGAGCTTAAGACACTCAAGGCCGGTGCGCAGCAGATCAAGGAGATCGAGGACAAGCTCGAGAGCCTGGAGAAGGAGTTCCCCGGCTGTGGAAGCACGCCGAGTGCAGGCGAGAGCGTCGACGCTTCGACCGCTGGCATGACGGCTGGTGCCAATGCTTCGAGCGAGGCGACGAAGTTCCCCAGCTTTACGGGCAAGGACCTGGATGGCAACGACGTGAACAGCGACGAGCTGTTCTCTAAGAACAAGGTCACCGTCATGAACTTCTGGTTCACTACTTGCAAGCCGTGCGTGGGCGAGCTGGGCGATCTTGAGAATTTGAATAAGGAGCTCGCCGAGAAGGGCGGCCAGGTCGTGGGCGTCAATTCCTTTACGCTCGATGGCAACAAGGGCGAGATTGCAGATGCCAAGGACGTGCTGAGCAAGAAGGGCGTGACATATAAGAACATCTGGTTCAAGTCGGATAGCGAGGCCGGTAAGTTTACGTCAAATTTGTTCTCGTTCCCGACAACGTATGTCATCGATCAGAATGGCAACATCGTAGGGGATCCAATCGTGGGAGCCATCAGCTCCGCCGAGCAGCGCGCAGCACTCAACAAACTTATCGACCAGGCGATTGCGAATAGCGAGCAGTAGAAAACGAGTAAAGCATGGCGAGGATCGTGCGCCGCTGTGCGAAGTAGTCCGCTACCTTTCAAGATAAGCTCCACCATATAGAGGTCCCGCTCGGGACCTCTTCTTTTGGGCGCCGTCCCGTTCGTTTTTTGGCGCGGTTCGTTACATTCCTCACTGGTGTCGGTGAAAAATGGGGATAGAGTAGGACAAACGCGTCGAATACGAACGGCGGGGGAGAGCGGGCAGGGTGCCTGCGCAGGAGAGGTTGCCGTCCATGCTGGAGCTCAAAGGAATTTGCAAAAGGTACGTTACGCAGTCGTTTACGCAGGTGGCGCTCGACAGCGTAAGCCTAGCTTTTCGCGATAACGAGTTCGTGGCCATTCTGGGTCCCTCGGGTTCGGGTAAGACCACGATGCTCAACGTTATCGGTGGGCTCGATCATTTCGATTCCGGCGACCTGCTGATTGACGGCATCTCGACCAAGGACTTCCACGACCGCGATTGGGACGCCTATCGCAACAACCGCATCGGCTTTGTGTTCCAGAGCTATAACCTCATTCCGCATCAGACCATTTTGGAAAACGTGGAGCTGGCGCTCACGCTTACGGGCGTGGGGCATGCCGAGCGCCGCCAGCGTGCGCGCGAGGCGTTGGAGAAAGTCGGCCTGGGCGAGCACGTTAACAAGCGCCCGAGCCAGCTTTCGGGTGGACAGATGCAGCGCGTGGCCATTGCCCGCGCCCTGATCAACGATCCCGAGATCGTGCTGGCAGACGAGCCGACCGGCGCCTTGGATTCTACAACGTCCGTGCAGGTCATGGACTTGCTCAAGGATGTTGCGCGCGACCGTCTGGTCATCATGGTCACGCACAATCCCGAGCTGGCGTACCAATACGCCACGCGCATCGTCAACCTGGCGGATGGTAAGATCACCGACGATTCCGATCCTTTCGATGTCGCTGACGCCACGCGCCGCGAGGCCAAGCCTACGCGCAAAACCTCGATGAGCTTTGTGACGGCGCTGGGGCTTTCTGCCCGAAACCTTATGACCAAAAAAGGCCGTACGGCCATGACGGCCTTTGCGGGCTCGATTGGCATTATCGGTATTGCGGCGATTCTGGCGCTGTCCAACGGCGTAAACGGCTACATCAAAAAGGTCGAGGAGGATACGCTCTCGAGTTACCCGCTTACGATCTCCAAGCAGGACTACGACCTGTCGTCCATGATGGGTGGGCAGGGGGCTGCGGATGATGACTCGCCTGAAAACGTGGATTCGTCCGACGATAGCGCCGGCGGCAAGGCTAAGGGAACCGATAAGATTCCTGTGGTCACGGCCGTAAAGGATATGTTTGCGAGTGTTAAGTCCAACGACATGACGAGCTTTAAGGCATGGCTCGATGCCGGTGGCGACGGCATCGATAAAGAGGTCAACGCCATTCAGTACGGCTACGGTGTATCGCCGGTTGTCTATCGTGCCGGCAAGGGCAATGAGAAGCCTGTCCGGCTGGTGCCCAACGCCATGACCGAGGCCATGAGCGGAGGCGCGAGCTCGGCGGCAACGGTGAGCATGGAATCCATGGGAACCTCGGTCTTTAACGAGATGATCGACGACCAGAGTCTGCTCGACAGCCAGTACGATGTCGTCGCCGGCCATTGGCCTACGTCTGCTAACGAAGCCGTAATGGTGCTTTCGAGCCGCGGCACGGTGGGCGACTACACGCTCTATAGCATCGGTGCGCTGGATATCGATGAGCTCAACGATCTGGTTAACAGCGCCATGACGGCCGACGGTAAGATCGAGACGCCCGAGACCGGCGCCGACTTTACCTACGACAATGCGCTGTCCACGACGTTTAAGGTGCTGTCGCCGGCCGATGCCTATCGCAAAAACGAAGAGACCGGCATGTGGACCGACATGTCTGGCGATGCCGACTTTATGGCCGCCAAGGTTGCCGATGGTATTGACGTGCGCATTGTGGGCGTGGTGCGACCTAACGAGACAGCCAATGCGAGTGCGTTGTCTCCGGGCATTGCCTATACGCATGCACTGACTCGCCAGCTTATGGAGCGCGCCGCCGTTTCGCAGATTGTGCAAGAGCAGCTTGCGCATCCCGAGACGGATGTCTTTACGGGCAAGTCTTTCGATGAACTGCAGAGCGAGGCCAAGCAAGGCGTGGATCTGGGCAGCATGTTCAGTGTGGACGAGGCGGCGCTCAAGAGCGCGTTCTCGTTTGATGCGTCTGCACTCTCGGGTGCGGCCGGCGGTATGGACCTATCGGGTCTTGACTTGTCCGGGCTGGACATTGACCTTTCGGACGTTGGCAAGGATATCGACTTCAGTGACATCATGGCAAAAGCACCGGCCCCAGATTTCTCGGGCATCTTTGACGGTCTGGAGCTCACACCCGAGCAAATGCAGCAGGTGGGAACGCTTGCCAACCAACTGTTTGAGGGCTTTTTGCGGTCTGATCAGTTTAGGGCGCTGTCACCCGAAGATCTTAAAGACGCGTCAAAGCTCGCTGCCGCATTCTCGACGTATCTTGAGAATGATGCCGCAGCCCAGCAATACCTGGCTCAGCTCAAGGCGCTCGGCGGCGATGCCCTGGCCGAGCGCCTGCAGCAGACGATGACCGACTATGTGCAAAAGCAGCTGGCTCCGTATCTGCAGCAGGCTATGGATCAGGTGATGAAGGCAATCAGCGAGCAGATAGCGTCGACGGTATCGTCCCAGCTCAAGGCGGGCGCGGCAGGGCTCATGGACCAGATGGCGACGCAGATGTCTTCGAGTTTTGCCAACCTGGCGAGCGCCATGCACGTGGATGCGAGTGCCTTTGCTCGTGCCATCCATTTCAACATGGACGCCGAGGACCTGAGTTCGCTCATGATGAGCTATGCCAAGGCATCGAAGCTCACCTACGACAACAATCTGACCACGTTGGGCTATGCGGATGAGGCAGACCCCATCTCGGTTAAGATTTTCCCGCGCGACTTTGAGGCCAAGGAGCGCGTGCTCGATCACATCGATGCGTACAACAAGCAGGTCAAAGCCGCTGGCCACGATGAGCAGGCAATCTCGTACACCGACTACATGGGCATCATCATGGGCTCGGTGACCGATATCGTGAACACCATCAGCTTGGTGCTCATTGCGTTTGTGAGCATTAGTCTAGTGGTGAGTTCCATCATGATCGGCATCATCACCTACATCAGCGTGCTGGAACGCAAAAAGGAGATTGGCATCCTGCGCGCGATCGGCGCGTCGAAGCGCAACGTGGCTAACGTATTCAATGCCGAGACCTTTATCGAGGGCCTCATCGCCGGCGTCTTTGCCATTGTCGTGGTAGTACTCGTGAGCTTCCCGGTCAATGCCTGGGCGCTTGCGGCCAAACAGGTCCCCAACCTGATGAGCCTGCCCGTGCAGGATGCGCTGGTGCTCATTGCGATTTCGGTGCTGCTGACGGTTGTCGCTGGCCTGCTGCCGGCCCGCAGCGCGTCCAGGAAGGATCCCGTGGAGGCCCTGCGCTCTGAATAATGTGACAAGGGACGGTCCCTTTGTCACGTTCGTTGATATGAGAGAAGAGTAGATGATCCTTTCGTTGGCCCCCATGGAGGGGATTACCGGGCATGTGTTCCGTCACGTGCATGCGGAGTGCTTCGGTGCGCTCGATTGCTATTACACGCCGTTTTTGCCGCCGCCGCGGGTGGGAAATCGCTTTGGCGGCAAGGCGTTTAAGGAGATCGATCCTGCCAATAACCAGGGGCTCAACGTGGTGCCTCAGCTGATGTCCAAGAACGCGGACGAGTTTGTGTGGGCGGCGCAGGTGCTCGCCGACATGGGCTATCGCGAGGTCAATCTCAACCTGGGTTGTCCTTCGGGAACGGTTGTCGCCAAGGGCAAAGGATCGGGCTTTTTGCGAAACTTGGACGAGCTCGAGGTGTTCTTGAGTGACGTGTGTGAGCGCTCTCCGCTGCCGGTATCGGTCAAGACCAGGTTGGGGTTGGAAAGTGATGACGAGTACGAGCGCGTGCTCGATTTGTATTGCCGCATGCCGCTGGCGGAGCTGATCGTGCATCCGCGCGTACAAAAGGACCGCTATACGGGCACGCCGCGCAAGGAGTTTTATGGCGAGACGCTGGAGCGCGCGCCGTTTCCGGTCGCCTACAACGGCGATATTTTTGATCTTGAGGATATGGATGCGCTGGTGGAGGCCTATCCCGGGACACGCCATGTGATGCTGGGGCGTGGCTTGCTTGCGAATCCCGCTCTGGCTCGCATGGTTAAGGGTGGCCCTGCTGCCACGGTAGCCGAGCTGCAGCGTTTCCACGACACGCTGTTTGCGGCCTATGCAGAAGAGATTGGCGGTAACGCGGTCTTTCGTATGAAGGAGTGGTGGTTCTACGCCAAGTGCGCTTTCGCTGACCCCGCTACCGTTCACAAGCTCGTGCGTAAGACCAAAAAGGTCGACGAATACCGCGCCGCCGTCGAGCGGGTCTTTCGCGAGCAGCCACTCGCACCCATAGCTCGCTTCCGCGGCTAGTTAGACATCGGGGACGTTCTTTAGCGACTAGTCATTTAAGAACGTCCCCGATGACTACCCGCAAAAGCTGTACACCAGCATCCAAAGATGTCGAAAAATGTCGACTTTGGATGCTGGCGTATATGTTTTGGTCGGCGGGGGAGTTGAGTCTAGGCAATCATTGCATCGAGCGTGATGAGCTCCCTGAGTCGCTCCGTGCGTGTTTGCCCATGGCGCTTTGCTTTTGCGTCAAAGGCTTCAAGGACCGATTCGCCCACACGTGCCGATAAAACAACGCTTGGCTCATCGGAGATCGACGGCCTTCCCAGCTTGATGGTGCGACCCTTCGGCCACTCATCTTTTTCGTATGCCTCCGCGGTTTTCTCCAACTCTCCGGGGGCAAACCCCATCATCTTTTCGAGCTGCTTAGCGTCCATAGCGCCTCCTATCGATTGACATAATGTCGAGCGCTGGTTCTCGGAATCTCTTTTTGTATACAGTTTTGTAGACAAAAATACAAGCAGTTTATCAAGCTAATTAGCGTGTATTGACTAGTTTTTTCGATAGGAAATGAGCATCGATGGCTTCGCTATTTCTTCGCTTTCCAGTCTGGAACATGAGCGCTCATTGAACCTGCAGAGGGGGCACTTTAACAAACTATCGAGATTCTGGCCAGGAGCTTTCACCGGTCTTCGGTGGTGAGAACAGCTCAATTCGCGACACAGTGTGTCGCGAATTGGAGTAGTCGCTGAGTGTTCTTTAACAACTAGTCATTCAAGAAGAGAGCGTCTAAGTGCCGGAATTGCCATTTTGAGTCGTCCCTAACGACTATTCTGGAGGGCTGTGTGCAAAAAAGGGCAAATATGAGTACTGTTGCCATTATGGTTGCATTTATTTTGTTCAAAAATGAGGTCCCTGATGAGATTTAATACCATTAGGCGTCTCTTTTATTGAACATATGGGGAGGAATAACGCCGTCTGCGGGCGCTTGGGGCGTTGAATGATCCCTGAAATGATTAAAATCGCTGTTACTAAACAAGTAGCAGTACTCATATTTGCCATTTTTTGAACACGGTCCTCTAAGGAGACCTTTCCAGAGACGCCAGACAGCCTCAAACAACCATAATCCAAAGGCCATCTCAAACGACTAGTCATTTAAGAACGTCCCCAATGACTACCTCTTTATAAGAACGTCCCTAATGACTACCTCTGCAAAAAACTGTACACCAGCATCCAAAGATGTAGAAAAATGTCGACTTTGGATGCTGGCGTACATGTTCGGGCCGTATGGGGTGGGGCCTTGGACGGACGGGATGCGCGTGCTAGAGCAGGTTCTTCTGGACCCACGCGATGATGTCGCTCGACTCGTAGAGTGGCTTGCCGTCGATGAATAGGCAGGGAACCTGGCGTTTTCCGCCGACGGCGATGAGTGTCTGTTCGGCATCGGAATCGGTCGAGATATTGCGCTCGGGGATGGTCGCGCCGTTATCGGCAAGGAAACGCTTGACCTTTAAGCAATACGGGCAGCCGGTCATAACGAATAGCGCGAGCTCGTGATCAGTAGCCATGGGTCTCCAATCGGTTGAAGTTTTGATTGAAATACCCAAAGCCGCCGCGGTCTATGCGCGCGTCAACGACGACTCGATGGCCTGTACCAGAAACGCCGTGGCTCCGGTGCCGCAGGGCTTGTCGTAGTAGTCAACAAAGCGCTGGTCGGCAAGATAGCCGTGGGCGAGGCCCAGATACGCTTCGTTCTGGGGCTCGCATCCCCAGTTGAGAGCAATCCAGCGACGATGCATCGCGACAAGCTTGCGAGCCTCGCTTCCGTCCGCATCGCCGTCGCTCATGGCAATCGAGAGCTGGCCCAGAATAGCGCGTTCAAGTTCCTTCATGTCGTTCCATGTCTCGGGGTCCATGTCCAGCAGCGCTTCGTTTGCTGCATCGATAGCCTCATCGCCATAGCGCACCCGCGCTTCGGCGCCGTAGCGCTCCTCGTTTTCCTGCACGGTGCGCCAGCGCTCCAGTTGCGGCAGGACGGCGCCCATGAGCGAGACGGCTTCGTCGAGCGACATGCCGGTGTTTTGCGCCAGCCGCGGGGCACAATCCTCGATCATCGCCTCCATCGTGGTCTCGTAGGTGTACTTGCCGTGGTCGTAGCACCACTTGCAGTAATGGTCGGTCGTGGCGCCCGTGGCATCGGTGCCGCAGTCGTCGGGCGTGAGTATCATGCCGCAGCTCTGGCAATAATGCTCGGGCATTTCGAGCAGATGGGACAGAGGCTCGCCGGTTACGGCGGCAATGAGCTTCATCATGTCGATACCCGGGGTGACCTCGTCGCGCTCCCAACGGCTGACGGCTTGGCGCGTGACAAAGAGTTTGGCGGCGAGCTGCTCTTGGGTAAGGTGATGGGCGCGACGAACAGCGATGAGCTTTTCTGCAAAGGCCATAGCGGCTCCTTTCTGCTGGTTGATGGCTTAAGCATACGCGGCGGCAGGCGCCCTTCCAAGCAACCGTTGGTTGCACGACGGGAGACCGCGGCGAAGAATTGCGCGCTGCGCCCCACGCCCCAATGCCGTACAATGACCGGCATGGAACCTATTGCACGCATACATACCGACCTGCCGCAGAAGTTCGGCATTCCGCGCAACAGCTTTTTGGCGCCCCATCTGCAGGGGCGCATCGTCTTTGAACCGGAATTTGCCTCCAACGCAGCAGTTGAGGGTCTGGATTCCTTCTCTCACTTATGGCTGCTCTGGCGCTTCGAAAACGGCACGCCCGGCGGCACGGCTAAGGACATAGCCGCCGATGCCAAAACGCAGGACAGGTCCGGCACCAACGCAAAATGGTCGAAAACCGTGCGCCCGCCGCGTCTGGGTGGAGCCGAGCGCGTGGGCGTGTTTGCCACACGCAGTCCGTTTCGCCCTAACCCCATCGGTCTCACCTGCGTCAAGCTCGATCGTGTCGAGCTCACCGACGATGGCCCCATCATTCATGTGCTGGGGGCCGACCTGCGTGACGGCACGCCCATCTACGATATCAAGCCCTACATCCCGTTTGCGGACTGCCACCCGGATGCGACCGGCGGCTGGATTGAGGGGGCTCCGTGGCAAGAGCTCGATGTTGAGTTCCCGCAAGCTCTTCAAGACATGGTCCCGCCCGCAAAGCTCCCCGGTCTGGTCGAGGTTCTTCGCCAAGATCCGCGCCGCGCGGGCAGCAAGCACGAGCCAAACCGCGTCTATCACCTGGCCTTTGCTGGGCTCGACATATCTTTTACGGTCGATAAAACCCAGCTAACCGTGGTCGCCGTCAACGACGCGCAAGACTAACCAGCCATTCGTCCGCACCCGTCAAATTAAGCGCCAAACCCCATGCCAAAACCGCCCACGCTGGTGGACAATAACGCCTACCAAAACAATCCACTTTGCACGGGAGTTCAGCATGAAATACGACTTTAGCTCGCTTATCGACCGCCACGGCATGGATTCCATCGCCGTTGACTCCTGGGGCGAGATCCCCGGTATGGCTCCGAACGCACCCGACGAGGGCTTCGACCGCATTCCCATGTGGGTGGCCGACATGAATTTTGCCACGGTGCCCACGGTCCAGGAACACATCATTCAGCGTGCCCAGCACCCCATGTTTGGCTATTTCAATCCGCGCCCCGAGTATTTCGACCGCATCATCGAATGGCAGAGCCGCCGTAATGGCGTCGAGGGCCTGGCGCCTGAGCATATCGGCTACGAAAACGGCGTGCTGGGCGGTGTCGTGTCGACGCTGCGCGCGTATGTCCAGCCGGGCGATGCGGTGCTGGTCCATAGCCCCACCTACATTGGTTTTACCAAGTCTATCGAAGCCGCGGGCTATCGCATTGTCCACAGCCCGCTTAAGCTCGACGACCAAGGCGTGTGGCGCATGGACTTTGAGGACATGGAGTGCAAGCTCGCCCAAAACCACATTCATGCCGCAGTGTTCTGCTCGCCGCACAATCCCTGCGGCCGCGTATGGGAGCGTGACGAGATCGAGCGCGCCATGGACATCTATCACCAGCACGATTGCGTGGTGATCTCGGACGAGATTTGGTCCGATATCATCCTGCCGGGGCACAAGCACATCCCGACGCAGTCGGTGAGCGAGGATGCTCGTATGCGCACGGTTGCCCTCTACGCGCCCAGCAAGACGTTTAACCTGGCGGGTCTGGTCGGCAGCTACCACATCATCTACAACGAGACGCTGCGCGACCGCGTGTGCGCCGTGTCCAACAAGACTCACTACAACGAGATGAATGTCCTCTCGATGCACGCGCTTATCGGTGCCTACCAGCCGCAAGGCTACGAGTGGGTGGACGAGCTCAACCAGGTGCTTGCCGGCAATATCGAGTACTTCTGCGATTACGTGGACGAGCATTTTGGGGGCGTGTCCTATTCGCGTCCGCAGGGCACGTACATGGTGTTTCTGGACTGCACCGAGTGGTGCCGCGAGCATGGCCGCGATATTCAGTGGTTGCTCGACGAGGGGGCGCGCGTGGGCGTGGGGTATCAGGACGGCCGCCCGTTCCACGGGCCCTGCCACATTCGCGTGAATCTGGCGCTGCCGCTTTCGCGCGTGAGGGAAGCGTGCGACCGCCTGGACCGCTACGTTTTTAATGCACGGTAAGCGCGCACTGCATGCGGAGCCTTCTGCCAAGTCGGCTAGAAGGCCCCGTGTGGTAAGGCATCTGTAGCCATTGGGCGCAGACCTGCTGCGGAGGTTTATTTTTCTTGAATCTGCTTGCCGCAAAGATGCTCAATCGTAATCTCGTAGAGCTGGACGCCCTTAATGTCCTTGGCGATTTCCTCCTCGACTTCTTCGGCAGAAGGGTAGTACTTAAGCGCGAGCTGGCGGACTTTGTCCTCGATGAATGCAGGCGCCTCATCAACCAAGCGACAACGGCCAAAGACCACGGTACTCATAACGTAGGGAGCCCAGTCATTGTCCTTATACCACTCGTTACCGTAAACGGTAAAGCAGATCTTGTCATCGCGTTTGAGTGCGTCGACCTTGTGGCCGGCTTTGGCGCCATGGAAATAAATCTTGTCGTGCTCGGCGTCAAAGAAGTAGTTGACGGGAATGGCATAGGGGTAGCCATCATCGCCGTTGACGGCAAAGACGCCGCGCTTGCAGGTGGCGAGCAACTTGCGCGCTTCCTCGTCAGTGATGGCGCGTTTCTTTCGACGTAAGGGCCTAAACATCATTGGCTTCCTTTCTGCTGCGTATGGTGGTTGAGCACAAACTATAGCGAAACAGCTCCGTATTTCTTGATGCGGGCGAGCATGTTTTTGAGCTTGTTAAAGTCGACCGGTTTGGACAGATGGGCGTTCATGCCGGCGTCGTGTGCCGCCTTGGCGTCCTCGGCGAAGGCGTTGGCGGTGAGCGCGATGATGGGGATGTCGGCTGCATCGACCTTCTCGCTCAGGCGAATCGCGCGGGTTGCCTCGTAGCCGTCCATGCCCGGCATCATGATGTCCATCAGAATCGCATCGAAGCTGCCGGCGGGACGGCCAACGTATAGGTCGACCGCTTCGTTGCCATCGGCGGCGCGAGTTACGACAATGCCTTCGCTTTCGAGCAGCGCCTGGGCAATCTCGGCATTCAATTCGTTGTCTTCGGCGAGCAGCACGTTCATGTCGGCGAGCGAGCAGTCGAGCGCCCTCTCGACCGTATTCGCCCGCGCCTGGGGGTTCTTGTCGATATCGAGCGGAATCTCCACGTAGAACGAGGTGCCCACATGGAGCTCACTGGTGACTTCGATGGTACCGCCCATCAGTTCAATAAGCGACTTGACGATTGGCATGCCCATGCCGGTTCCTTGGAACTTGCTGCGTGCATCGTCACCTTCTTGGGCAAACGGCTCATAGATATGCTTTAAAAACTCGGGAGCCATGCCAATGCCGGTATCCGAAACGCTAAAGCAAAAGAGCGCGCGCCCGTTATCGAGTGGTTTGGTCTTTGAGCTAAAGGTGACGGAGCCGCCGTGCTTGTTGTACTTAATACTGTTGTTTAACAGGTTGATTATGATCTGTCGGATATGGGTGGGACTGCCGATCATGTATGGTCCCGTGGCGTACGGCAGACTATTGTCCTGCATTGTGATGCCGTTATCGGATGCGCGGAGCTTGCACAGCACCAGCGTATCGTCACAGAGCTTTTTGAGGTTAAAAGGCGCATGTTCCAGTGTTAGCTTGCGGTCTTCGATTTTGCCCATCTCGAGGATGTCGTTGATCAGCGAGAGCAGGTGATTGGCGGCAACGCGCGCCTTGGCACGGCTCTCGCGGGCGACTTGCATATCGCCTTCCTTCAATTCCTCGATCTCGATAAGGCCCAGGATGCCGTTGAGCGGCGTGCGGATGTCGTGGCTCATGCGCGTGAGGAATGCCGTCTTAGCGGCGTTGGCGGCATCGGCTTTTTTACGCTCGGTTCGAGCGCGCACGAGCGCCCAGATGAGCAGGACGATGCCGACCGACAACATACCGATGAGGGTAGCTGCAATGGCGGTGCGGTTGCGATAAAGGAATTGAAGCGTGTTGGATTCCTGGGCCGTGTACGACGTGGAGGAGAAATTGCTTGCGGAGAGCGATTCTCCGGCATTGATGATGCCCTTGTTGATGATTCCCAGCAGCTCGGGCTTTCCGCGCGAAATCCAGCACGAGAGCTCACAGGTGTCAGGGAGCTCGACCGTCTCGCAGTCCTCGAGATCGTAACGGTCACCGATGGTTTTTACGCGTGAACTGGGAGCGACGATGCAGTGCGCCGTTCCCTTCCTGAGGGCGTCGAACGCTTCATCGTCGGATTGGTATTCGGTTACGGTCGCTGTGGGGAACAGACTTTCAAGTGCATTTTTGTTGATAAACGATGATTTGGTGCAGGCGATGTTCTGGAGGTCTTTGTTCAGGTTGCTGCCGGTGTGGATGGCGGTGAGGGACATGGTCCCCAACGATACCGACTGCACAACGCCTGTTTGCTCGGCAAACCAGTAATCTCGGTATACCGGCAGCGCAACGTCTATGCTTCCCTTTGACAGGGCCTTTGACATCATCTTGTAGCTATCAAAGGCGACGGTTTTGACCGTAATGCCAAATTTATCGTGCAGCGTCGTCGCAAGCGATGCGAGCGAACCTTCCATTTCGCCGTCTTCGTCTTCGTTACAGTAGGGGAGTTTGCCCGTAATGTAGCCGAGCGTGATGGTGTTGTCATTTGCTTTGAGCCAGGAACGTTCGGGACCGTTGAGCAATGATGAACCGCTGTTTTGGGCCGAGTAGTTAGATTTGACTTCGTCGATATAGCGTGGGTTGACGCGGGCGATTGCCGTCATGGCGGCATTGATGTCGTCCATCAGGTCGGGGCGGCTTTTGGGAACGGCAAAATAGTAGTCGCTCGAACCAATGTAGAACATGGGGGAGGCACTGGGCGACGAGATCGTGTCGTTCATGATGATGGCGTCGACCTCGTTGTTTGCGAGTGCGTCAAAGAGAACGGAGTCTCCGTCATACTCCCTGTATGTGCAGGCGATTTCCTCGTTGGCGAGCCATTGCTGGCCAACGATGGTTTGCATGACGCCGGAGTTGCAACCGATAGTGAGACCCTGGAGTGCTTGAGGGTCACCCTTTGCGAGGTCGTCACGATCGGGCTTGGCGTAGATGTAGTAGCGCTCGGTGCCCTCGGGGTTCGAGGAAAAGAGCAGCTTTTGGGCGCGTTCCTCGGAGTAGGAGATGTTGGGCATGAGGTCGATCTCGCCTGCCTCGAGCATGTCCATAAGCTCGGTGAAGGTGCCGGAGACGTATTCGTACCGCCAGCCGGGCGTGTAGTACGACAGGGTCTGGAGGTACTCGTAGCCCCATCCCGAGAGACGCTCCCCGGGGGTGCCGTTCTGGAAGCCTTCGCTGTTGACGAGCCAACCAACGCGGACCGTTTTGACCTGTTGATTGGAGCCGGCGGCAAAGGCGGGGGCGGGCATGATGGTGCTCAGTACGGCGAGCGCGGCAAGCGCGACGGCCAGGGTACGATATATAACTGAACGAAGGACAGTGGCAGCTCTCACATGCAATCCTAACGAATCGAGACATTACCGCACAAAGATACCAGCTCAGCCTGCCCAGTCGGCAGCTGGTGGTCATTGGGGACGTTCTTAAACGACTAGTCATTTAAGAACGTCCCCAATGACTAGTTCCGTTTGCGGGGGAGGCGTGGGACAATACCGAGCGAACGTGATTGGTTGTCCGTGGAAAGGGTCGCGATGAAAAAGCTCAGGACGCTTGCCGACGTGTTACGCCAGGCTGGCTTTGCGCGCATCACGGGCCTGTTTCTTATCTTCTATCTGCTGTGCTCAACGGCTGTCTGGCTGTCCGAGCCCACGAGACTACGCTGCATCTCGTATGCCGTCTTCTGCTTGAAAAA
>CABSMX010000028.1 GCA_902478945.1 uncultured Collinsella sp.
CGACACGCATAAAAAGCCTCCCATTTCTCGTGTCCAAGAAATGGGAGGCAGTTCAGATTGCGGCGGGTCGGTTCCGGCTTCGGCCGGTAGCTGTTCATGCATGTGGGAACGCGCGAGGAGTTTGGCGAAGCTTTCGGATATTGAGAATCCGCACTATGCCTCGAGTATCACGTGGGAGCCACAAGTGGCACTCGATCGCGCGAAGGCCTACTATCACCAGCGTCTGGCAGACGAAAAACCGCAGGGTTCAAGCGTCGAGACGAAGGCGGAGTCGGCGGCGCGCAAGGCGTTTTACACTTATGCGAGCGCAGAGGTCAATCGCGCATATATAACCGAAGACGGAGACCGGGCCACTTCCTATATTCCGTTGTTGCCGCGCAACACTGACGAGGTGCGAGCGACGGAACTCTATACCGATGCGGCGTGGCCAACTAGTACCAACGATGGCAAAACGTATCTGCATTATGGAACGAGCTGCCCCAACTATAAGAAAGGGACGCCAGGCGGGCTAGCCTCGGTCGCTGCTTATGACGGGCAGGACAGATGCAACAGATGCCATTTTGGTGTTTCGTCGCTCGGCGCCGTTGCGGCTCCTTCGACTTCTATCGAAAACGGCTTCGAGTACCACTTTGATCGATTCAAAGACACTCTGGAAGACTACGTCGAATGCCGCAACAAAGAGCTTGAGCTCATGCGCCAGACCGAGGACGAGGCTGACCGTGCGGGCAATGCGTTTGACGAGGCCATTAAAGCGCTTTCGGGCGAGCGCCCGCGTATCGCTCCGCCCGGTCGCAACGGCGTGGTTGCCTTGGCGGTTTCAGGTGCCATCTCGAGCCCCGATGAGCTCAACTCTTCGTTTAACACAGCAGTCAGGCTTGGCGATCGCGGCGCGATCTCTGCTGCGGTGCTGGCGCCCGATGATGCGACGGCGCAGAACAACGTTCTCTCGCGGTTTTTCTCGACGCTGGAGGAACGTTCTGGTGGCGTTGCCGGTGTACTCGATGGCGTCATGGATGTTTGGGGACGGCTGCTTGTGGGATACGGAGACATTCAGGGCTCGGCCGACGAGCTTATGGATGAGATGATCGATGACCTGGGAGGGGACAGTGGCGCGCTGGGCTCCATTGCGTCGTGGCTCGGCGATACCGTTTCGGCGTCCGTGGCGGCGCTGGGCTTGGAACCGTGCGACTTGCGCCTGCGAAAGCCGGTGTTGACCGACACCGCCAACGTCATCAAGAGCCCGGGGTCTGACATCACAGGTCTTTCTAATGCGCAGGACAAGCTACGAAGTATTCCGCTGGGCGTGACAGACCCCAAGGCGCTTTGCGAGGCGCTGGAATATCAAGTCGAGCGCACCATCAGCGGCGCGGTGTTCACGCTAGCGGAGATTCCGCTACCCGGCGGCGGTTCCATCCCGCTTACCGTCGATGTTGCCACGCTGGCGGGTGCCTTGGGCGGTGGGTCGTAATGGACATCCGCAAGCGCCTGCGCGAGGAACGCGCCCAGGCGACGGTCGAGATGGCCGTGGTCACGCCCGTCCTGCTGGTTCTGGCGCTCATCGTGTACAACGTCATGGTCTTTGCCGGTGCGGTCGCACGCTTCGACCGCGTGGTGCCCGATATCGTGCTGGCGCACGCCGTGGCTCCGAGCGGGGAGGGCGACGACAGCTCCATCGATGCCTCCGCGACCGTTCAGGCTCAGATTCAACATGCCATGGAAGGCTATGACTTGCAGATCGAGGTCTCGAGCGAACAGGGTACGGCGACATCGGATGGCGGTCTGCTTTCGCTTTCCGGCACGTTTAGGACTTATACCTGCACCATGCGCTACGAGCCGTGGCCGAGCTCGCTCAGCATCGCCGGCGTTTCGCTGGGGGCACCGGCAAAGTTGTCGCACGAGCGCGCAGTGACGGTCGATCCGTGGCGTCCGGGGGTGGTTATGTGACTGCGGCCTCATCCTACATTGCCTACGCGCGGGCGCTCAACAGGCTGGGTTGGACGCCTGCCGAGTTTGTGGTGGCGGAGTCGTTTGCCGTGCGTCTGCGCGGCATGCTGGGACGGCGGCCGATTGCCGCCGGCGGACTGCCGCTTGTCATGGCGTTTCCGCGCTGTTCCTCGGTTCACACCTGCTTTATGGCCTATCCCATCGACATCGCTTTTATCGACCGTAGCGGCAACGTCCTCGAGCGCTACGAAAACGTCTGCCCTTGGCGTATGTGTTCCTGCCCCGGTGCCTGGGCGGCACTCGAGCGCCCTTCAATCATTGTTTCGCCCGCTGTTCTTCAACGCGTGCCGGCTTAAGAATTGGCGACAGCGGAATTTCGTCATACGAAATTGGGTAAGATGGGGGAGGAGATGCATGGACGTCGAGATTCATCCCAACGCCAAAAAGCACCTGACGGAAAAGCAGGTGCTTAGCGCTTGGCTTGCGGTTACCGAGTGCATTCGTCGCGAGTCGGAAGACGAGCCGCCGAGATGGCTTGCGATTGGATGGCTTCCGGACGGACGGAGTGTGGAGCTCGTTGCGGTCGAACTTATTCGTGGATGGCTCATTATTCATGCCTTGTCTCCGGTTCAGAAGAAATTCTGGCAAGAGATCGAGCGAGCTCGGCAAAGGGGTCAATGATGGGCGAGACATATACGACCGCTAGTGGTCAGGTTGTAACGGATGAAATGATTGACGCGTGGTGTGAGTCGTACGAGCGCGGAGAGTTTCCGGATGGCGAACACACCGTTGGCGGAATCGTGCATGGACGGCCTCCACTCTCAGGTGAGGGAACGGCAACGCTATCGGTCAAGATTCCTCTGGGAATGAAGGAGGCTATTCGTCGACGGGCGGCTGCCGAGGGGATGACGCCAAGTGAGTTTGTCCGTGCGGCCCTGAGTGAAAAACTTCTTGCGGCTGGTTGATGCTTCTGACGTGCCGTTCTATAGGAGCGAGATCGTGGCCGATGTCGTGCTCAAAAACTTTTTTAAAATTCTCGGTTGACCGGAGCGTGTCCTTGGTTATACTAATCAAGCCTTGAAACAAGGCACACCTCAAATGGCTGGGTAGCTCAGTTGGTAGAGCAGAGGACTGAAAATCCTCGTGTCAGGGGTTCGATTCCCTTCCCCGCCACCTTGAATTGACTAGGACCTCTGCAAAGGGGTCCTTTTCTTTTATGTGGCCCCCACACGGAATCGAACCCCGTGAGGGCGCGGAGCTGAGGAAACGCGCAAGCGTTTGCCAGCGTAGCTCGCAAGGCGCGCGAGCGCCGCAGCGGTCCGTCCGCGCAGCGCGCGGACGCGATTCCCTTCCCCGCCACCTTGAATTGACTAGGACCCCTGCAAAGGGGTCCTTTTCTTTTTCTGTGGGGTTCTGCGAAAAATGCATCCCGTTATTGAACGAGAAGGCGGGATGCGCTTTCCGGCGCTTGCTTCCAACGTGCGTGCACATCTCGGCGCACTAGCTCGGGCCCGCCCCAGACATTTCTCCCGCTTTTGCGCCACTTTACAGACCGTTCGGTCGTCTGTCCGCACGCGCGGGTATACTCAAAACGATACTTTTCCTATGCAATACGATGCAGGTTCGGCCTGCACGATCCGAAGGGGGCAGTGATGGAGAGGATACTCGGCGTTAATCTCTCTGGCTGGTTTATTCCCGAGCCTTGGGTGACCCCGTCGCTATACACGGCGACCGGTGCATCCAACGCGGCCGAGCTGCAGGAGGCCATGGGCACCGCCGCCTATAACGAGCGCATGCGCCGTCATTACGAGACGTTTGTGAGTGAGGACGATTTTCGCCGCATGGCGCAGATCGGTCTCAATGCCGTGCGTCTGCCGGTGCCTTGGTATGCCTTTGGTTCGCAGGAGTCCGATGCGTCCTACATCTCGGTTGTCGACTACATTGACCGTGCGATTGAGTGGGCTGCTAAGTACGACATCCGCGTGCTGCTCGATCTGGCAACTGTGCCCGGTGGCCAGGGCGATTCCAACGATTCGCCCACCACGCCGGAGGCTGTTGCCGAGTGGCATTCGTCCACCAACGGCCGTCATGTCGCACTCGACGTGCTCGAGCGCTTGGCCGATCGCTACGGCGAGGCCGAAAGCCTGCTGGGCATTGAGCTGCTGGATACGCCACAGATGAGCGTCCGCAAGAGTCTCTTTACCATGACGGATGGCATTCCGGCCCACTACCTGCGCAATTTCTATCGCGATGCCTACGAGCTCGTCCGTTCGTATATGCCCGAGGATAAGATCGTCGTCTTCTCGTCTTCGGGGCATCCTAGCGAGTGGAAGCATTTTATGCGCGGCGCCAAGTACAAGAATGTCTACATGGACCTTCACCTGTACCATTACCGCGACGAGTATGCGCTCGACATCACGAGTCCCCGCGGGCTGACGACGGCGATTTCGCGTAACAAGCGCGAGCTTAAAGAAGCGATTTCGACTGGGTTCCCCGTGCTGGTGGGCGAATGGTCGGGCGCGGCGATCTTTGCCAACTCGTCGGTTACGCCCGAGGGCCGCAATGCCTACGAGCGCGTGTTTATCGCCAACCAGCTAGCTTCGTTTGCGCCGGCTGCCGGTTGGTTCTTCCAAACGTGGAAGACCGAGAAGCGCATCGCAGCATGGGACGCCCGCGCGGCGCTCGGCACGCTCGAGCGCGGCATGATTGAATAGGTTGATATGACGCAAAACAGCGCCCATACGGGCAAACTCTATGTGGTCGGCACGCCCATCGGCAACCTGGGCGACCTGTCCCCGCGCGTTGGCGAGGCGTTTGCCGCCGCCGATGCCATCTGCTGCGAAGACACGCGTGTGACGTCAAAGCTGCTGATGCACCTGGGCATTTCCAAGCCGCTTGTCCGTTGCGACGAGAATGTGATCGCCAGCCGCGCCGCCGGCCTGGTCGACCGTCTGATGGCGGGGGAGACCCTCGCCTTTGCCTCGGATGCCGGCATGCCGAGCGTGTCCGATCCCGGCCAGGCACTGGTCGAGGCGGCACGTGAGGCCGATGTGCCCGTAGAAGTTATTCCCGGCCCCTCTGCTTGCGTCACGGCGCTCGTTTCGTCCGGCATTCCCTGCGAGCATTTTTTCTTCGAGGGCTTTTTGGGCCGAAAGCACGGCGACCGTGTGCGCCGTTTGCAGCGCCTTGCCGTGGTTCCCGGCGCACTCATCTTCTACGAGTCTCCACATCGCATCGTGGCGACGCTCGAGGCCGTGGCAGAGGTTTTTCCCCAGCGTGAGGTTGCCGTCTGCCGCGAACTCACCAAGCTGCACGAGGAGGTCTTGCGCGGGCCCGCTGCCCAGCTCGCCGAGGAGCTGCGTGCTCGCGGCGAGGTAAAGGGCGAGATTGCGCTGGTCATCGCGCCGCCGAGCGAGGATGAGGAGGCCGGTATCGTGCCGGTTGGCGCCGCGGCAGCGGATCCCGACGAGGCCCTGCGCGAGGATATCCGCGCCGCACTCGAGGAGGGGGAGCCCGCCTCTGCGGTGGCCAAGCGCCTGTCTCAGAAGTATTCGCGCCGCAAGCGCGATGTCTATGCCATGGTGCTCGATATGCAATAGATGGAGGATATCCAGCCCTTGCGCTAGAATCATCCCCTGTATGCAACGTTTTTCTGGAGGACAAACCCCATGGATCAAAGCAAGCCTTCGTTCTTTATCACGACGCCCATCTACTACGTCAACGCCGATCCGCACCTGGGCACGGCTTATTCCACCATCATCGCCGATGTTCAGGCTCGCTATCGCCGCTCCGCCGGCTATAACGTCAAGTTCCTGACCGGCATGGACGAGCACGGCGAGAAGGTCGCCGAGGCCGCAGCCAAGCATGGTATGACGCCGCAGGAGTGGACCGACAGCCAGGCCCCGCACTTCAAGGAGCTTTGGAACAAGCTCGAGATTTCCAACGACGACTTCATCCGCACCACCGAGCCGCGCCAGCATCATGCCGTGCAGTACCTGTGGGAGCGCATGAAGGAGTCCGGTTACCTGTATAAGGGCAGCTACGACGGCTGGTATTGCGTGCCTGACGAGACCTACTTCACCGATACTCAGGTCCAGAAGGGCGACGAGGAGTACGGCAGCGTCGGCCAGCACCTGTGCCCCGACTGCCACCGTCCGCTTGAGCGCGTGCAGGAGGAGTCCTACTTCTTTAAGCTTTCCGCCTTCCAGGACAAGCTACTCAAGCTTTATGACGAGCACCCCGACTTTGTCGAGCCCGCGTTCCGCATGAACGAGGTGCGCAGCTTTGTCGAAGGCGGCCTTAACGACCTTTCCGTGAGCCGCACGAGCTTTGACTGGGGCATTCAGGTCCCGTTTGACGAGGGCCACGTGACCTACGTGTGGTTCGATGCGCTGCTCAACTATATGACGGCCGTCGGCTACGGTGTCGACACCGACGAGGCGCGTGCCGAGCTGGCCTATCGCTGGCCCGCGCAGTTCCACATCGTGGGTAAGGACATCATCCGCTTCCACTGCGTCATTTGGCCCGCCATGCTCATGGCCATCGGCGAGGCCCTGCCCGAGCACGTCTTTGCCCACGGCTTCCTGACCGTGCGTAATGCCGAGACCGGCAAGGCCGAGAAGATGTCCAAGAGCCGTGGCAACGCTATCGCTCCGCAGGACGTTATCGACATGTTGGGCGTTGAGGGCTATCGCTACTACTTCATGACCGACGTCGTCCCCGGCACCGACGGTGCCATCAGCTTCGATCGCATGGAGCAGGTCTACAACGCCGACCTGGCCAACAGCTGGGGCAACCTTATCTCGCGTTCGCTCAACATGAGCGGCAAGTACTTTGACGGTTGCGCGCCCGCCAAGCCCGCGTCGTTCGATGCGTTCGACAACCCGCTGGCAAAGATCGCCGATGGCCTGGTCGAGCGCTACATGGCCAAGATGGACGTGCTCGATTACGGTGGAGCTAAAGACGAGGTCATGGAGCTCATCCACGCCGCTAACCACTACATCGAGGACTCTGAGCCTTGGGCGCTTGCCAAGGACGAGGCCAAGGCTGACGAGCTGGCATTTGTGATCTACAACCTGCTCGAGGCCATCCGCATCGCCGCTCACCTGCTGATGCCGCTCATGCCTCAGACCTCTGCCGAGGCCCTGCGCCGCCTGTCCTGCGAGGACGAGGCCACGAGCGACGACCTTAAGGGCATTTGCACTTGGGGCCTGCTTGCTGGTGGTCAGCCCGTCGAGAAGGGCGAGCCGCTGTTCCCGCGTCTGGGCTAAGACGCCGCGCGCCATATCGGCAATTTGCTGTTTAGATGTAAGGGCATGGCCGCAACGGTCCATGCCCTTTTGTTTCAAGACGCCGCCACCATGCTAAGGAGGCAACTATGACAACTTCGCCTTTGGCTAACCCCACGGCAACAAGGGAACTGCTGGAGGAATTTGGCCTTGCGACCAAGCATCGCCTGGGGCAGAACTTCCTGATCGACAACCATGTAATTGAGCGCATTTGCGAGCTTTCCGAGCTTGCGGGCGATGAGCGCGTGCTCGAGGTTGGCCCGGGCGTTGGCACGCTCACACTTGCACTGCTGCAGGAGGCGGCGTGCGTCACGTCGATCGAGGCAGATCCCGAGCTCGAACCGGTGCTCGATGCCCATGCCGCCGACTATGCTAACTTCCGCTTTATCATGGGCGACGCGCTCAGGGTGACGCCGGAGCAGATTGAGCAGGCTGCGGGCGGTGAGCCGACGGTGTTTGTCGCGAATCTGCCCTATAACGTGGCGGCGACAATCATTCTGCAGTTCTTCCAGACGATGCCTGCGCTCAAGCGCGCCGTTGTCATGGTTCAAAAAGAGGTTGCCGATCGCATTGCCGCAACGCCGGGCAACAAGACCTATGGCGGCTATACGGCAAAGCTTGGCCTGTATGCGCAGGTGACGGGTCGTTTTGAGGTGCCGCCGCGCTGCTTTATGCCGGCACCGCATGTGGACTCGGCCGTCGTGCGTATCGACCGTGTTGACGGCGTGGTGCCCGAGGGGCTCGATCGCGAGTTTGTGGCCCGCGTGATTGACGCTGCATTTGCTCAGCGTCGCAAGACCATCCGCAATTCCATGAGCGCCAACGGCTTTGCCAAGGACGCGCTTGATGCCGCCTTTGAGGCTTGCGGTATCGCACCCACCACGCGCGCCGAGACGCTTGATGTTGCCGACTTTGTCCGCCTGGCCCAGGAGCTAATCCATGATGCCTAATGCCGCACGCGTGACGTTTACCAAGAAAAAGAAGACGGTTGCCTGCCCTGTGCCCTTGGCACCGCTTGCCGACACGCATGCGCATCTGCTTTCGTTTTGGGGCAAGGAGGTGCCCGAGACGCTCGTGCGCGCCAAAGCCGTGGGCGTCGACCTGTTGGTGACGATGTTCGACCCCATCGCTGACAAACGCAGCGTGACGGACTATAGCGACTGGCTGGTGCGCGAAATTCTGCCGATGCGGGATATTCCGCAGATCAAGTATCTCGCCGGCGTGCACCCCTATGGCGCGCCGGACTATACCGACGACATTCACGCACAGGTCGTTGCCGCGCTCGATGACCCTTTGTGCGTCGGTATCGGCGAGATTGGTCTGGACTACCACATGGATTACGACGACGACATCGCGCCGGCGCCCCACAGCGTGCAGATTGATTGCATGGCACGTCAGCTCGAAGTTGCCGTGCGCCGCAATGTGCCGGTGGAGCTGCATCTACGGCACGAGGACTCGGATGGGGAGCGCACCTCGCACGTTGATGCGTACAACGTGCTTCGCGAGGTAGGTGTGCCTCAGGCCGGTTGCGTGCTGCACTGCTTTGGCGAGGATCGAGCCACGATGGAGCGCTTTGTGGGTTTGGGCTGCTATATCGCCTATGGCGGCGCGGCCACCTTTAAGCGCAACGACGACGTGCGCGAGGCATTTGCGGCGACCCCGCTCGACCGTATTTTGTTCGAGACGGATTGTCCCTATATGGCGCCGGAGCCCATTCGCGGTCTTGAGTGCGAGCCGGCAATGATTTCTATCACAGCAAACGCGCTGGTCAACGACCGTGTCGATCGTACCGGCGAGGACGCTGAGGCAATCGCTCGAGCCGCCTGGGAAAATGCCTGCAAACTTTTTCAAAAATAGTTCTTGCGTTCGCGGTGGCGCTCCGTTATTCTAATTCCTGCACGCGGGCGTGGCGGAATTGGCAGACGCGTACGGTTCAGGTCCGTATGGGGGCAACCCCATGAAGGTTCAAGTCCTTTCGCCCGCACCATTAAATGAAAGAGCTCCCAGCAATGGGGGCTTTTTTGTTATGGGCCCATCGCGGGGACTTGAACCTGCGAAGGAGCGAGCGTAAAGAAAACGCGGAGCGTTTTTAGCGAGCTGGCGAGTCCGCCGGCAGGCGGGCGAAGCCGGTGCGGATCCGCGAAGCGGATACGCGGACGTCCTTTCGCCCGCACCATTAAATGATAGAGCTCCCAGTAATGGGAGCTTTTTTACGGGCCGTTTTTGGCAGATTTGACCTATCGATTTCGCGCGGTAGATGCCCCTGTGGCCAAAAAGTGGCAAATATGAGTACTGGCACAAAAATAGAGACATTTCACGAAGCCATTTTTGCTCATTTTACGCAACAGATGTACTCTAATTTGGCTCAACCTTGAGACAAAATGAAGTAATTTCGATAGATCTCGGGTTCAAAGAAGCGATTTTGACCCAAATACGCTGTTACTAAACTGGTAACAGTACTCATATTTGGCCTTTTTTGACCACGGGTCCTCTTGTTGGTGTCACACAGCTGCTTCGTGCGGGTATCCTAGTCCCAACGTGTGCCTTTCAGAGGAGAAACCATGCTGTTGTCCGGTATCATCGCTGCCCTTACGAGCCTTCTGCTTCCCATCATCATTTTGTTACTACTGCTCCCCAACGCCTGCTATGTCGTTGAACAGCAACATGCTGTGATCATCGAGCGCCTGGGCAAGTTCAACCGCATCGTCAACGCGGGCTTCCACGTGAAGGTGCCCGTGATCGACCGCAAAGCCGCCACGGTGAGTCTGCGCACCATGAAAAACGGTTTTGGCATCGACGTTAAGACCCAGGACAACGTGACTATCGGCCTTGAGGTCTCTGCTCAGTACCACGTGAGCTATGACATGGGCGCCGGCCCGGCAGATTCGGGCATCTACAAGAGCTACTACATGTTGCAGGAGCCCGTCGACCAAATGCGTGACTTCATCACCGATGCCCTGCGCTCTTCCATCCCCGTCTACACGCTCGATGAGGTATTTGCCAAAAAAGACGATATCGCCAAGGACGTCAACGCCACCGTGTCCGAGCAAATGACCGCCTACGGCTTCACCCTCGTGTCGACACTTATCACCAAGATCGCGCTGCCGACCGAGGTCGAGAACTCCATGAACGACATCAACGCCGCCCAGCGAAAGCGCGCCGCTGCGCAGGAGCTCGCCGAGGCCGATCGCATCAAGCGCGTTACCGAAGCGACCGCCGAGGCCGAGGCAATGGAAAAGGCGGGCGAGGGCATCGCCAACCAGCGCAAGGCCATTGCGCTGGGCATCAAAGATTCGCTCGAGATCATCCAGGAGACGGGCGTCGGCAACGATGAGGCCAACCAGCTGTTCATGTTTACGCAGTGGTCCGAGATGATGACGGAGTTCGCTCGCACGGGCAAAACCTCGACGGTCGTGCTGCCAAGTGATTTCTCGCAGTCTGCCTCGATGTTCGAGCAGATGCTGACCGCCGGCAAAGTTCAGAACGAGTCGAAGGAGTAGGTGCGCGTGAAGTACACCGTTGTATGCGTCGGTAAGCTCAAAGAGCGTTTTTGGAAGGATGCCTGCGCCGAGTACACCAAGCGCCTAGGTGCTTATGCCAAGGTGGATATCCGCGAGGTGGCCGATATCGATCCAGCCAAGGCAGGCGGCGTGGATGCCGCGCGCGACAAGGAGGGAGCGGCGATTCTTACAGCCCTACCGCCCCGAGCGCATGTGATCCTGCTGGCTATCGAGGGCAAAGAGCGCTCGAGCGAGGAGCTTTCGGCGCGGCTCGATGATCTTATGCTGCGTGGTAACAGCGATATCGCCTTTATAATCGGCGGATCGGACGGCGTGAGCGATGCCGTGCGCGCTCATGCCGATGAGATGCTCAGCTTTGGGCGCATTACCTTGCCGCACAACCTGGCCCGCGTGGTGCTGTTGGAGCAGATTTATCGCGCCTGTAAGATCAGCCGCGGCGAGCCGTATCACAAATAGGTCGGCAATACGAAACAATGGCGTGGGACAATAGCTTTCGTTTTTGAGGAAGCGTCTGAGAGGGCTATGTGATATGAAGATTGGATTTGTCGGTTTTGGCAATATGGCGAGCGCTATGGCCGATGGCTGGATTGCCGCCGGCGTGGCCGCGGGCGACATGTGCGCCTGCGCAGGCCGTTACGATGCTCTGGTCGAGCGTTGCGAGGCACGGGGCATGGCTGCCTGCCATGATGCGGCGGAGGTTGTTGCTGCGTCCGATATCGTAGTCGCCGCGGTCAAGCCGTACATGATTGAGAAGGTCTTCGCACCGCTCAAGGACGCTCTTGCCGACAAGGTCGTCCTTTCGGTTGCCTGGACTTGGGGTAGTGCCAAGTGGGAACAGATCCTGCCAGGTGTCGCTCATATCTCGACGGTGCCCAACACGCCGGTTTCGGTGGGCGAGGGCGTTATCGCCTGCGAGAAGGCTTCCACGCTTAGCGATGAGCAGCGTGCCACGGTGCTCGGTCTGCTCGGAAAGCTTGGCACGGTGGTCGAGCTCGATTCGAGTCTGCTGTTTGTGGGCGGTACCGTGGGCGGTTGCGCCCCGGCGTTTGTCGCCATGGCGATCGAGGCTCTGGGCGACGCGGCCGTCAAGCACGGTATTCCGCGCGCCGATGCCTATCGCATTGTGAGCCAGATGGTGCTGGGTACGGCAAAGCTGCAGCTTGCAACCGGTCAGCATCCCGCAGCGATGAAGGATGCCGTGTGCTCACCCGGCGGTGCCACCATCAAGGGCGTCATCGCGCTCGAGGATGCCGGCATGCGCAGCGCCCTAGTCAAGGCCATCGACGCCACTCTCCAGTAAACCGACCAAAAAGGGACAGGTTTATTTGGGCAGGTTTTTTTCCTGCGGTTTTGCCTCTTTAGCAAAAAGCTCCCCGCAACCGGGTTGATTCCAGTTGCGGGGAGCTTGCATTTGCCCAGATAAAACCGACCAAAATAAACCTGTCCCTTTTTGGCAGGTTAGCCCCAGAAGCTATCTTCCTCGTCCTCGGACTTGGGCCCACGGTCGACGTAAATCTTATGCGTGCGCTTCTCCATTACAAAGGCAAGAATCGCAAACAGTAGGATGCCGCCGGCGAAAAGGATGACAAAACCGGTGCGGGTGCCAAACAAAAAGGAAAAAACTGCGTCCATTGGGTGCCTTCTTGCGTAGTTGGGTTGGGTCGTAAACGCTCATAAGTATATACTTGCCCATACATGTACAAGGTTGCAACCTAAATGGAATGTATATCGCCGGAGGATCTAATGCTTGATATCAAGTTTGTTCGCGAGAACCCCGATGCCATCGATACCGCCATGGCCAACCGCCAGACGTCTTGGGATCGAGAGAAGTTCTTTGAGCTCGACGACGAGCGCCGTGCCGTCATCACCGAGGTCGAGGAGCTCCAGGCCACGCGTAATGCCGAGTCCAAGAAGATCGGCGCCCTGATGAAGGAGGGCAAGAAGGACGAGGCCGAGGCCGCCAAGGAGGCCGTGCGCGCCGTCAACGAGAAGATTGACGGTCTGGCCGAGCGCCGCACTGCTCTCGAGCAGGAGCAGTACGACTTCATGGCTCACCTGCCCAACATCCCTTGCGAGGCCACGCCGTACGGCAAGGATGAGGACGAGAACATCGAGCGCCGTCGTTGGGGCACCCCGCGTGAGTTCGACTTCGACTTTAAGCCGCACTGGGATCTGGGTACCGACCTCGACATCCTCGACTTCGAGCGCGGCAACAAGCTCTCCGGCAGCCGCTTCACCGTTCTCGGTGGCGCCGGCGCCCGTCTTGAGCGCGCCCTCATCAACTTCTTCCTCGACACGCACACCAGCCGTGGCTTTAAGGAGTGGTGGCCGCCCATCGTCGTCAAGCGTCAGACCATGTTTGGCACGGGCCAGCTGCCCAAGTTCGAGGACGATGCCTATCACGTCTCGGGCGATAACTTCCTGATCCCCACCGCCGAGGTCGTGCTTACCAACCTGCACGCCGGCGAGGTCCTCGACGCTGACACCCTGCCGCGTCGCTACACCGCCTTCACCCCCTGCTTCCGCGAGGAGGCCGGCTCCGCTGGTCGCGACACTCGCGGCATCATTCGCCAGCACGAGTTCGACAAGGTCGAGATGGTCAAGTTTGCCAAGCCGGAGGAGTCCGACGAGGAGCTCGAGAGCATGACCGCCGAGGCCGAGTTCCTGCTGCAGCAGCTGGGCCTTCCGTATCGCGTGATTAGCCTGTGCACCGGCGACCTGGGCTTCTCTGCCCGTCAGACCTACGACATCGAAGTCTGGCTGCCGAGCTACAACGCTTACAAGGAGATCAGCTCCTGCTCCAACTGCGGCGACTTCCAAGCCCGTCGCGCCAATATCAAGTATCGCGACCCCGAGAACTTCAAGGGTTCGCGCTACCTGCACACCCTCAACGGTTCCGGTCTGCCGGCTGGCCGTACCATGGCCGCCATTCTGGAGAACTACCAGAACGCCGACGGCACCATCACGATCCCCGAGGTTCTTCGTCCTTACATGGGCGGCCTCGAGAAGATTGAGCCGGTCGCGTAGGCTGCCTGCATAAGCGATTTGCAAGGGCGCTCCTTTCCGGGGCGCCCTTTTTGTGCGCGGAGCTTTACCATATCGTGCGGACAGCTCAATAGAAAACACACGAACAAACGTTCTGTATACAGCCATCTACCTGCTATGCTTTTACTTGATACGGGTGAGAGAAAGGGGATGCAATGGATCTGTTTGACGAGCGGATGATTTTGTTTGAGAGCGATGAAGGTGGGGAGTACCTACTAGTTACGTGTGAGCCATCCGGTATGGGTGGTTTGGTGGTGCGGCAGACGAGCGAGGGTCCGTTGACCCAATGGTGCTTTGAGGAGTCGCCGCATGCGGTTGAGACCTTTGTGACGCACGAGGGGCTTGTGGCGCTTGAGCAGTTCTATGGAGTTGGGACTTCTAACCAGGTCGCGCGCATGTTGAGCATCTCGTTTGCCGATTATGACTGTGCCCAGCGAGTGCGCTCGCTTTTGAGGGAGCTCGGTGCTGGGTTCGATGTGGTTGAAAAACCGATTGATCGCATGGGGGACGTTGGCGCATGCGGAGCTTCGTGAGGAACATATTCTTCAAAAAGTTTGAGATTGTGCTTGACTCCAACTAACTAAAGTGGTTTTATATGTCTTGCGCTGCGGCGTTACCTCAGCTGGATAGAGGGTCTGACTACGAATCAGAACGTCATAGGTTCGAATCCTATACGCCGCACCAATCGAACTTGAAGCCTCCGGCAACGGGGGCTTTTCTTTTTATGGCGGCATTCCATGGATCCGAACCTCGGTCGAGGCGTGAGCGGCCTAATTACCGCTCCGTAAAATTTTTTCAAATTGTCGCTTGACCCATCGGGGGCTCGCGTGCATAATAATCCGTGCGTTGCGGCGTTACCTCAGCTGGATAGAGGGTCTGACTACGAATCAGAACGTCATAGGTTCGAATCCTATACGCCGCACCAATTGACTTTAAAGCTCCCGGCAACGGGGGCTTTTCTTATATCGCGATGCGTCGAAGATTGCATCAAGTGGTCAAAAATGAGTAAAAATTAAATTTGATAACTTTTTTCGAAAAGTGCTTGACCAATATTCAGTCCATGTGCATAATAATCAACAAGTCGCGGCGTTACCTCAGCTGGATAGAGGGTCTGACTACGAATCAGAACGTCATAGGTTCGAATCCTATACGCCGCACCAATCGAATTTGAAGCCTCCGGCAACGGGGGCTTTTCTTTTATGGCGGCATCCCATGGATTCGAACCTCGGTCGAGGCGCGAGCGTGAAGCGGACTATTTCTTATCGACTCGTGTAAGATTCCGAGTAGGTGTCGCGGCCCATCCGCGACCACCCCTTCTTTCAACGACTGATCAGGGTGATATTTCGTGGCAGAGCGTCCGACATACAAGCTCAGGTTTCTCGACCCCAAAAAGCGTTTTCCATCGATGCCAGAGCAGCCTGCGGGGCGCTCATATGGTGTTGTCTGGAAAGTCTTTGGCGAGGACCCCAAAGAGTCGTGCTATGTCGTCGAATTTGTCGGCAAAACTCACATATCGCTCTTGGGCTACGTGAGCGTGTCGGGCAAGGTTTATAAGGTTGATCGTCCTGTTCGGGAAGTACCGTTGCCCGAGGACCCTGACATGGAGCTGGTCCTTCACGAGTCCGATTCCAGTATTGGCGAGATTATGGTGAGGGAAGCTAACGGTGCAATGCGCGCGTGTGCGCGAACTGCCGGCTCTCCCGAAGGCCCCATGCGCGAGCAGTCCGACCTCGAGACATGGAATTCGACCCGCGCCCTTCCTTTCGGCGAGTTCATGGCCTCGATGTTCTTGCGCTACGTGATATTTGCCAACTCCGAAAGCGCTATTGCGAACACGGCGGGCGTCGATGGTCTCGATGCAGGCATACAAAACGTTGTCGACAAGATCAAGCTCATAAAGTTGCCCGAGCCGGTCGAGGTTTTTTTGGGCTTTGACACGGCACCGCTCCCCGATGCTATCGAGACGCTGCTTTACCGTGTTGACCATGCCGAGAATCCGAGCGGTATCGAACGTTATGCCGCCGCCCTTATGAGCGAGATCGACTTGCCCCGCCTGCGCACCATTGCTGCCAAGTCCGAAATGAGCCTAGCGCGCATTGACCGCTCAAAGCTGTTCTATCTCAATTTTGATCGTAGCCTGCTGGACCAGGACGAGATTGACATGCTGCTTGCTATCGAGTGCCGTCTCAACCGCCTCTCTGGCATCCTTGAGCGCATTGGGGCCGGATTGGTCCCCGCGGCATCCTCGCCGAGTCTTGAGGGCTGCGCGCTCTTTGACGCGTGGCATATCGCCAAGACGACCAACGATGTTCCCCGACTGCTCGATACGGCCTCGAGCGACAACCCGTGGGGCAAACCGGGAACGGTAGCTTGCCGGCCGGGCGGTGAGTGGGATGTGCGCAGCCGCTTCGCGCGTATTGTCGAGGCACTTAACGTGGTCACACGGCTCGACTATACCTATCGGGCAAACGTTGCCGAGGGGATTATGCTCGTTCGGTTTGGACACTCTGTCGTGGATGCCATGCCACAACGTGAATACGACGCTCAGGATGATGTCTGGCGCGAGTTGGACGAGAACGCGCGTGTGATTTGGGCCGCGGAGCACGACGCGCGCGTGGCGCTTACGCTTGCGGCGGCGTGTTTTGCCGCAGGTGCCTGCATTGCGCGCTGCTATGTTCAGATTGCGGTTCCCGACGGCGAGCAGGGCGAGCGCGTCATTGCAACATATTCCTTTGGGCGTGCGGCCTATCTGGCCAATTGCGTGCCTGTCGCCAAGGATCTTGAGAGCATGGATATGGACGATATGCCGTGCAAGCGCATGCTTGAGGCATATGAGTCGGACGCGCCGGATGCGATTGAGCCTGCAGAGGTTCACGCTCGCCCGCGTGACGACCACCGTTCGCTACCGCCGGCGTTGCGCGACCTGCTGCTTGCCGATACGGCTGATGAGCTCGAGGTCATGGAGATGGACGATGACCCGTATGTGGCGCGCGTCGTCGAGTTGCGCGAGCAGGCAAAAGTTGACCGTGCAAGCGCGTTTGAGGGCTTCTCCCGTCTTGTTGAGGAGTTGGAGGCTAAGTGCGCCGTTGCCGAGCTTTTGGCAACGGGTCCGGTCCAGACGCAGTTTTGCGACAACCAGCTGGTGCGTATGGTGCTGCCGGTAATGGAGGAAGATCGCTCGGTGCGCATCCTGCGCGCTCCCGACGCGCTCTACTTTGCTCAGCACGAGATCTGCAGCTTTTACGCCGAGCAGGAGGATTTTGAACGGGCATTGCCCGAGGTGCGTCGTCTTTACGATCTGGCTCGCTCGTCCATGCAATCGCACTTTGCGCTCATCAACGTGCTGGCGCGCCTGGAGCGCTTTGACGAGATTATCGAGGTGGCGCGACACGGCCTGCGCATTGCCAGCGACCGCCCCTCAATCGGTTATCTGTTCTATCGTCTGGCGTTTGCCTATTGGAACTGCGACCAGCTCGAGCTCGCGTTGGCGTGCTACCGCCTCGTGCCGCGCGGCGAGGAGTCGGGTAGCAGCGCGTTGGAGGAAATGCAGGGCCTTATGAACGAGATGGGCGTCAATGAGCCGCCGACGTTCGAGGATGCGGTTGAGACCATCCGTAAAGCCGGGCTCGAGCTGCCTCCCGTGCCCGCCGTGACCAACCAGCTGGCGGATGCTGCCGTGCAGTTGGTCGATAACGGCTTCTTTTTCCTGGCGCGCGTCTGCATCTTCCAAATGTGGCGCACCATGGGCAACGACGAACTTGGCTCCCTCAACCGCTCGTTGGGGTAGGGGCGATATAGAGGGGCCGCACCGCGCTATTTGTATCGGCGCGGGCGGGAGGACCCGGCAGGATCGGTAAGGCATAAAGCCGCCGAGCCTGCTAAAACTGTTAAACTCTGCTAAAGTTGCTAAACTTTGTTAAAGTTGTTAAAACTAGCAGAGGAGGACAGAATGACGAAAGCTGTTAACCCCTTTAAGCCAACGGCGGGCATGAATCCGCCTGAGCTTATCGGACGGGACACTGTTTTGGATGACTTTGCCGAGGCTCTTGAGAATGGTCCTGGTGCCCCCGATCGACTCATGCGCATCTCGGGCGTCCGAGGCACAGGTAAAACGGTGCTCCTTAATGCATTGGGTGACCTTGCACGCAAAAAAGGATTCGAGGTCGTTGACGTTGCCTCCAATGCTGGTTTTTGCAATAGAATCCTCGAGGCTCTGCAGCGAAACGTTCGTCTTGAATCAATCTCGATTTCCCCATCGATTTTAGGGGTCAGCCTTGGCTCCATGGAGATGTCGAAGTCGGCCTCTCATCTGGGCGAGGCGATGTACGATGCTGCAAAGCGCGGTGGTCTGCTCATTACGCTCGACGAGATCCAGGATGCCTCAACTGAGGAAATGCGCGAGCTAGGCAATGAGATGCAGCTCTTGATCCGCCAAGGAGCGAATGTCGCTTTCGCTTTCGCCGGGCTGCCGACATCGGTAGATGGCGTGGTGGTGGATGATACGTTGACGTTCCTTCAGCGAGCCAAACATGTTGAACTTACTCGGCTTTCCGATTTTGAAGTTGGCGGATCGTTTGAGGATACGATGAGACGAGCGGGCAAGGAGCTCGACAAAGGTGCCGCTGAGCTATTAACAAAAGCTTCGGCAGGCTATCCCTTTATGGTCCAGCTGGTCGGATATTACGCTTGGCAGGTTGCTGCGCGCAGTGGGGCGGAGAGCGTGAGCGAAGAGGCGGCTCGTAAGGGTATCCAGGCGGCTCTTGATAGCTTTAATGCTATGGTGATTGCCCCAGCGCTGCGCAGGGTGTCGGAACGGCAGTTTCAGTATCTCGCGGCGATGGCTCAATGCGAGGGCGTCGATATCGCCAACGGCGATATCGCCAAGAAGATGGGTTTGCCGGCGAACAAAGTTGGGTCATATCGCAAGCGTCTGATCGATGCGGGGTTGATTGAGCCCGCGGGCTATGGCTGTGTTTCGTTTGCAATTCCGTACATGCGCGATTATCTGTTGGAGACCGTTCGAGAGAACTAATAAAGAATGGGCTGTCCGCGCTGTCGCTGGGGCCGTCCTTGTATCTTTGTCTCAATCTGTAACATCTGGAGGGGATTACGGCCTGCAAATGTTACAGATTGAGATGATTGACTGAGACGTTTACTGGTAAAAGAGAGGTAAAAGAGGAAACGCCTCAAAATTCCCCTTGCCCAACTTCGGCTGTTTGGTTACTATAGAACGGCTGTTACGGAGAGCTGACCGAGAGGCCGAAGGTGCTCGCCTGCTAAGCGAGTATGCCCCAAAAGGGCATCTGGGGTTCGAATCCCCAGCTCTCCGCCAGTATGACTTTGAAGAAGGGTCCCATTTGGGGCCCTTTTTTATTATCAAGAATGGCGGCTGGGGATTAGAGTCCGAAAGGGCGTGAACATTAGGCAAACACGGGGCGCTTGAAAACGGGGAGACCCAGGCGTGCTCGTGCACCCCGGTGTGGGGTTCCGAGGGGATGGAGTAGAAATATGGTAAAGGTCGGGCTGCGTAAGCCGAATCTAAAGACATCACTCAAGGCAAGAACGACCGGCAGAGCGAAGCGCGCGGTAAAGCGGGCGATAATCCCCGGCTATGGTAAGAAGGGCATGGGGTGGATCAAAAATCCGAAGAAGGCTGCTTACAATGCCGTATACAGCAGAACGACCGTCGGAGTTGGGGATGTCGCTCGCGCCGTTGCTAAATCAGGCGCTCGGAGCTCGGCGTCAAGGACGTCCTCAATTTCTGTTTCATCGCATGAAATTACACCTTTGGCGAAGCCTGAACAGAAATCTCTCACTCGAGAGATTACGTCGGTTGACAGGGCAAACAAGGCGCTTTTGCTATGCTTCCTTCTTGGGTGGTCGGGCGCTCATAGGGCGTATGCACGGATGTGGGGTAGCTTCTTTCTATATCTCTTTACCTTTGGCCTTTTTGGATTTGGTTGGCTGTTTGATATTGTGACACTACTGATGAGACGCTCCGAGCTAAGGCGTCTCGGCGACAGTGATCCGACTCAACAGCAAGCGCCATGTTCCGTTGATTCTACATTCGATCGAAATGTCGCCGACTCCGGAAATTGGGAACAGCGTGGAGATGGGGAGGCTGCGGCTCGGCTAGAGCTTCAACGTAAAAACCGTGCCTATATGGAAGAAAACGGCATCGACGTGGAGATGTTTACCGAGGAAAAGGTCGCGGCGGACGCCTTGCGAACCATTGAGTCGGTATGCCCGTGCATGCTTAGGTTTGACCGAGGCATGAGCGAAGAGGAGCCAAGCATCAGCTTTTGCTCTCCAACAAAGACGGGGAAAATGCCCAAGAATGTCGTCGAGGCCCGCATTTACCATCAGGACGTGAAGCTATTGATGGATTCCCACGGCTTCGAATTGCCGGAGTATGGTGACAGCATCAATGTCACGATTAGTTATCTAGCTGATGGGCGCATAAATAAAGTCGATATCCATGGGTTCCATAATGGCGCTCCGTTAGTGTCTCCATTCGCAGGCGGAGCGACGATCTTGTTATGACGAGTGCGGGCACCATCGGAGAAACGGGTGCCTGGCAATCGCTGTGTCCTGGGGCAGACCCCTCAGCTGGGGATCTTTTCAGGGCCTTGACCAAGGAGGTCGAAAGGATCTACTAGCATGCCCGGTGGACCCGTTTTCAAGGTCCGAAAAGGCACAGCGAAGGTAAACGGCTAGCAATGTCGCTTTGGTGATTCTGACGCATCCCGTTTAAGAGGTATTCAAAAAGAGGCGCCCCGTTGGACGCCTCTCCAATCTCAAATGTAATGTTCCCCCAGCCCTACACCTCGGGCGCCTTGGCGATGGTTTCGCTTTCTGCCGTAAGCGGGCGATTGTCGATGCGGCGGCCCAGGCGGTCGAGCTTCACAAGGAGCCACTCAATGGGATTCGGCCCCGAGCCTTCTTCGTCGGCAACCAAATCCATGACGGCGATCTTGGTGCCGTCTTGCTTGAGCGTCACGCTACCCACCTTGTCGCCCACATGTACCGTGCCCGAAAGGTCATCATAGGTAACCTTCTCGGTCACCTCTCCGGCAAGCGCAAAGACGGTCGCCTGAGCTGCGGGATCGGCGAGCGTGGCATCGATCGTCTTGTCCGTCCAATCGGTCTGGCTGATGCGCGCGATGAGCGGATTGCCGTTGGCAGTCTTTTCCTGCGTGTTGGCGATCGCAACCGTCACCTTGTGGCCGTAGTACCAGTTGGCAAGGGCGGCCGTGTCGGCAAAGCGCTGATCGGTGGTGCTGGAGTTCAAGACGACGGTGTAGGTCTCGTCGCCATCGCGGTTGTAGGCTGCCGTAAAGCAATAGCCGGCATCGTCGGTGGTGCCGGTCTTACCGCCGATATTGCCGTCCTGCCCCAGCAGCTCATTGTGCGTATCCATGGAATGCGAATGGTCGGAACCGTCGGCGCCCGTAACCTCAATCCAGGAATCATCGCTCGCCACGATTTCGCGGAACGTATCGCTCTTCATTGCCTCCTGCATCATCAGGGCTACATCGTGCGCGGTAGAGTGCATGTCGCCGGCCCACTCATCAAAGTCCAGACCGTGCGGATTCTCAAAAAGCGTTCCCGTGCAGCCGAGCTTTTTAGCGCGCTCGTTCATGGCCTTTACAAAGGTGGCCACGGCGTCCTTGGTCTTGGGGTCGATCTTTTTGCCCACGTGCTCGGCAAGCGCGATGGCGGCATCGTTGCCCGAGGTGATCATCAGGCCGCGCAGAGCTTGCTCCACGGTGAGCTCGTCGCCTTCGAGCAGGCCGGCGGTCGAGTTGCCTACGGTGGCGCTGTCTCTT
>CABSMX010000029.1 GCA_902478945.1 uncultured Collinsella sp.
CGTCGGCAGCGTCAGATGTGTATAAGAGACAGCTTATCGACGGCGCCTACGCCAACAGCGCCACCAAGGTCGAGTGCGTCGAGCAGACCGAGCGCCTGGGCACCGGCCACGCCGTAAAGGTCGCACTCGAGGCCTGCGGCATCGCGCAAGGCCCCGTTGTCGTGCTCAACGGCGACCTGCCGCTCATCACCGCCGACACCGTCGCCAAGTTCGCGCAGACCGTCGCTACCGGCGAGCTCGCCTGCACCGTCATGACCATGACCCCGCCCGACCCCTTCGGCTACGGCCGCATCAAGCTGGGCGCCGACGGCCAGATTGAGCGCATCATCGAGCAGAAGGACTGCACGCCCGAGCAGGCCGCCACGTTGCTCGAGTGCAACGCCGGCTGCTACGCCTTCGACGGCGCTCAGCTTGCCGCGCATATCGACGAGATCGGCAACGACAACGCGCAGTCCGAGTACTACCTGCCCGACATGCTCGAGATCCTCAAGGGTCACGGCCAGGCGGTCTCCATCTTCCACTGTGACGACTACCGCGACGGCCTGGGCGTCAACAGCCGCATCCAGCTCGCGCAGCTCACCGCCATCGCGCGCGACCGCATCAACGAGCGCTGGATGGCCGAGGGCGTTACCTTCATCGACCCCACGCAGGCCTGGATCGGCCCCGATGCCGTTATCGGCCGCGACACCGTCGTGTGGCCGCAGACGCACCTGATCGGCCACGTCACCGTGGGCGAGGAGTGCCAGCTCGGCCCCAACAGCCGCCTCACCGACACCACCGTCGGCAGCGGCTGCGTCATCGATGAGACCATCGCCATCGAGGCCGTCATCGAGAACGGCGTCGACTGCGGCCCGCGCGCCTACCTGCGCCCGGGCACCCATATGCTCGACGGCTCCAAGGCCGGCACGCACGTGGAGATCAAGAAGTCCACGATCGGCGAGGGCTCCAAGGTTCCGCACCTGTCCTACATCGGCGACACCACCATGGGCGCCGGCGTCAACGTGGGCGCGGGCTCCATCACCTGCAACTACGACGGCGTGCACAAGCACAAGACCGTCATCGGCAAGGATGCCTTCATCGGTTCCGACACCATGATGGTCGCGCCCGCCCAGATTGGCGACGGCGCACTCGTGGCCGCCGGCTCCGTCATCACCGAGCCGGTTCCGGCCGACGCACTCGGTCTGGGCCGCGCCCGTCAGGTAAATATCGAAGGCTGGGCCGCCGATTATCGCCGCCGTCTGCTCGAGGACGACGAGGTATAACGTTTTACCAAGCACAAAAGGAGCTGTTCCCATGGGGACGGCTCCTTTTTCTATCGTGACCTGCGCGACCGGATGAGTGGTCGGTTCGTGTCCGTTGACGGTAAAGACGTTATCAGGACTCGATAAACCCCGTCGCGCGGTTACAATGCAACAAGGCATCTATATGGCATTCGATGTATAAAGGAGAAGGGTAATGCCGATTAATGATCCCGAGAAGTCGGAGAATATGCGCAAGTCCATCCGCGTGTATTCCGGTTCCTCCAACCGTCCCCTCGCTCAGAAGATTGCTGAGTACCTTGGGGTCGAGCTTTCGGGCCTTACGCTAAAGCAGTTCGCCAATGGTGAGATTTACGCCCGCTACGACGAGACCGTCCGCGGCGCCGACGTCTTCCTGATTCAGTCCGTGGCCGGCGGCAACGTCAACGACATGCTCATGGAGCTGCTCATCGCCACCGACGCTGCCAAGCGCGCATCCGCCCGCTCCATCACCGCCGTCATCACCCACTACGGCTATGCCCGCCAGGACCGCAAGGCCGGCCCGCGCGAGCCCATCACCGCCCGCCTCGTCGCCAACCTGCTCGAGCGCGCCGGCGTCAACCGCATCATCACCCTCGACCTGCACCAGGGCCAGATCCAGGGCTTCTTCGATATCCCGGTTAACCACCTGTCCGCGCTGCCGCTGTTTGGCCAGTACTACAACGACATGCACTTCGACACCGACAACCTGGTTGTCGTCTCCCCCGACGTGGGTCGTGCCAAGGCCGCCAAGAAGCTGTCCGACATGCTCGGCTGCGACCTGGCCATCGCCCACAAGGGTCGTCCGCGCCACAACGCCGCCGAGGTCATGGGCATCATCGGTGACATCAAGGGCAAGACCTGTATCATCAACGACGACATGATCGACACCGCTGGCACCCTGTGCGCCAACGTCAAGGAGCTCAAGGCTATGGGCGCTGGCGATATCTACGTGTGCGCCACCCACGGCATCTTCTCCGGTCCGGCCATCGAGCGTCTGAATGACGCCCCCATCGTCGAGTGCCTCGTCACCGACGCCATTCCCGTCGAGGTCGGCGGCAAGATCAAGACCATCTCGGTCGCCGAGGAGTTCGCTCAGGCCATCTCCGCCGTTTACCACGAGGAGCCCGTCTCCACGCTCGTCGGCGGCGACTTCGCGCTGTAGTCGCATCGTCCTTGCAACCCGGCGCATCGCCGCCGAAACAGAAGAAACCCCCGCGCTCCCCCTTGCTTCGCAAAGGTCGCGCGGGGGTTTCTTCTGTTTCGGCGGCTCGCTCTGCCGCGACCGTGCTTTTGTCTGGTGGGATTTCGCTGAAACGAAGTCTCGCCTTCGGCGGGCGTGGTAGCCTTTGTCGTTGATTGAACTATTTGTGTAACGAAGGGACAAATATGGCAGCTGCACAGCCGCTTAAGATTCGCATGGTTGCCGGACTTGGCAACCCTGGCGATGAGTATGCCGAGACCCGCCACAACGCTGGCTTCCAAGCAATCGACGAGTTGGCCCGTCAGGCCGGTGTCACGTACTGGAAAAACCAGGCCGGCGCCGAGGTCGCGCTCATCAACATCAACGACCCCGAGGAAGAGGGCGGCAAGCGTCAGATTGTGCTGGTCAAGCCACAGTCGTACATGAATACCTCGGGCGGTCCCATCTCCAAGCTTTGCCGCGAGTACAAAATCAAGGCCGAGGAGCTGCTCGTAATCCACGATGAGCTCGATATTCCCGCCGGCGACGTACGCGTTAAGGTGGGCGGCGGCCATGCTGGCCACAACGGGCTGCGTTCCATCATCGACAAGATGGGCAGCCGCGACTTCAGCCGCATCCGCACCGGCATCGGCAACCCTCCCGGCAAGATGGCTGTCGCCGACTACGTGCTCAAGCAGCTGCGCGCCCGCGAGGCCGAGGACTTCCAGGATACCTGCGCCCGCGCCGCAGACGCCGCCGGCCTGGCGATCGTGCACGGCGTAATCTACGCCCGCGATCACGTCAACGGCGCCGCTTCCGCCAACGGCAAGCACTAAAGCCTACCATTTAGGGATGTTTATTTTGGCAGGTTTTATCTGCGGAAACACCTCAGTTGCGGCATCGCAATCAACCGCGCGCCGACTTACACACATAGCGCCCCAAAGGGGGCCGGCCTCATCACAACCCGAGGCCGGCCCCCTTTGCCGTTTTACCCGATAAAACTGACCAAAATAAACCTGCCCCTATTTGGTAGGCCAAAGTGGATAAACCCTGCTCCCAACCGCCGAAGATACACGTAAGCGACATGTCCATGAGGGTATAATTTGCACCGTATGTCTGCACAACGCCTGTGCGCGTACGGTTTTATTCGGGCTACCGTCCATTTCCGTGGAGGCACGGTTCGGTCGCCCTAACAAGAGAGGGGTTCTATGTATAAGATCCTGGAGAAGACGCAGTTCTCGGAGAAGGTGTTCAAGTTCCGCATCGAGGCGCCCGCAATCGCCAAGCATGCGCACGCTGGACAGTTCCTCATGGTTCGCGCCAATGAGACGGGCGAGCGTGTCCCGTTTACCCTGGCCGGCTGGAACGGTGACGAGGGCTGGGTCGAGTTCATCTTCATGGTGATCGGCAAGACCACCGAGATGCTTTCCACCTACGAGGCCGGCGAGTCGCTGCGCGACGTCGTGGGCCCGCTGGGCGTTCCCACCGAGATGGCTGAGGGCCCCTGCGCCGTCATTGGCGGCGGCGTCGGCCTGGCAATTGCCTTCCCGGTCGCCAAGCACCTGGTCGAGACCGGTCACGAGGTGCACGCCATCATGGGCGCCCGCACCAAGGACCTCCTGCTCATGGAGGATCAGTTCCGCGAGCTCCTCGACGAGGACCACATCCACATCACCACTGACGACGGTTCCTACGGCGAGCAGGGCGTTGTCACCGCTCCGCTGGAGCGTCTGCTGCAGGACAAGGCCGTGAGCCAGGTCTTCTGCGTCGGCCCCGTTCCGATGATGAAGTTCTCGACCCTCACCGCCCAGAAGTACGACACCCCCATCACCGCGTCGCTCAACCCCATCATGGTTGACGGCACCGGTATGTGCGGCTGCTGCCGCGTCGAGGTGGGCGGCGTGACCAAGTTCGCTTGCGTCGACGGCCCCGACTTCGATGCCACCCTGGTCGACTGGGATGACCTTCGTGCCCGCCAGGCCGCTTACCGTTCCGAAGAGGGCGCGTCCCTCAAGGCCTATGAGGAAAAGAGCTGCGCATGCCACTAGTTAACGGTCGTTTCGTTGCCGATATGAAGTCGCCCCGCACCCCCGATAACGAGGAGCCGGCTGCCGAGCGCGCCTGCGACTTCCGCCCCGTCGACAAGGGCTTCACCGAGGAGATGGCGCTGGCCGAGGCCGAGCGCTGCCTCAACTGCAAGAAGCCGTTCTGTGTTGAGGGCTGCCCCGTCAACATCAACATCCCCCGCTTTATCGAGCAGATCCGCGCGAAGGACTTCGGCGGCGCCCTCGATACCATCCGCGAGGATTCCATGCTTCCCGCTATCTGCGGCCGCGTCTGCCCGCAGGAGAACCAGTGCGAGGGCAAGTGCATCCGTGGTAAGAAGTCCGAGCCCGTGGCCATCGGCCAGCTCGAGCGCTTCCTGGGTGACCGCCCCGAGCTCGCCTCCACGCCCAAGATGGCCCCCAAGAACGGCAAGAAGGTCGCCGTCGTCGGCTCTGGCCCGTCCGGCATCACCTGCGCCGGCGAGCTCGCCCGCAACGGCTTTGACGTCACCGTCTTTGAGGCCTTCTTTACCGGCGGCGGCGTGCTGGTCTACGGCATCCCCGAGTTCCGTCTGCCCAAGGCAGTCGTCAAGCGCGAGATTGACGGCCTGGAGGACATGGGCGTCAAGTTTGAGTACAACTCCGTCGTGGGCAACATGGCCACGGCCGAGGAGCTGTTCGAGCAGGGCTTCGACGCCATCTACGTGGCGACCGGCGCAGGCCTGCCCAAGTTCCTCAACGTCCCCGGCGAGAACCTGCCCAACGTCTTCTTCGCGAACGAGTACCTCACCCGCGTGAACCTGATGAAGGCCAACAAGTTCCCCGAGTACGACACCCCCACCAAGCACGGCAAGAACGTCGTCGTCTTTGGTGGCGGCAACGTGGCTATGGACGCCGTCCGTACCGCCAAGCGTCTGGGCGCCGAGCACGCCATCATCGCCTACCGTCGTACCGAGGACGAGATGCCCTGCCGTCGCGCCGAGCTGCACCATGCTAAGGCCGAGGGCGTCGAGGTTCTGCCGCTCGTCTCCCCGCTCGAGTTTGTCGCCGGCGAGGACGGCTCCGTGTGTGCCGTCAAGGTCCAGAAGATGGAGCTCGGCGAGCCCGACGAGTCCGGCCGCCGTCGTCCGGTGCCCATCGAGGGCGCCATCGAGGAGATCCCCTGCGACGTCGCGATCTCGGCTATCGGCACCAACGCCAACCCCTTCGCAAAGAAGATCGGCGGCAAGATGGAGCTCAACAAGTGGGGCTACATCGTTGCCGACGAGGAGACCGGCCAGACCACCGATCCCCGTATCTGGGCCGGCGGCGACATCGTCACCGGTGCCGCTACGGTCATTCTGGCGATGGGCGCCGGCAAGAAGGCCGCCGCTTCGATCACCAAGAGCCTGCTGGGCGAGTAATCACCTACAGCGCTAGCCACCAAACGGCAAAGTCCCCGTCGAGCACACGCCCGGCGGGGACTTTTTCTTTACCGACCGCCCAAACCACCACGATGGGGACAGGCACCTTTGTGGTGGTTTGAGGCTTGGTCGGTCGTTTTGTCTCAATCTGTAACACCTGGAGCCCGTTGAGCCTTGTAGTTGTTACAGATCGAGATATCGCTCCAACCGCCTCCGCTTTGTCTCAATCTGTAACAGTTAGAGGCCAAATTCCTCGCTATGTGTTACAGATCGAGACGTTAGGTTGGCGGCTGAACAGTTCATCTCAATCTGTAACACCTGGAACCCAAATATCTGGCTTGATGTTACAGATTGAGATTTTGCTAAAGCCGAGGATGGGCGCTGTCGCCAAAACTTAGCGCTTGCGGCGCTTGGTCGCAGCGATGCCGGCCGCGGCAACGGTTGCGCCGGCGATGCTCAGAGCAGCGACCGTCATCGCGGCGGAGTCACCCGTGCTGGCGAGCTCCATGCCACCGGACTTCTTGCCGTTCTTGCCCTTACCCTTGGACTTGTTCGTCGTCACCGTGGTCGTCGTCGAAGTCGAACCGCCCGCAGGGACCCCGGCGCCACCAGAGCCATCCGTACCGCCACCCTGCTCGCCGCCGTCAGGCGTCGGCTCGGGCTCTGGCTTCAGACTGGGATCGGGCGTCGGCTCAGGCGCCGCCTCATCGGTCACCGTAATCGTAATGTTCAGACGCTCGGAATACTCGCTGTATGACATGCCAGGGCGCTGTGCCGCAATGCGCACATACATGTTGCTATCGAGCGCAATAGGCTCGGTGTACTTTACGCGGCCTTCGTCACGGCAGGGGCAGGTGTCGTTGGTGGTGTACCAAATCGTCGTGCCATCCTCGGCAGAAAGCTCCAGCTTCGTGCCCTTGGGAACCGTAATGTAATTCTCCTTGGGCGACCATGCACCAAACGTCGTCGCACCAATCGTCGCCACCGGTCGCGCCGGTCGCACTGCCTCGGCAGACACGCGAACATCGACCTGCTTGGACAGCGCCGTGCCGTCCACCGCCGCCGTCAACGTCGTCAAACCGGGCAGAGCACCATGCAGCACAAACGTCGCCGCGCCATCCTCGCCCGTCACGGCCTGGGTGGCATCGACAGAGCAGATAGCCGAGGACTCCAGCCCAACACTAACCCTTGCGCCCGCAAACGGCTTGCCCGCCTTATCGGTCACGTGCGCCACCAGCTCAAAGTCACTGCCCTCAAGCATGGTCACGGCCTGCTCCACGTTGAGCTTGAGCTTGTCGGCACGAACGCCCACGACAAGCTCGCCACTTGCCCAGCGCGCCATGGCCGCGCCGGCGTAGTTGCGAGCACCGTCGAGCTCAAACGCCACCGTCGAGCCCGCCTCACGCGCATCGGCATAGCGAATACGCAGCACGCGCGACAGCGGCTTGCCATTGGGATCGTCCTGTTTGTCGAGCCACGTATACGTCACGTCGCCCAAGCCCTGCGCGCACAATGCGACCAGGGCATCGTCGCTCGCATCCATATACTGCGCAAACTCAACCTCGACGCAATCGGTGTAGGCATGGGCCGAAGCCACCTCGGGCGCCGCCGTCGACACCAAGCCAATGTTCACCTCAGTCTGAATCGGCGGCACGCGCAGCCAAGCCGAACGCGCCTCCTCATACCTGTCCTTGGTCACGCGCACCTGATACCAGCCGGTCGGCGTATTCCAGTTGTACGCACCGTCCGCACCCGTTGCAAGCGGATTGTCCTGCTCATACTCCTCGGCATCCCAACGCACTGCATTGGTACCGGCCGCATCGTCGGCGCTCCACAGCTCAACCGTCGCGCCTTCAACCGTATTGGACAGCAGACCCTCGTACACCACGCCCGCAGGGTCGGGTGCAGCCCTGGCGGCCACATTGCGATAACGCGCCTCAAAAATCGACTGCATCTTCTCGTCCGAGATCAAGCCGTCCTTGTTGGCCTTGTAGACCTCGGCATCGGTCAGCTCGCCCCAGTTGACCGTAATACGATTCTGGCACGCGCGCTCCACCTGCTCGCAGGCAACATCATAGGCGCATTCGGCATTGGTCAGCTTAATCGCGCGCTCCGAACCTACGCTGGTCGAAGCCGCGTCATAGGCAGCGCCCACCACGGTACCCGCCGAACCGGCCGTCAGCACGCCGGCGATTGTCATAATGGAGCCCACTGCCACATCGGTGCTGTCGTGGCAGAGCTGGCGATACAGCAGATCCTCAAACGCACGCGCCTTCTCCATGACGTCACGCAGCGCGTAAATGCACTTCCAGTCGTCCTCGGTCTTCTCGGGCTTGGCAAGCAAGCGCGTGTGCTGAAGCTCATAGCCCTCGCGCTCGCCCTTCACCTTCTGCATACGGACGTTCACGTTCTCCCAGTTCTTGCTGGCATCGTTCACGCCGTAAATGCCGGTAAAGATGCCGATACCCTGGGTCGCCGCGGGAAACGCCTGGCCGGCCGCCTTCCACGCATCGGTCTTAAAGACCTGTCCGAACATCTCGCATTCAATCTTATAGCTCTTGAGCGAACGGATCGTGCGGATGAGCTTCATATGGGCGCTCACGTCGCCGTTGCGCTTCCAGGCCATGAGCCATCCGCGCACCTTGGAGTTGTTGAGGCTATGGACCACATTCCAGTTGTCGTACAGGTTGTCCAGAATGTCGCACTGCATGGCGATCGAGTTAAACAGAAGCGCCTGGTTCTTGTTGTTATTGGAGTTCTCGATAAATTCCGACTCGATATAGGCCGTCTGCTCGCCATCGGGCGCGGCGACCTTAAAGCCCTTGACGGTATCGTCATCAGCCGCCTTGTAGCTCAGCGAGCTGCCGAGCACCTGGCCCAAATCGTTAAACCCGCTCGTCGACTGGCCGTTGTACTCGCTGGCCTTAATGCCCGCACACTTGTTGAGCGCCGCAGCGGTTGCGTCATTCCAGCTTCCGTATTGGTTGAGCTGGCCGATACCCATCGACTGGCCCACCAGATCCTCGGCCTGCTGGGCAATAAACTCCGCTCGCGATGCATGGTCGACGAGCTCCTTGATGGCGGCCGCATCCGCAGCGTTCGCGCCCTGGGCCGCCGCGAGTTCCTGATACCAATCCTCGCTGGTGCCGTAAGCATCCTCAAAGATCATCTTGTCCACATTGACGCCATAGCTGTCGCCCTGCTGGGTCAGCAGCGCCGACGACCCGCCGACCGCGGCCTTGAGCTCAGTCGCAAACTGCGCGGCCTCGTCGTTGCCAGCACCATCACCCTCGCCGTCGCTGGCGGCAGGGGCGCGACGAGCCTTACGCGCAGCTCCACCTTGGGCTTCGTCCTCTTTACCGTCCTTGTCCTCTTCGGCAAACGCATCGGCGACCATCTGGTCAATCGCGTCGTTAAAGGCCTCGTCGACATCATTAAACGAGTTATCCATCATATACTCGTGCCACTGCTGCACGGCATTCGAGAACTCCTGCTGGCGCTCCTCGGCCGCGGCGGAATGCTTTTTGGCCGAAGCTTTGGCGTCAAAACTCAGCATGGTCATAAGCTGGGCATTGGAGATGCGGTAGGTCTGCGGCATAAAGATTTGCTCAAAGTTGCCGCAGTTCACATAGGTCGAGTCATTCGCCTTGTTAAACTCGTCGAGCAGCTTAAGGTAACCCTCGTCCACATACTCCGCGACATAGCGCACACGGGTGCCCTCGCGCGACTTTTGAGTCAGAGGAATCGTCACCGTCTTGCCATCCACGCAGTCCACGTACAGGTCGAGCGTGTCGGCGGCCTCTTCGTTTCCCACCTCGAGCGTGATATCGAACGTCCAGTAGGCGTTCTTCTTTTGCGGCAGATGATGGAAGGTCCACAGACTCTTGCCGGTGTCCTTGCCATCCTTGACCAGGTTTTGCGTACCGCCACGATACGTCACATCAAAGTTCCAGACCGAAGCGCCCGGAACATAGCGCACATAGTTGCGAGCCGTCACCTCTGCGGCAGCGGCGGCGACATCGGTCGAGCCCACGCGCGCCTCGAGCGTCACACGCTCGGCGGCAAGCGTATCCTGCGGCAGGTCGTATTCAATCTTGGCACGACCGAGTTTATTGGTCTTGCCGGTGTACTTTGCAGCCGACGAGCCCGTCCCCACGGTGAGCTGCACGCTCTTGCCCGGCGCTGCATAAACGTAGGCCACATTGCCCAGCAGGCTGTGAACGTCGGTGTTGTCGACCTCGATGCGCGATCCACTAACCTCGAGTGTGGTGCTTCCCAGCGGCAATGTCACCTCGCCCAGCGTAATGAGCGGCGAGACGGCATAGATGCCCGCGGCCTTAGGCTTAAAGCGCACAAACACATCGGCGCCCATGCCCTTCTTCATATTGAGAACGAGGTTGTCGCCCTCCCAAGTTGTGTTAGCCCACATGGCATCGGAGCAGGCGTCGGCTTCGCGAGCGCCTGCGGACACATCCTCGACGGCATCCTTGGCCAGCGGAATCTCAATCTTGGCAGCCTGGCTGTCCTTGAGCTCGTAATGAATGCGCAGCTCGGTCTCCGCGCCAACGACCGCGGACGAATCAGCGATAACCGAGCCCGCCGTCAGCCCGCGCTCGGCACGATACGTCTCCACGTCAAACGTGGGGACGTCGAGCGTCACGTCGAGCTGCTTGCCGTCCTCAATCTTCACCTGCTTTTGCGCGATATGCTTACCCACGGTCAGCCCTAGGCGGCTAAACGTGGAATAGCTCGTCGCTTGGATGTCGTAGCTCGTCTTGTTAAAGGCGACGATGGTGTACGAACCGGCCTTAAGGCGCGGCGTCTCGGCCTTCATGATAGGCGTGGTGCCATCGTCTTCGTAACCCATCAGATAGGTGACGCCGTCGGCGACCAGCTTGCCGTCGGACGTACGGAACACCAGCACGCGGTTAGCGCCCTGGTAGTCGCCCTTGGTCGCGACCGTCGCCGTGCCCCAGGGCTTCAAGTCGATATCGACCTTGCCGGCCGAGGGCTTCACCGTCGCCGTCGCCCCACCCAGCTTGAGGCTGTCTTTGGGCTCGAGCGTTATCTCCAGATCCTGGTCCGCGTCGGCAATGGCCTGCGACACCACGAGCGCTGTGCCCTGGATACGGAAGTCGTTTTCCTTGTCACCCTTGGCAGGCTTAAGCGTCTTGCCGCCGCTCTTCACCGTCAGATCGATGTTATCGAGACTATCGAGCTCAATGCGTTCGGTCTTATCCTGGCCCACAATCGGTTCAAGATAGCCCACGTTGAGCTCAATCGCGCGCGAAGCCGGAATCTTGGTAAAGTCCTCCGCCTTAATCTCTCCGATATTCCATGTGCCCGTCATCTGGTCGCCCGGGCGCGCCAGCACCATGTCATAGTAACCGCTGAGCGAAATGCGCAGGGTGGCTGCCGTCTTGGAGAGAGCGTCCGCTGTAAAGCTGCCGTCATCGCCAACCGCCAGCGGCGTGGACTGCCCCGCCTGCACGAGCACGGCCGCCGCGCCCTGGGGAAGTTTGCCCGTGATCTGGGCCGCCTCGCCCATCCACTCAAACGTGTAGGCAGGCTTCGAGGAATCGACGGAGTCCTTGCGATCGGCCACGGCATCGGCAAGCTTTTTGACCATCGAGGGGTTGCCAGCCGAATCGGTCGCATAGGCATAGATGGTCTGGCCTTCACTGAAGGGAATCGCATACGTTACGCCATCGATTGTCACGCGCTCATTATAGTCGCCCGGATAGCCCGCCTCACCAAACTGAAGATCGGGGTTCATCACGCGCAGGGCAACGGCATTATGGTTCGTCTCGTTTCCGTATCTCGTGTTCTCAAAAGCTCCCCACTCTATCATTTCCACGCTTTTGGGTAGCACAATCTCTTTGCCGGCAATCGCAGGATCAAGAGAGGCGAACGCGAGCGCCCCGATAGATTTGACACCATCGCCAATCGTCACCGACGACACATGCGAGCACCCGTCAAAGGCATAGCGCTCAATCCGCTCCACCGTGCCCGGCACGTTGATCTGCGTAAAGGTGAGTACCGTTGTGTCCGAGACATAGAACTGCGGTACGCCGCAATTGGCGAAGGCGCGATAGTCGATAGTCTTAATCGAAGGCGGCAGCGTTGCCACCACATTGTCGTCAAGTTGTTCGCAGCCCTCAAAGGCCTGCTCGGGAATCGTGGTAAAGGCCGCGTTGTTGGGCCAGGTCACCGTGTGAAGTGTCTTGCTTCCGGTAAACGCATTCCAGCCCAGTTCCTCAACCGAATCGGGCAGTGCGATTTCCTTGATGCTGCTGCCGCCCAAACCGCCCACAGAGCGGATATGCGAATCGGGGGCAAACGTAATTGATGTGAGCGCAACGTTTCCCATGCCCTTAAGACTCACGACATTTTTGCCGTCGATGGTCGAGGGCACCTCCAACGTGGTAATGCCCGCGTCGCCATACTCGATAGAAATTTCGTTGGTGAGGCTATCGATCGAGAAGTAGTACTGCGCGGGAGTCTGCTCGCCGGCCACGTAGCCATCATCGTATTCGCCTTTTACGCCCGTAGCGCCCTTCGAGGTCATCCAGAGCCCAAGATCCTCATTCCAAGTTGCTTCGGCTTCGGCGGTCTCCTCCTGCTTCTGCTGCTCGGCGAGTTCCTTGCCCTCGACAAGATCAGTGGCGAGCGTACCCGCAGGTGTGCTCTCGGTCTGCCCGGCGCCCGTTAGGCCCGCCGCCGATGCAATCTCGGAGGGCGGGGGCGTAGGGGTATCACCGCTATCGAGCACTGTGGGGTCGGCGGCGCCGGCATCGGGCGCGGGGTCGGCGGAAGCAGAGTCTGACGTTTGGGCGTCAGCCGAATCGGCGGGAGCGGCGTCGGCTGCTTGGCCGTTATCCGTCTGCACAAAAGTGCCGTCGGTGTTGAGGGCCTCAGCAAACGCGCCCGCGGGAAACGAACCCGTCACCATCGCGAGGGTCACCGTGGCAACCGTCAGCCGTCGGCAAAGCGCTCGAGCAGTAGTCCACCTCATGGTCGTTCCTTTCCTGCAAACCAAAAGTCATCCAGCGTAATCGTTGTCCAAAAACAAAGCGAACGGTAGGTTCATATATACGAACCTACCGTTCTACCTGCGCAAACCACCACAAAGGGGACAGGCACCTTTACGGTGGTTCTGGACTCGGCCGGTCGGTTTGTCTCGATCTGTAACAGCTAGAGGTCAAATTCCCCGCTTGGTGTTACAGATCGAGACATTAGATTGGCGGCCATTCGGTTCATCTCAATCTGTAACATCTAGAGCCGTTTTGGGCAGTTTGGTGTTACAGATCGAGATTTTGCTGAAGCCGAGAATAGGCGCCGTCACCAAAACCTAGCGCTTGCGGCGCTTGGTCGCGGCATCGCCGGCGGCGGCTACGGTTGCGCCGGCGATGCCTAGGGCGGCGACCGTCATCGCGGTGGTATCCCCTGTGGTAGCCAGGACAGCATCGCCCTTCTTGGCCTGCGTGGTTTTCTCAACCGTCTTGGTCGTGGCGGTTGTCGTGGCCGGCTTGGCCGCGGGCTTCACCCCAGGCTGCGGCGTCGGCTTGGGATCCGGCGTAGGCTGCGGATCGGGAGTCGACGTGGCTTCAGGCGTAAAGGTCAGATCGGTGTTGAGCCACAGGGTGTAGATCCAGCCGCTGTCCTCATCGGATACGCTATCCGCGACCTGGTAGCCGCACTCCCGGCCGTTGATCACCAGCTTGGTGTCGGGCGTAAAGTAGAAGCCGCGCGCGGACTTGAGGTAGATGCCGTAGCGATAGGTCACGCCAGGCTTAAAGACGTCGATGTGATTCGTGATGTTCTGATCCCAGAAATCCACGGAGTTCACTTCGCTGCCGTCGCTACCCGTCCAGAACTCACACTGAGGAAGGGAGTTGGAGCCCGTCGGAACATTCGCCGTAAAGACCGGCTTATCGCCCGCCTTGAAGGTGGTCGTGGCGCCGTTGATCTCTATAACGTCGATGGCCCGCCATTCGTCGATCGGCTGCTCGCACACCATATTGTCAGCGTTTGGCGCGAAGACGCCGTTGACGGTCTTTACGTGGTGCACCCAATGACCGTTGACGTTCATATTGCAGTCATCGGCCACGGTATTGTCGCCCTTGAGCCTCAGCTCAACGGAGTACATGTAGAACTTACCATCTTCGAAGTGTTCAATCCTCCTCGCGCCCGTCGGATACTTGGCAGGGTCGGAATACCAGAAGGCAACGGGCGTGAGCCCCGTAGGGTCGCTGGCATCCATCTCTTCCCAGCACTCGTAGGCGATCTCGTACTTGTCGGCATCGGCAGCGGGGACCGTCGCAGTCGCGCGCGGCGCCTCGCCGGGCGCGTAGTCGGTCTTCACGTCGTTGACATTCAGGTTATGGAGGGCTTCGTTTTCCGATGCAACAAGCGTAATTTCGCTATTGATGGCATAGCGGAGGTAATAATCGTACCTGGTTTCGTTGACGATAGTCGAGCTGCCTTCATAGTCAGTTCCGGTATACTCCAGTGCCGAGCCAATATAGAGAGCCTCATTGCGCGTGAGTCGATACGAGCCGCCTGCCGCGCCACCCGTAAAGGTCAGCGTCAGCCTCATGTAATCGCCAGCGGGTTCGAAGCGAGCCGTCACGTCGGACATGGATGCATCCTGAACTTCGACCAGAGTGCCCGAAGCGGCATCGGCCCTGTAGTACTTAACCTCGACGACTTCGCTCGCAAGCGCTTCTGGAATGCCACCCTCAACATCGGGAAAATCGTGGGTATACGGCTGGCCCTTTTCGAGTGTGACATTGCACGGAAGCACACAGTCCGTGTAGCGGGGAACCACGGTCGTATTGACCCTAACGTCGCTGCCGCCAACAACATCGGTCACACCGCAGGGCATGATGGCGTTGTTTGCCGACGAGCTGTCGGTGCCACCAAGAGAGCCATCTTGGTTGACAGCAACCGTATCGTTCACCGTTGCCGCCGGTGCGTCCTGCTGATCTTGCTGAGCTTCTGCCGTGGACGGTGCCGCCGGAGCCGCGTCAGTCATCGGCGCAGCCGGAGCCACCGGTACCGGCGCCGGAGCCGCCGTATCCTCCGCAACCGTCGGCGTCACCGGAGCCGCGGCAACCTCATCCGTCCCAGCGGCGGGATCGGCGCATTCCGTCGCCAGCGCCACGCTCGGCAGCAGCAACTGACCGACCATAAGCGCACACGCGCCGGCGCAAGCTATTTTGGCACCCACACAACGCCAGGTACCGTGAACCAGCGAGCAGGTGGACTCACGTTGAGCTTGCTTGTCAAAGTGGCTTACGTTCATAACGGCCTCCTTGGTCGTAGGGACATACCACCACAAAGGTGCCTGTCCCCTTTGTGGTGGTCCTGTACCACCAAGATGTACCAAATGACTCCATATGCCTAGGTTCGTAGATGTGAACCTAGGCCTCTACCTGCGGTTTAATTCAATATGATTTCGCCATCGCCACACTCGTCCCGGGAACGCTACAATCGAGGACACGATTATTCGTCCACCCAAAGGACCGTCCTTGAACCTGAGCAGGTCTAAAATCAACGCGCTTCTGGCACTCGCGCTCTTCACCTTCGCCTTCCTTGCCGCCGAGTTTCGCTTCGACGTCAATGTCGGCCTGCTCGCCGGTGCCGAACGCGTTGTGCTTGCGCAGGGCTTTATCCTTGGCGCCAGCGTCATCGGCTTTATCGGATATGCACCACTGCTCGGTCTCGCCCAACGCAAAGGCCAGCCCCAGGCAGTTGTCAGCGCCGCCGTTCCCATCGCCATCCTGGGATTGACCCAAATCCAGTCCCCCACGGGCTCGCTTGCCCTCGAGATTCTGGGCTGCCTCGCATTCCTCGGACTCGGCCTGTTGGGCGCCGCTACGCACTACGCCTTTTCACTGGCGTTTCAAGACGATCCCAAGCTCGCCACCGGCGCGGGAGCGGCCTATGCCGCGGGCATCCTGATGCAGTTCGCCATCAACCTGCTCAATTGCGGCGGCATCGCAGAGCTCATCGTCCTTGGCACAGTGACTATCGCCATCTCCGCCCTCAGCGCCGTTCCCCTAAAGGCTGCCGAGAGTCCCAATCCCACCGTCAACCCCTTTGCCGAGCCCTCACACGCCCTCGCCAAGCAGGCATGTTGGAGCATCGCGCTCGTCATGATTCTTGCCTGCTTGTTCTCGACCCTCGACAACGTGGTCACGCTCTCCAACGCTCATGGCACCATTGCCGTGCAGACCTGGCCGCGCCTCTTTTTGGCTGCAAGCGGCCTTGCCGCCGGTCTTATCTTTGATCTTGCCGAACGTCGCTACATGGGTCTCATCATGCTCGGCGTCACGGCACTTTCCACCATCTCGATCTTGGCCGTGGAAGCCGGCGCCGACCCCAACTTGGGCCTTGTCGTCTTTTACCTGAGCTCGGGCTTTTTTGTCACGTTCTTTACCGCCACGTTTACGCAGCTGGCGCCGCGCATGCATACGCCCGCACTGTGGGCTGGCATGGGCCGCGCAGCCAACAACGTATGTGCGTTCACCACGTCGGGCATCTCGCTGGCACTTGTGACCTCGGGCAATGTCGCCCTCATCATGATCGGCGCGCTCATGCTGCTTGTGGCGGCGAGTGTGGCGTTTGTAGCCGCGGGCCTGTTCCGCCTACCCCAAACCGAGCAGGAGCGCGAACACCAGCAACGAGCCGAGAAAGCACTCGCCGCCCCCACCATCGAGGAGCAACGCCAGGCCTTCATCGCCAACCACGCTCTCACCCCGCGCGAAGTCGACGTGCTCATAGCCGTGACCCAGGATGAACGCCCGCTCAAGCAGGTTGCCGAGGAACTCGGTATCTCGATGCGCATGGTGCAGCGCCACCTGAGCTCTATCTACCAAAAGACCGACACGCAAACGCGCGCCGGTCTCACCAAAGCCTTCCCCTCGGCCTAAAACAAAAACCACCACAAAGGTGCCTGTCCCCTTTGTGGTGGTTATTGATCGGCTAGCCTTCGAGCTGCGCTACCTTGTAGCGGTAGGCAGCGGCGATGACATCTTTGCAGCCCTCGCGGCCCAGCTTGGCGCGGTTGACGACGATGTCCTTGCCACTCGTCATCTTCCACTTTCCGGCGCTGTAGCGCTTATAGAACGCCTCGCGCGCCTTCTGCTGCTGCTTGACCAGCTTGGCGCCCTTCTTTTTGTTAAGGCCGCGCTTCTTGCGCACGATCTCGACGCGGTCCTCAAAGGGTGCGGTCACCAACACGGCAATGTGGTTGGGATTGTTACGCAGCAGGTAATCGGACAGACGGCCTTCGATAATGCAGCTCTCGGTCTCGCCCAGATCCAAAATCACCTGGCTCATCTTTTGGAACAACTTGTCCGAGTACGAACGTGCATCGTAGCGGTCGGGCAGAAACGCCATATTCTCCACGGCCAGGCGCTCGTCGTAGGCAGCCATCTTGTCGAGCGACTCGCCCGCGCGCAGCGACGCACGCACCAGCAGCTCGTTGTCGTACAGCGGAATCCCCAACTCGTTGGCGAGGATGCGTCCGATCTCGTGGCCCTCGGCACCAAAGTCGCGCGCGATGGTAATGACCACAGGACTCTTCTTGTTCTCCAGATCGCTCATCGCGATTCCTTTCTCTATGTGGCAAAGGGGCTGTCCCTTTGCCACATTCTACGCTGCCACCATTCGCCTCTGATATGCGCGAACCAGCAACGAGATACCAAAGTTGAGCACAAAGTACATCGCAAACACCAGGCCGTAGAGCATAAGCACCTGCGACAGGTCGATCGCGTGGGCCATCACGACGTTTGCCGTGTACATGAGCTCGGCCACGTTAATGCCCGAAAGATACGAGCTGTCCTTAATGACGGTCGTGCACTGGCTAAACAGCGCCGGAATGATCGTCTTAAACGTCTGCGGCAGAATGATGTAGCGCATGGTGGCAAAGAAGCCGAAGCCCTGGCTCTGCGCTGCCTCAAACTGGCCGCGCGGAATCGAGTTGAGGCCACCGCGCACAATCTCGGCCATAACAGCGCTGGTAAACAGCGTGAAGGCGATGGTCGAAATCACAATGTCCAAACCCTGCACCGTAAAGTAGATAAACAGGATCCACAGCAGGTTCGGCGTGCAACGGAACAGCTCGATATAGGCGCTCACCAAAATACGGAACGGGCGGGGCGCATAGCTTTTAACGAGCGCCAGCACCGTGCCAAAGATGAGCGAGAAAAAGATCGACAGCGCCGAGATCTCGATCGTCTTAACAAAGCCGCCCCAAATGTAGAGCAGGTTGGTCGCGTTGAAGATTTCCATGCGCTAGGCCTCCTCTACGTTGTCGAGCCCCAGCTCGGCCAGGCTCACGCCGCGCGGACGCTCCTTGGAGCGGCGCTCGAGCCACTGCACCAGCATGGCGAGCGGAAAGCAGATGATGAAGTACATAAGGCAGCAGACGATGTATCCCTGCAGGTAACCGTACAGACTCACAAAGTTGTCGGAACGGTACATAAGATCGCCGCCGGCCACAAGCGCGAGCACCGACGTGTTCTTGACCAAGTTGAGCGCCTGGTTACACAGCGGCGGCAGAATGATCTTGAATGTCTGGGGCAGCACGATGTACCAGTACGCCTGTGCACGGGTGAAGCCCTGGCTCTGGGCCGCCTCCATCTGACCGCGCGGAACCGCCTCGATACCGGTGCGGATGACCTCCGAAATGTAGGCCGCGTGATACAGACCCACACCCAAGAAGCCCAGCACGAACGGCGCGATACGCACCGGCTGGTCGGCACCGGTTATGGCCTGCAAAAACTGCGGACCGGCCATGTACATAAAGAGCACCTGCACGGGCAACGGGGTGTTTTGGTAAAACTCCACGTACACGCGGCTTATGGCGCGCAGCACGCGCGAGCGAGTGGTAGAGAACACGCCCAGCAGCGTACCCAGCACCAGCGACAGCAGCAGGCCGGCAACGACCACCTGCAGCGTCACGCCAAAGCCCTCCCAGAAGGGCCCCATGTTTTGAAATGTCGTCGACCAACGGTCGGCGTCAAATAATCCTTCGAGCATTTGATTCCTTCCTTGGACGATGCGCCTATACAAGACCCCAGGTCTTAACCTCTTGTTCGAGCCAGCCGTCGGCCAGACGATCGCAAATCACCTGATCGACCACGGCGGAAAGGTCGCAGCCCTTCTTGGTCGCCACGCCGTAGCCCTGCTCGCCAAACTTGACCTCGGGCTGCAGCAACTCAACGGTCTCGTTCATATAGCCGGCCAGCGTGGAGCGGTCCATGGCAAAGACGTCGATATTGCCGGCGTCGAGCGAACTCTTGATGATGGGGTAGCCACTAAAGGCCCTAAACTCGGGCTTGCAGCTAAAGCCGTTGTCCTTGATCATCTGCTCGATCAGGCTCTGCGTGGTGGCGCCCTGGCTCACGCCGATGACCTTGCCATCCAAATCCTCAATCGAGGTAAAGCCCGAACGCTTCTTGACCATGAGTCCCACGTAGTCGGTGCGGTACGGCGTCGAGAAATCCCAGCTCTTCTTGCGCTCGTCGGTGATGGTGTAGGTCGCCGCGACCACGTCGAGTTGGCCGTTATCGATCAGCGGGCCGCGCGTCTTGGGCGTTACGTCGGTAAACTCGACAAGCTCCTGGGCGCGGGCCTCCTTGTAGCTCACGCCAAAGACGGCAGCGGCGATCTGGTAGCACAAATCGACTTCCATGCCCTCAGAGCGGCCCTTGGCGGTGTCGTAATAGCCGTAGCCGGGAACGTCCTTCTTAACGCCGGCATTCAGATGGCCACGCGACTTGATGGTCGCAAGCTTGGACCCCTTGTCGGAGCCCTCGCTGCTGGTGGAGTTGCCGCAACCGGTAAGCGCGGTCCCCGTCAGAGCGAGCATACCGGCGCCAGCCAGCTGCAAAAAGTGGCGGCGCGACACGGCCGCCCTCGTCATATCCGTCATGTCCATCACCGCGCCTAGTGCAGAATCTTGGACAGGAACTCGCGGCAGCGCGGGTTCTCGGGGTTATCGAAGAAGTGCTCGGGCGTGCCCTCCTCCAGGATGCGGCCGTCCTCCATAAAGATGACGCGGTCGGCCACCTGGCGCGCAAAGCCCATCTCGTGCGTCACGCAGATCATGGTGATGTCCTCCTGCGCGAGCTCAATCATAACGTCCAGAACCTCCTGGACCATCTCGGGGTCGAGCGCCGAGGTCGGCTCGTCAAACAGGATGATGGGCTGCTTAGTGCACAGGGCACGGGCGATGGCGATGCGCTGCTGCTGACCGCCCGAGAGATTCTGCGGATACTCGCCGGCCTTATGCGCCATGCCGACGCGCTTGAGCGCGGCGATGGCGATCTCGGTCGCCTCCTCCTTGCTCTTCTTTTGCAGCTTGATGGGCGCGAGCGTCAGGTTGCCCAGCACCGTCATGTTGGGATACAGGTTGAACTGCTGAAACACCATGGAACTATACTTGCGAGCCATCTCCAGGTGATTCTTTTTGGTGAGCGGCGTACCGTCGATGACGACCTCGCCCGATGTGGGCTCCTCCAGATAATCGACGCAACGGATGAGCGTCGACTTACCCGAACCGGAAGGCCCGATCATTACGAGCTTCTCGCCGCGCTTGACGGTGAGATTGATATCTTTGAGCACATGCAGGTCGCCAAAGTACTTGTTGAGATGCTTGATCTCGATCATGTCTGCCATGAATGTCCCTTCCCTGCGTTTACACGAGTTGAACTATTGTACGGAAAGAACCACGTTTCCGCAGCCCACACTACATTCCCGTAAAGAACCCGCAACCTTCCACCCACTCATTGGGGACAGACTTAAATGAGTACCCGCTCATTGAGCACTCATTTAAGTCTGTCCCCAATGAGCGCCAAAATAATACAACCGCCCTTGTTGAGCATAAGCCAGCGAAAACCCGTACACGCGAGCAAGGTGACGTGAAATGAAAGGGCGCTGACCTTCTGGTCGCGCCCTTGAAATTGAACGTC